>MNZQ01000065.1 GCA_001873745.1 Syntrophaceae bacterium CG2_30_58_14
GGGGGGATATATACTACCCGCCAGTCAATGGTGCTCCATGGTGGGGCTACCTGAGCAGTTACCTATTTTCTTATAGTACACGTGATTAGTACGGTCTCCCTCATTAACTTCACACGGTATTCCATCCGGGGTGTTTCTCATAAAATCATCGAATACGGAGGCAACGCGGGATGCGCAAAATGCAAGGGAAATCGGCCATGGCGATCGGCGCACTTTATGTCGGTTTTGTCGGCTGGTCTCTTTACGGCGCCATATGGCCCGTCGAAACCTACATCTTCCGGATGGTCCACATGGCCTTCATTTTTGGCCTGGCCTTTCTGGTTTACCCGGTCCGGCCGAACGCCGGCCGCTGGACTTTGTGGCTGGACCTGCTCCTGGCCCTCCTGGGCGTGGCCACCATCGCCTACACCTTTACCGACATGGACCAGTTCATCCGCCGCTCCACGGTTCCGGAACCGCTGGATCTCTTCTTCGGTCTCATGGCGATCCTCCTCCTGCTGGAAATCTCCCGGCGCATCGTCGGCAACACCTTCACCGCGGTCGTTCTGGGCTTCCTGCTCTACATGTATTTCGGGAATTATTTCCCGGATGTCATTTCCCATAAAAGTTACGACCTCGGTCGGATCGTCGGCCACATGTACATGACGCTGGAGGGGATCTTCGGAGTACCGCTTTCGGTCAGCGTCTCTTTCGTGATGCTCTTCGTCGTCTATGGCACCTTCATGGATGTGGCGGGGGCAGGTGGCTTCTGGCTCGATCTGTCGCTCGCGACGATGGGCCGACAATCGGCCAGCGCCGGGCGGGGTGCGGTGATCACCTCGGCTCTCCTGGGCGGGCCGCAGGGAAGCGGCGTGGCGACAACCATGTCCGTCACGCCGATCATGTGGCCGATCCTGAAGAAGGCCGGCTATTCGCCGAACATGGCCGCCGGACTGATCGCCACCGGGGGGATCGGGGCGGTCCTCTCGCCGCCGCTGATGGGCGCGGCCGCCTTTCTCATCATGCAGTTCATGGGCGTCTCTTTCTGGGACGTCATCGTCATGGTGACCGTCCCCACGATCCTCTATTATGTGGGGACGCTGTTCATGGTGGAGTTGGAGGCCCGCAAGTACCGCTTCGCCCCCCCGGAGACCGAAGCGAAGACCGTCCGGCAGGTGATGCTCTCCCAGGGGTACCACCTGTTGTCGATCGCCGTTCTGGTGGCGATCCTCGTCGTCTGGAACAAGTCGCCCGAATACGCGGCGCTCGGCGCCATCGGGACGACGGTGCTGACCAGTTTCCTGAGCAAAGACCGAAACGAATGGCTGACCCCCCGCAAGATCATCACGGCGATGATCGAGGGGGCGAAGAACATGCTTCCGGTCGCTGTGCTCCTCGCCGCGGCCGGCCTGATAGTCGGAACCTTCACGTTGACCGGTCTCGGGCTGAAGATTTCCTCCATCATCATGTACGCGAGCGGCGGCTCGGTGCTGGCCGCCATCCTGCTGGCCATGATCGCCTCCATGCTGATCGGCCTCTCCCTGCCGATCACCGCGACCTACATCATGACCGTCGTCATGGTCGCTCCAGCCCTGGTCAAGCTCGGCATCCCGATGCATGTGGCACACCTGCTCGCCTTCTACTTCGCCGTTCTTTCCGAGGTCTCCCCTCCGGTCGGCCTCTCCCCCTGCGCGGCGGCAGCCGTTACGGGCGGAAACCCGTTCGGCTCGATGATGCAGGCCTGGAAGTATTCGCTGCCTGCGTTCCTGGTGCCTTTCTTCTTCTCGACGACCACCGTCGGTTACAGCCTCCTGATCTTGGGGGGAAACTGGCTCGATTTCATTTTGGCCACAATGACCAGCCTCTGTTCCCTGTTGTTCGTCGCTCTGGGCATCATCGGCTACCTGCGGAAGAAATTACCCATGGTCGAGCGGGTGCTGCTGATCATCGCAGCCTTTGTAATGGTCATTTCTCCAATCGGCTGGTCCATCCCGGGGCTGGCGCCGCTTTTTGCCGGCATCCTGATGATCCTGCACCATCTGCGGGTGACGCGAGGCCCCGCCCGGAAAAGCGAGGCTTCGGTCTGAGCGTAAATGCGAAGTTATCCAACCCTCGGCGGGTTATCCTTCTCCACGGCCTTCGCCCGCGAGGGAAATGATAAGCAGAAGTTCAAGGCGGAATGGTATGGTTCCGGTTATTGTATCTTTTCACATCTGAGGAGGTGGATCATGAATGTTCGTAAAATGAAAACAGTTGCATGGATGGTGCTTTTCATTGCCGTATCGCTGTTCATCACGGCAGGCGTGTACGCCCAGCAGCCCAAACAAGAGAAGTTTTCCTTCAGCATCGTCACCGGCGGCACCGGCGGCGTCTGGTATCCGCTGGGCGGCGCGATCGGCGGCGTCATCGGCAAATACGTCCCCAACACCGAGGCGACCTCCGAGGCCACGACAGCCGCGATCGACAACCTGAAACTGCTGACTGCCGGGAAGGCGGGGCTGGCCTTCGCCTACGACTATCATGTCGGGTGGGCGAACGAGGGCAAGGTGCCCGGCCTCTCGGGCAAGCACAACGTCCGCATGGTGATGGGATTCTATGAGCAGCCGCTCCACATCGTGACGAAGGAGGGCACCGGTATTACGTCTGTTATGCAGCTCAAAGGCAAGCGCGTCTCCACGTGCGCCCCGAACAGCGGCACGGAAGAGCAGGCCGACTACGTGCTCAAGGCGCTCGGCATCGACTGGAACAGGGATTTCAAGCGGGAAAAGCTCGGGGCGGGCCCGTCCGTCGCGGCGCTGAAGGACGGCAAGATCGACGCCTTCTTCTGGAGCGGCGCCGTACCGACTTCCTCCATCATCGACCTCGCCTCCACCCCCGGCCTCAAGATGGTGCTTCTGCCGGTGGGAGGAGAGATTGCACAAAAGATCATGAAGGGGAATCCCGGCGTTTTCCACAAGACGGTTTTTGCCAAAGGTTCCTACTCTGGCGTGGGAAAAGACGTCGATACGATCGCCATCACGGCCGTCCTCCAGGCGATGGACACCTTCCCGGCCGATCGGCTCTATCAGATCGTCAAGGCGATCTTCGACAACAAGGCCGAGCTCGCCGCGGTCTGGAAGGGGGCCACCAAAATGACGCCGGCAACGGCCGTCGGACAGGTCACCCCGGATGCGATCAAGTACGTCCATCCAGGCGCCCGGAAGTTCTTCAAGGAGAAGGGCGCGCTGAAATAAATCCCGCACGAAATTCCTGCGGGTCAGCTCTCTGCGGTGCGGAGGGCTGACCCGCAAGGAAGCGATCCCTTTGCACCTCTGATCCACGCTGGAACAACGGGCGGGACCCGGTGGCGCGGATACTCGCCGGAGGTTACCCCCGCGAAAGCGGCCTTCAAGAAAGCATCAAATGCGCCGCAAGATAACGATCATCACCCTGATATCGCTCTCGCTCCTTGGCCTTGGGCTTCTGTTACAGATCACCCCTTCGGGTTATACGCGGCTCGAGCTGACGGAGGAGGGCCGCGGAGAGAAGATCTTCTCTGTCGTGGCGCCAGACGGCGAGCCGGTTACCCTCACCTGGCGCAATTCCCAGTTCGGTCTCCGGGTCACAGAGGTCTTCTTCGCCCAAGGCGGCCTGATCATCCAGGATCAGGTCACCTTCGCCGACCCCGGGGGACCGCCCCCACCACGCGTTTCCGCTCGCGATGTAGAAGATCTTTACCACACGGGAGGGGAGTTCGACGCCCGGGGGCTCTCCCGGCCTTTTTCCCGGATCGTATATCGAATCGGGGAGATCGGCGATCCGAAGATCTGGGTAAAAAACAAAACCGTTGCCCTGAAGAAGGCGGCGGGCTTCGGCGGCCGGGTGATCCTCACCACGGCCAGGCCCAAACTGTACGAGATCCTGTTCTGCAAATCAGCAGAGATGTTTTATCTCGCTTTGGATAAACTTCGATACTGAGGGGATTTGGTCTTCCTATCGCGCCGATTCGACGTACTGGACGATCTTCTCGCCGATGGTCCGGACGACATGTTCGAACTTCGCCTCGTCCCGTTCGAGCAGCGTCATCCGAAAACCGGGCTGGTCGGTAAAGAAGGAGGTCAGCGGGATCACGCAGATCCCGGTGGCGCCGAGGAGATAATAGACGAAGCGCTTGTCGGGTTCGATCGATTCCGCAACCAGGCTTTCGATGTAGGTCCGGACATCCTCCTGCGGAATCGGCAGCCGCTGGCGGTTGTTGAGGACCGCCTCGTTGAAAACCACCGTCATGTAGAATGCGCCGCAGGTCCGGTTCGCCATCACATAGGGGAGGTCCTTGAGGATCCCGTAGGCGATGTTGGAGAGCTTTTCATAGTGGCGAATCCTCTCCTGCAGGTAGGGCTGATACTGCGGGTGGGCCATAATCCTCGGGATCGACATCTGCGGAAGGGTCGTCGAACAGACCTCCGACATCTTCTGGGTCAGGATCGCATCGATATAACGGGCGAAGATTTCGTCCTTATCGGCGTTGTAGATCTCCATCCAGCCGCAGCGGGAACCGGGCCAGGGGAACTCCTTGGAGATTCCCTTCATGGAGATCCCCGGGACCTCGCCGATGATGTCCGACAGCGGAACCGTCTTCTTCCCGTTGTAGACGATGTTTTGGTAGGTCTCGTCAAAGATCAAAAAGAGGTCGTAGCGGCGGGCAATGTCGACGATCCGGATGAGCGTCTCCTCGGGATAGACGTAGCCGGTGGGGTTGTCCGGGTTGATGACGAGGATGCCGACGATCGCCTTGTGGCTCTTGACCTTCCGCTCCAGTTCGTTGATGTCCGGAGACCAGTCGCAGTATGGGTTCATCCGGTAGGTGTTCGGCGGGAAGGAGGCGTGGTGGACCTCCGCCAAGAGGTGCGTGGAGTAGGTCGGTTCCGGCATGATGATCCGCACGTCGAGGCGGATCGCGCTGTAGGCGCGGGCGATTGCATCGCCCAGACCGTTGAAGAAGATGATCTCCTCCGGTGTGATCTGCGTCTTGCCGCGCTGGTTGACTTTTTCCGCTAAGAACTCGCGGGTCGCGTCCATCCCCTTCGTCGGGGAATAACCGTATGTGCAATCTTCGTGCAGCAGGTCGGCGAGGACCTCCCGCATCCATTCGGGGACTTTTTCCCCCTTCTGGACGGGATCGCCGATGTTCTCCCAGACCACCTCCACGCCCGACCTTTTCAACTGTTTGGCTACATTCACGATATGACGGATCTCGTAAACGAGTCCACTTCCGCTCTTGGCAATGTCGAATCTCATCCTGGCCTCGCATGACTCTCGGTGATGGAATAAATGACATTCGGTCCATAATACAATTGGCTCTGCATGTCTATTCTTTTTTCAAGCGCCCGCTTTGAGACTTTTATCCACATTGGGTCTTAAAGAGGGTAGATTTTCAAAGCGCCCGCTTTACCTCCGCGGCCGGATGGGCGTGCCATTCTTGATGGAATCATCGGGATGGGCGACCACCCTTTCCTTCTCCTTGAGTCCGGAAATGATCTCTGCCGTCAAGCCGTTTCTCTGACCAACCTCAAGCGTCCGCTGCCGCGCCTTTCCGTGATCCTCCACAAACACGGCCCATTTCTCTCCCGAACGGAAAAGACCGCTCGCGGGGATTTGCAGAACGTCCTTGCCTTCCCAGACCACAAAATGCGCCTCGAGGCGATAGCCGTCGCCGAGGAGACGCCACGTTGCCGGGGGGGACGTGATGTCCGCAATGACCAGAACCCGTTGCTCCTCCACGCCCAGACTCGACACCTTGGTAAATCCTGCCGGTTCGACCATCCGCACCCTTCCCGTCAGCGTGCCCTCACCCCCCCAGCGTTTGAACAAAACCGCGCCTCCCTTTTTGATCTTGACCGCATCGGACGAGAGGAGCTCTACGCGGACTTCGAGATTTTTTGAGTCGCCAATCTCGAACAGGGGTTCGCCAACATTCACGGCGCCCTCGCTTTCACGATAGATTTTAATCACGGCGCCGCTGACCGGAGACGAAACATAGACGGTATGGGCTTTTTCGGGTATCGCACCGGGGGAAAAGTTCTTCAGCACGGTTTTGGCCCGCTCGAGCTCAGCGCGCGATACCTCCACGGCGGCTTTGGCGGAAGATTGAACCGCCCGCGCCCTTTTGGCATCGGAGGCCGTCTGATCCCGTTGATCTTGCGCAACATATCGTTTCGAGTAGAGATTCGCAATCCGTTCCAATCGTTTCCCCAGGTAGTCGGCATCGGCCGCCGCCGCACGCTCCTTTTCGATCGCCGCGTTCAGGCCCGCCTGCGCCGCTGCGAGGGTCGTCTCGGCTTCCGCGCGGCTGCGGGGATCGAGGGGCTGCGATCGCAACGGCTCCAGAGTAACCACGCCCTGCCCCTTTCGCACCGGATCTCCTACCTTGGCGTCGATCCGCCGCATATACCCGGCAATCGGCGCCGAGACGACAAACCGTTCCTTCAGACGGGTGCGGCCCTCCTCTTCGATCGTGACCCGGAGCGGGCCCCGTGAGACGGCAACGAGATCGACCTCCACCGCTTTCGGGAGAAATCCGTAAATCGTTGCCGCGACAACAACCAAAATAACCCCGATAACAAACAGTGTTCTGCGCGTTGCGGTCTTCATCCATCTACTCCCTGGTTTTTAATACCTCTACAAGATCCAAATGATCCAGTTTATGGCGCACAATCAGCCCGGATACGGCGGCCGACGCCAGCACGACCGCCGCCGCGAGCGCGTAGGTCTTTGTCTCGATCACCAGCGGCACCCGGAAAAGATCGGATGCCAGCGCCTGCGCAATGTAGGCGCAGAGCCAGTATCCTACCACAAAACCCAGCGGAATGGCGATCAGCGTAATCAGTCCAAGTTCGCCCAAAAGAATGTAGGAGATTTCACCCCGCGTGTAGCCGAGCACCCGGAGGCTGGAGAGCTCCCGGCTTCGTTCCGACAACGCGATTCTTGCGCTGTTATAGACGACGCCGAACGAGATGGAGCAGGCCATCAGTGTAGCGATGAAGGTGAAAAAGAGCATCCCCTTGGCCTGCACATCGTGAAAATTGCGGATTTCGTTTCGCCGCAGCACGGTTCCGGAAACCCTCGGCATGTCGATAAAACGCCGATAGAGCTTCCCGCTGTAGAGTGGATCGGTCACTAAATAAACGCCCGAGATGGCGTCGCCCTCCCGGAGCAATCGGTTGAGCGCCGTGATATCCATGTACCCCATCACCCCCAGATAGAGCTTGACCAACGCCACGACCGGCACCTGACGGACCGGCTTCGCCCCTTCGAGAACCTCGACCGTCAACAGGTCGCCGGCCCGGACGCCAAGAAATTTCCCCAGGTAATCGTTGAGCACGATGCCGGAAGGCGGCAGCGATATCGCGTTGAGCTCGGTATCCAGCAAAAGGTGCAAACGGCTCTCCGGTTCGATCCCGTTGATCGCCGTCTTGTAACTGCGGTTCCCGAATCTGAATCTTGCCGGGACCGAGCGGAAGGTTTCGGCCTGAAGGACGCCCGGAAGTTCCTTCAGCTCATAGAGCGCCCTGCGGGAGGTCGGCTCGGTGAACGCGACCTTCATGTCTTCCTTCTGGGAACGGACAAATTGGACATTCACCATGAAAGCGACGGCATCCTTGAAAAATCCGCTGGAGATCATCGTGGCGCAGGCGACGGCGATTCCGATGATGGAAAGAAACGTCCTCACCGGTTTTCGCTCCACATTCCGGGCGATAATCCGCGATGGTTGCGAAAGCCTGCGGCCGATGCCCGTCTTTTCAATCAGCGTGACCCGGTACTGCGCGGGGGGCTCGGGCCGCATCGCCTCGGCGGGCGGCTGTTTGGCTGCTCTCCACAGCGAGTGCAGGGTGCCGACCAGGGCCGAGGCGATGCTGATGAGGACCGCCGCGACGATCACGCCGGGATGCAACGTATAAAGCAGGTGCGGGAAACGGTAAACCTCCATGTAAATTCCGCCCAACATTTTTCCAAACCAGACGCCCGCCGCGATTCCACCGGCAAGACCGGCGGAGATGATCAGAACCACTAACTTCGCGTAATGGATGCCCACATCGAGATTCGTGTAGCCGAAGGCCTTCAGGGCGGCGATCTGCTCGCGCTGCGTATTGATCGTCCGGCTCATCACCACATTGAGCAGAAAGGCGGCCACGAAGATGAAAATGGTGGGAAATATTTCCGAGCTCCTCTGGAGTTGCCGGAACTCCTCATTCAGAAGACGATGGGATATCTGGTCCTTGCGGGCATAGGCGCCAAAACCCCCGTACCGCTCGACAATATGGTCGATCCCGGCAAGGACTTCGCTCACGTTGGCCTCCGGATAGAGGATCAGGACGACATCGTTAAACGCCCCATCCATCTCATACGATTTGCCCAGCGCCTTGCGACCCATCCAGAGGATGCCGTAGTGCTTGAAATCCGGGCTCATCGCCTCCGGTCGCATGATCAGCACAAACTCCGGAGAAAGGGCAATGCCGGTAATCGTAAGCTCCTTCCATTTTCCATGGATGATGGCCGCAAATCGATCGCCCGGATCGAAGCCGTGCGCCTGGGCGAAGTTTTCATTGATCACCACCTCGTTATCCTTCGCCGGGTCGGCCAGCCTGCCTTTCTTGATATAGAGTCGGTTCAGAAGGGGCTTGCCGTCATCGGGAATGGAAATGATTCGGGCGGTCACCGGTTCATCAAAGCCTTGGATGTCCAATTTGACATAGGCGGAAACGCGCGTCTCGACCTGATGGACGCCGGGAATATCTTGAATCTTCTCCTTCAGGCTTTCCGGCGCCCGCTTCAGGTTCACAAACACATCGGCAAAACGATAATCCCGGTAAAACCGGTTTCGGGTGAGTGAGAGGGAATCCATCGTGCTGGTGAACATGATGAAGGTCGCCACACCGCTGACCACGACCAGCGTAATGGCAAAGACCTGGCCTTTCATGCGCCACAGATCCCGCCAGAGTTTTCGGTTGAGGGCCTTCATCCGCTCACCATTTCCCTGCCTTGCCGATCATCCCTTCGCCTCCTGTTGGAGAGAAAATCTGAACAGGGGCCATCTTATTTGTCAAGCGATTATTGTCTCCCGCGGGGATGGGAAGAAAGAGAGACCGATACGCTGCTGAGGGATGTTTCGGCATTGATCCTCGTTTGCTTTTGTCATATGATGCCGCTCACGCTTTCATCAAAAGGAAAAGTCCGGACGAGAGTGCGTCCCCGGGCGGCCTTTGACAGACCCATGGAAGGAGGAACAGGTGACGACTTTTTTATGGAGCTTCGAAAAACTCGCGCGATTGTGCGATCATAAAGACCCGGAAGTGAATTGCTGGGCAGCCGACCGGATTCCCCGTCTCTACCCGAAAGAGGCGGGGCCGCTCATGGCCGGCCTCCTGAGCGACCGGAACGAATCGGTGGCGGCAAAAGCCGCCGCCTATTTTTGCGATGATCCCGACAGAAACTTCGCCGATGCGCTGCTTGCCGCCTTCCGAAAAAGCTCGGGCATTGCCGCGAAGCGCCTCGGATATGCGCTGGCTTTGATGAAAGACGGCAGGCTCCTCGACGCCGTGCGGGACAAGCATGCCCGGATACCCGAGGCCGATCCGGCCGACTTCGCCGGGGTGTTGATGAATGTCGCCCTCCTCGGAACAGACGAGTCGCAGCGGTATGTGGAGGACGCCCTGCGGCGTCTCGACTCGTTCGGCAACTTCAAGGAGATGGCCGCCGGCGCGTTTTTCAACGCAAACATCGAGGCGGGCACGGACATCGGAAAACTGCTCCTCTTCGCCTATCACAGCGGCGTGAGCGGCTACGTCCCGGCGCTCCTGGCCGAGATCGTGAACCGCGCCGGGGGATGGTGCCCGGTCGATGCCCTCGCCGGCAAGTCCGGCAAGGGTCAAGCCTCCAAGGTCCTTGCCGGCGAGGTGGAGGCGTCCTTGGCCCTCCTGGCCCGAACCGGGTGCGAACACGCCGGGAATGCCCTCGAAAAGCTCTTGAAAAAGCGGAGATTCGACGAAATCCTGGAAGAGGCGGAAAGGACCGCCCTGGTAATCCGGCAGGCGAAAAGGCTGGAGCGCGGCGAAGAGGCCTATCTCCACTGGCAGGGGGGGCGGGATGTCCCGTTCTTTCATTGCGCCGCCCTGACCGCCCTCAAGGAAACCGCCGCAGAAGCCCCCAAAGCGCAGAGGGAGACCGTGGCCGGGATTGCCGTCATCGTTCTGGCCTTCCTCGCGGAGTCCCGGTCCCTTATCGCACTGAATCCGGAGATCCTCGACGCCGATGCGGCGCTCGAGATCTTTTTCGAGGACAGGCCCGATGCACCCCAGGATGAGGCGATCATGGATCTCCTTGCCAGGGGAGCGGATGTGAAGAACCTGGTGCGCGAGGCCGTGCGCCGGGTGGGTCCCTTCGCCCAAGCGAATGGAAGAATGATCCGGTTCGCGGGCAGGTTCATCGACGAAGGGCTGGCCCGGGAACTGCTCGCGGTGGACTTCGACGGCAATGGATTCGAGGATGATGTCGCCGAGGCTGTCGGCAGTCTGGGGTCCCTGTCCATCCCCCTTCTGCGCCCTTTTTTCGAGAAGAACGATCCGGCCGAAATACCCCTGGCGTTGCGGATACTGGAGAACCTTTCGACCGAGGCGGCGGTCGATCTCATCCTGTCCCACTGGTCCCTGTTATGGGGCGAGTACAAGGAATCGCTTCTGGACGCCGTGGAGCGCATCGGGGACAAAAGGTTCATTCCCGCCCTCAAGACCGAACTGAGAGAGGGAGAGCAAGCCGAGGGCGAGACCTTTCGCCTCCTCTGCCTCATCAACGGCGAGGCGGACCCCGAACTTGAGCGCATCAAGCGGGAAATGGAGCTCCGCGAAGAAAGAGAGAAGCGCTTGCAGGGCGCGATAAAGAAGGAGGATATGGGCGCCCTCCTGAGGGAGCCTCTGGAAATCCCTCTTCAGTGCCGCGCCTGCCGGAACGTCTATCATTACACGGTCAACAAGGTCTTCGTGGCCGTCGGCGCCAAAGACACGGTGATCGAGGACCACATCGTCTGCAAAAAATGCGGCGCCCTCGACCACTATCAGATCGCCAATGACGGAATGGTCGCGGTCACCGCCCGGTTGGCGCTGCTCACGCTTGATCGCAAAACCGCCAAAATGGACCGGGAGGATACGACGGTCGTCCCCATGAGGTCGATATCTGCCTTTGGGAAGGAGATCCCTCTCCAGGATCTGCTCGACAAGTATGAAAAGAAGCTGAGAAAGAGCCCGGAGAGCCCCGAACTCCTCGTCGGGTTTGCCAATGCCCTCCGGCAGATCAAGCGGAGAGAGGATTCCGTGCCCTTTTACGAGCGGGCGATCAAGAACGATCCCCTAACGGTGGAGGGCTACGCCAGCCTCGGTGAATACGCCTTTGACAAGGGCGATCTGGAAACCGCCTTTTCCCATTACAGCAAGGCCGCGGAGATCATGGACCGGGGACACTACTACCGGGTCAGGATCGATCTCGATCAATTCAAGGAAGGCCTCCTCGACAAGCTCATGATGGTGGCGGAACGGCTCGGAAGGGGGCTTCCCCATCCGGGAGACGCACGCCCCGGAGGGGAGGCGCCGCTCCCCGCGCGGCCGCGGCCTGCGGTGGGCCGGAACCAACCGTGCCCCTGCGGCAGCGGAAAGAAATACAAGAAGTGCTGCCTCCTCAAGGAATCCGGGCAGGCGCCCGCACCGGCTGAACCGGCGCCCCGCAAGCCGCCCGCTCCCGACCCGGTTTTCCAGCGCCTCCGGAAAAGCCTCTCCCGCTACGTCGAAAGGGAGATATCCCGCAATGATTTCCTGAGGGCAACGGGCATCTTCTGGAATATCGAACCCCTGGAGCCCATCGCGCTGCCCGAGAGGGCCTCCGAAGACAAAGGCCAGTTCCACGACTGGTTCATCAACGACTACCGCACGGTGGACGGCAAAACGATCCTGGAGGGCTTCTGCGACCGACGGCTGAGCACGCTGTCCGCGGAAGAGAGACGCCTCGCCGACTCCCTGATGAAAAGTTACGAGTCCATCTATGAGGTGCAGGCTGTCCGGGAAGGGGAGGGCCTGACGATCCGAGATCTTTTTACCGGCGAAACGATGAATGTAGCGGAGGTCTCCGGGTCCTACGAGGCTGTCCAGTGGGACCTCGTTCAGGTGAGGATCTACCGAATGGACGGCAAGTGCAGGTTTGGGGGAAACGGGCAGATCATGCCGCGGAGGAGGATCGAAGCCCTGAAGGCGTACCTGGACAACGCGCGCCGGGCGTTCCAGGCCGACACGGGTCATCCGGGTTGGCCCGCCTTTCTGAAGGAGAACGCCTTCCGGATCGGACGTTTTTTCGATGAGTCGGTTGATGAGCCGCCCATGCTGTTCACCGAAGAGAGGCACAGGATCATCTCTTCGAAGGCCCACTTCACGGTGTCCGATTACGGCCGCGCCCGGAAGCTCCTTTCCCGGGAGTACGATTTCACCGATGAGGAGGAGATCCCCTCCGGGGGCGTGAGCTTCTCGTGGCTGAAAAGAGGCCCCTCCAAGGAATGGGAGATGGGCCCCGAGTCAGACGAAAAGGGAGTGGTCGCCACCTCCAGCATCGTCCATCCCTCGGGGCAGATGACATTTACGGTCCTCGGCACGGTCAACCTCTATCCCGACAGGCTGATCCTCGAATGTATGTCCCGGGAACGGCTCGAAAGGGGTAAGAAAAGGCTTCAAGATCTAATGCCGGGGACTATCCGCCACCGCATCGACGAGTTCGAGGACATCCACGTGGCCATGGAACGGCGTGAAGGAAAGGGCGAACAGGCAAAGCCCTTAAAGAATGAGAAGGCCCGGGCCATGCTGGCCTCTGTGATGCAGAAGTATATGTTCGCCTGGCCCGATCAAGCTCTTCCGGCCCTCGGTGGCAAGACCCCCCGTGAGGCCGCGGCGACAAAAGCGGGGCGGGAGAAAGTCCTCGAGTTCATCAAGGACATGGAAAACGGAGAAGCCAGGAAGAAGAAGGCCGGCGAGCCCTCCATTGACCTCGGTCCGTTGAGGAGAGAGCTGGGAATAGGGAGGGATGAAGGGTAGCTTCAAACACAGGGTGGTCGAAGCTCCTCCGCCGTTACTTTCTCTACGAACAGATCCCGCCAGAGTTTTCGGTTGAGGGCCTTCATGAGCTTACCATTGAAGTTCACCCGGTGATTTCTTCACCGCGTTTGCGTTGATGTCCGTAATTCTTCCGTTGCTCAAGTGAATGACGCGGTCGGCCATTCCGGCGATGTCTGCATTGTGGGTAATGATTGCCGTCGCGGTCCCCAACTCGCGATTGATCGTCTCCAAGGCTTCGAGGACCACGATCCCCGTTTTGGAATCAAGGGCCCCGGTGGGTTCGTCGCAGAGAAGCACTGCCGGATTTTTTGAAATGGCGCGGGCGATCGCCACGCGCTGCTGTTCGCCGCCGGAGAGTTGGGCGGGAAAATGGTCGAGGCGCTCGGTTAATCCGACCAGTTGCAAGGCATCTTCCGGCGTCATCGGATTTTGTGCGATCTCCGTCACCACCGCCACGTTCTCCCGCGCGGTCAGGCTGGGGATCAGGTTGTAAAACTGAAAAACAAACCCGACATGGAAACGGCGATACGCGGTCAGCTCCCGCTCACCGGCATTCGTCAGGGTTTTGCCCCGGTAGGCGACATCGCCGCCGGTGGCAGTGTCCAGACCGCCCAGGATGTTCAGCAACGTCGATTTTCCGCTTCCCGAAGGTCCGAGAAGCACGACCAGTTCGCCGGAGTAGAGTTCCAGATTCACCCCCCGCAGAGCATGAACCTCAACCTCCCCCATCACATAGATTTTCGTGAGGTCCCGGACCCGGAAAACGACATCTTCCGGATTATTCGGTTCTCCTCCCTTTCCGCTCATCTCTTCGATCCCCCATTCGAGAGAAAATCTGAACAGGGACCCTTTTATTTGTCAAGCGATTATTGTCTCCCGCGGGGATGGGGAGAAAAACGGGTTCGCTGCCGCAAGCTGCTCTTTTGGAAACGGTTGTGCAACTTCAGGACTTGCTCCGTTCCAGGGCGATGACGCCGGTTCGCGAAAAGTCTTCCATCCCCAGCGACTCCAGGCGGGTCAGAATCTCTTCGAGATCCTCCCTGTCCCCGGTAAATTCCAGGACGGCGGACCCGGGTTCGATGCTGACCGTTTTCCCGCCGCGGGTGTCGATGAGTTCCTGGATTGCGGCCTGCCGCTCCTTCGTCAGCGGGACCCGCGCAATGATCATCTCCCGGCAGACCGCCTGGGGCCGGCGGAGTCTCCTCGCCTCCAGCACATCGACCAGGCGGTTCAACTGCTTGATGACCTTGGTGATTGTCTCCGGCGTGGTCAGCGTGGTGATGATGATCTTGGTTACGGCCGGGTTCCGGGTGATATTCGCGGAGATGCTTTCGATATTGAATCCCCGGGCGCTGAAGGTCCCGGCGATGCGGGCCAGAACGTCGGGCCGGTTGTTGACGACGACGGATATCGCCCTTTCTTTAAACTGGACTGGCATGGTTGTTCCCTTTCCTTAATCGTTGGTTCATGCAACCGCACGAACATTGCCGAAGGCCATCTCCGTGAGCGGCGTCCCCGGTTTCACCATCGGAAACACATTCTCCTCCGACTCCACATGGAAGTCCATCACCACCGGGCCGGGCGTCTCCAGACCCTCCCGCAGAACCCGTTTCACCTCCTCGGGCTTTGTGGCCCGCAGCCCTTTGATCCCATAGGCCTCGGCCAGCTTCACAAAGTCGGGCGCCTGGGACATGTCGGACTGGGAGTAGCGGCGGCCATAGAAGAGCTCCTGCCACTGGCGGATCATGCCGAGGTAAAGATTGTTCAGGATCACCACCTTGACGGGCAGGCCATAATGGGCGATCGTGCCCAGCTCCTGGATGTTCATCTGGATGCTGCCGTCTCCCGCCACATCGACCACGATCCGGTCCGGGCAGGCCACCTGGGCGCCGATGGCGGCGGGCAGGCCGAACCCCATCGTTCCCAACCCCCCCGAGGTGAGGAAGGCATTCGGGTCGTCGAAACGGTAAAACTGCGCCGCCCACATCTGGTGCTGGCCCACCTCGGTCGCGATGATCGCCCGGCCCTGCGTAAGTTGATGGAGCTTTTCAATGACGTACTGGGGTTTGATGTTCTGGTTGCGGCAGTAGCCGAGCGGCATTTCCGCTTTCCATTGAAGGAGTTGGTTGCGCCAGGCGTGGATTTGCCGCTCGGGCGGCGTCAACCCCTGTTCGTCGCTGAGACGATGGAGGGTCTTGAGCGCCGGGATGCAGTGGCTTACGATGGCCAGATCGGTCCGGACGATTCGGTCGATGGAGACGGGATCGATATCGATGTGGATGATCCGTGCATGGGGGGCAAAGGCCGAGACCTTGGACGTAGCGCGATCATCGAACCGGACGCCGACCGCCATCAGAAGATCGCATTGGCTGACGGCCATGTTGGCCGAGTAGGCGCCATGCATTCCCAACATGCCGGTCCAGAGCGGATCGCTCGCGGGGAAGGCGCCCAGCCCCATCAGGGTCGAGACAACCGGGATTCGGAATTTTCTCGCGAAGGCGCGGAATATCTCGGAGGCTTTTCCGAGAATCACCCCTCCTCCGACGATGATGAGCGGCTTTTTCGCCTGGAGGAGCATTTTCAGGGCCTCATTGCAGAGCCCCTCCAGATCCGGACAGCCCTCCTCCACGGGGGAAACGGCGGTTCGGAGGGGCTCCGCTTCCGTGACCGACTGAATCACATCTTTAGGGAGATCGACGAGGACCGGTCCCGGTCGCCCGGAACGGGCAATCTGAAAGGCCTCCCGGACCGTTCGGTGCAAATCGCCGATGTCTCGGACCAGAAAGTTGTGTTTCGTGCAGGTCCGGGTGATGCCGGTGATGTCCACCTCCTGGAAGCCGTCGCTGCCGATTATCGCCGTGGGAACCTGCCCCGTAAGGACGACGACGGGAATGGAATCCATATAGGCGTTGGCAATCCCGGTCACCGTGTTGGTGGCGCCGGGTCCCGATGTGACTAAGCAGACGCCGACCCGACCTGAGGCCCTGGCGTAACCGTCGGCGGCATGGACGGCCCCCTGTTCATGCCGCACCAGGATGTGCCGGATCTGCTGCCGGGACATCTCGTCATAGATATCCATGACGCATCCTCCCGGATAACCGAAGAGGGTATCGACGTTTTCTTCCTTCAAGGCCGTAAAAAGGACCTGCGATCCGGTTTGTTGCATGGCTTCTCTCCTTCAAGTCTGTTTTTCCCCTAAAAAAAAACCGTTACCAGAGGATGGTAACGGTTTGCAGTTCAATCTTTTTTAAGAACAGACCATCACCCAGTCCCTATGTGACAGGGAATAATGATTCCGATAATTATCGCAATCCGTACGGGGTTGACGATGGTCTTGGCTCTTTCCATAACAATCCTTTTCAAAAAAGTGGATTACCCATAACAGTCCGTTTTCATCTTGTCAAGCAGATTTTGTAAGAAAGAATGCAAACCCCTTTACCTCCTTCATTTTCCGTTTGTCTTTTACGAAAATCGGATGTATGAATATCCCCGCTCCCGCCATTGCTTGTTTGAGGACGGATCGTATTTCCAGGAAATATGGATCACACTTGATCGAGCAGCCACGCCCCTTTTGCAACTGCGGCAGTCTGACCGGTTCATTTTTATGATGTTTCGGCAACGATATCCCTGATTGGAAGGTAAGAAAATCCACATGGCCAACGGAACCAACAGCAAAAACGGCAACGGTAAATCCCTCGAATCCTGGATCTGGGACGCAGCGTGCTCCATCCGCGGCGCCAAGGATGCAGCCAAATACAAGGAGTTCATCCTCCCCCTCATCTTCACCAAGCGCCTCTGCGACGTCTTCGACGACGAACTCGACCGCATCGCGAAGGAGGTCGGCTCCCGCGCCAAGGCCTTCAACCTGGTCCGGCGCGACAAGAAGCTCGTCCGCTTCTACCTGCCGCTCACGCCTAAGAATCCCGACGACGCTGTCTGGTCGGTGATCCGCACCGGAAACGACGCCGAACGCAAACCGGACGACCCCTACCTGGCGAAGCTGGGCGAGGCGCTGACGACCTACCTGCGCGCCATCGCCGACGCAAACCCGCTTCTCAAAGGGATCATCGACCGCGTGGACTTCAACGCCACGACCCACGGCGTCCGCGACCTCGACGACGACCGCCTCTCCAACCTGATCGAGGCGATCAGCGCCAAGCGCCTGGGGCTGGCCGATGTGGAGGCCGACATCATCGGGCGCAGCTACGAATACCTGATCCGCAAGTTTGCCGAGGGCGGCGGCCAGAGCGCGGGCGAGTTTTACACCCCCGCCGAGGTCGGCCTCGTCATGGCCCGGATCATGGATGCCGAACCGGGAATGGAGATCTACGATCCCTGCTGCGGCTCGGCGGGTCTCCTGATCAAGTGCGAGCTGATGCTCCACGAAAAGATGAGCCTCCGCTCCCGCAGGACCTTCGCCCCCTGCCGCCTCTACGGCCAGGAATCCGAGCCTGGCACCTGGGCGATGGCGAACATGAACATGATCATCCACGACATGGAGGGGGAGATCCAGATCGGCGACACCTTCCGCAAGCCAAAATTCCGGGAGGGCAGCCGCCTGCGGACCTTCGACCGCGTGGTCGCCAATCCTATGTGGAACCAGACCGAGTTCAAGGAGAAGGACTACGACGCCGACGAGTTCGACCGCTTCCCCAAGGGGGCGGGCTTCCCCGGAAGCAAGGCCGACTGGGGCTGGATGCAGCACATCCTCGCCAGCCTCAAGCCGGAGGGGCGGGCCGCCGTCGTTCTCGACACGGGCGCCGCCTCGCGCGGCTCCGGCAATGCCAACACCAACAAGGAAAAGGAGGTCCGCCGCTGGTTCGTCGAGCAGGACCTCATCGAAGGGGTCCTCTACCTGCCGGACAACCTCTTCTACAACACGACCGCCCCCGGCATCATCATCGTCCTGAACAAGGCCAAGCCGGCGGAGCGGCGGAACAAGATCTTCCTCCTCAACGCCGGCCGCGACTTCGTCAAGGGTGATCCGAAGAACTACCTCCCGGCCGAGGCCGTCCAGCGCATCGCCGATGCCTTCGCCGCCTGGCGGGAGGAGGAGAAATACAGTCGGATCGTCGACCGGGCTGAGATCGCCAAGAACGACTTCAACATCTCGCCCAGCCGTTACATCCACACCGGCGAGAGTGAGGAATACCGGCCACTTGCCGAGATCGTCGAGGAGCTCAACACCCTGGAGGAGGAGGCGCGGGAAACGGATGCAGCGCTTCGGAAGATCCTTGCGAGGCTCGGAATATGACGAAGAAAAAACCGCAAACTCCTATGCTGACCGCTCCCGAGGGTAAATCGTTCCCGATTGGCGACACGATGCGTTCCGGATTCTATGAATCGATTGTGGAAATTCTCCGAACCGCCCGGAAGAACGTTTACCATGCCGTTAATTTCACGATGGTCGAGACCTATTGGAACGTCGGCCGGAGGATCGTCGAGGAGGAGCAAGCGGGCAAGAAGAAGGCGGAGTACGGAAAATATCTGATCCGCGATCTTTCCAGCCGTCTCCAGAAGGAATTCGGGAAAGGCTTCACAGAAAATAACCTCTGGTATTTTCGGCAATTTTACCTCGCCTACCCTGCCGAACCGGGGCAACCAATTCTCCACGCACTGCGTGGAGAATTGAGCTGGACCCATTACCGGCTTCTTATGGGGGTCGAGAAGCCCGAGGCCCGGAAGTGGTACATGAAGGAGGCCGCCGACCAGAACTGGAGCACCCGCGCGCTGGAGCGGCAGATCCACTCCCTCTATTATGAACGACTGCTGATGAGCCGCGACAAGACGCCGGTCGTCGACGAGATGCGGGAGAAGACAGAACCCCTTGCCCTCCAGCCGGAAGATTTCATCAAGGACCCCTATGTCCTCGAATTCCTCGGCATCCCCGATTCCCACAAGTTCCGCGAGTCCGAACTGGAAGAGGCCATCATCGGCAAACTCCAGGCGTTCCTGCTCGAACTCGGCAAGGGCTTCTCCTTCGTTGACCGGCAGCGGCGCATCTCAACCGAGACCAAAGACTTCTTCGTCGATCTGGTCTTCTACAACTACCTGCTCAAGTGCTTCGTGCTGGTTGACCTCAAGACAGGGGAACTGACCCATCAGGACATCGGCCAGATGGACATGTACATCCGCCTCTTCGAGGATAAGGTCAAGGGGCCGGACGACAACCCAACGATCGGCATTATCCTGTGCACAGAGAAGGACCGCACGATTGTCCAATACTCGGTGCTGAAGGAGAACCGCCGGCTTTTCGCCGCCAAATATAAGCTCTACCTCCCCACGGAGGAGGAGCTGCAAAAGGAGCTGGAACGCGAGAGGGAATGGTTCATCCGGGAGCGGGCTGTGCCGTATTCGACAGAGAGGCAAGAATGATCGGGCGGAAATGTTACCATAAGATCGGCATCGTCCTATTCGGGGCATCTCCCTTCCCGGAAGGTTATGGCAACATGAGATTGTTAACATATTTAAGGAGAATTTGATGGCAACACTGTCTGATGTTGCTGAACTCATCATGGGCCAATCCCCACCGTCGTCGACTTACAATGAGAATGGTGAAGGGCTACCCTTTTTTCAAGGAAAAACAGATTTCGGCTTCCGATCCCCATCACCAAGATTCTTCTGCAACAAGCCTCTTAAATTAGCAAAAGAAAAAGACATTCTGATTTCTGTTCGTGCGCCTGTCGGACCAACAAACGTTGCGGATCAGATGTGTTGTATTGGCAGGGGTCTTGCCGCAATTCGACCCCGGGTTATCGATGGAGAATTCCTTTTCTTCAATCTTCGCTATATCGAGAAGTTTATTACCAGCCTCGGAAGTGGCAGCACATTTCACGCAATCAACAAAACTCAACTTGGCTCAGTTGAGGTGAACGAAAACGACTTCGATCTCGTCGAACAACGAAAGATTGCAGCAGTATTGAGGCTGCTGCAGCGGGCGATCGAGGAGCAGGAGCGGCTTCTGGCGCTGACCACCGAACTGAAAAAGACACTCCTGCACAAGCTCTTCACCGAAGGCCTTCGCGGCGAACCCCAGAAGCAAACCGAGATTGGTCCCGTACCGAGGAGTTGGCTGCAGCGCCCACTGGAGCAGGCCGGGGATGTCGTATATGGTATCCAAGCGGCTGTGGCTAGCAACGTAAAGCCAATCGGAATAAAGATTCTGACGAACAAGAACATCACGCTGGACGGGCGGATAATCCTTGAGGCGATTAACTATTTCGTTCTCAAGACGCCGCGCCATCATGCGACTGTTCTGAAAAAGGGTGATTTACTTTTTAACTGGCGTAGCGGCAGCAAGGAGCACGTCGGGAAGACTGCGTACTTTGACCTCGATGGAGAGTTCACACATTCCTCGTTCATTCTGCGCATCCGGCCACATGATGAGGTGACCGGTCGATATCTCTTTTACTATCTGAACTTTCTTCGCGAATCTGGCTATTTCGTGAAGTCTCAGTCATTCTCAGTCAACGCCAAGTTCAATAAAAGTGCGATCAACCGGCTTCCGACTTACTTGCCCAAGGAGGATGAACAGCAGGAGATTGTCATGGCGCTGAATGCCGTCAGCTCGAAGTTGAAAATACTTCAGGCAAAACACGCCGTGATCACTACCCTGTTTCGTACACTGCTTCACCAGTTGATGACGGCGCAGCTTCGTGTCCATGACCTCGATCTGTCAAAAGGGGAGACTGACGAAACGGCATAGAAAATCTAACGGTTGAATTTTTCGCGCAGATTGCGCGAGAAACGAAGGTCGCACTTTCAACGGATAATGGATTGACCGATGCCAAAACCCGGAGAATACAAGACTGTCCAAGCCCGGATCCTGACCTATGCCCAGGAGATCGGGTGGACCTATGTGCCGAGGGGCGAGGCCGAGAGGCGGCGGGGGTTCGACCCGGAAGGCGCCACGCCCGAGGCGCAGGCGCGGAACGCCTCCCTCTTCTTTGGCGATCTCCTCCATGGCCGGGTGCGCGCGTTCAACCCCGACTACCGGGAGGCAGAGGGGGCGCTGCTCGGCGAGTTTCGGCGGCTTTCCGCTGACATCGCCGGGAATCGGGATTTTCTCATCTATCTTCGCAATCAGGGAAAATTCTTCTGCGCCAAGCAGAACCGCGAACTCGATCTGACGCTCATCGACTACAGCGATCTCGCCCGGCCGCGCGAGGCGTGGCAAAACGTCTACGAGGTGACGGAGGAATTCACCGTCCACAACGGCCGCTACGGAACTCGGGAGGACGTGGTCTTCCTGATCAACGGCATCCCTGTCCTCGTGATCGAGTGCAAGAACGCAAGCAAGGACGAGGCGATCGCCCTCGGCGTGGACCAGATCCGCCGCTACCACGTAGAGACGCCCGAAGAGATGGTCCCCCAGATGCTCTTCACCGCGACGGAGGCGATCGGCTTTGCCTACGGCGTGACGTGGAGCCTGGCGCGGCGAAACCTCTTCAACTGGAAGCACGAGGATGTGGGCAACCTGGAGGCGAAGGTAAAGGGGTTCTGCGCCGTTCCCCAGTTGCTCCGGTTCCTGAAGGACTTCATCCTTTTTGCGGAAAAGGAGGAGGAGCTCCAGAAGATCATCCTCCGCCAGCACCAGACGGCGGCAGTGGAGCGGGCGGTCGCGCGCGCCCTCGACCGGCGGCGTTCGCGGGGCCTCGTCTGGCACACCCAGGGGAGCGGCAAGACCTACACGATGATCAAGGCCGCCGAGCTGCTCTTCAAGGCGCCCGAGGCGGAAAAGCCGACCATCCTTCTTCTCATCGACCGCAACGAGCTGGAAGACCAGATGCTCAAGAACCTCGCCGCGGTGGGCCTCAATAATGTCGCCCACGCGGGCAGCATCGCGGCACTGAACCGCCTCCTGGAACAGGACGGACAGGATTACCGGGGGATCGTGTTGACGATGATCCACAAGTTCCGCGACATGCCCGCGAACCTGAACGCCCGGCGGAACATCTACATCCTCATCGACGAGGCGCACCGCACGACCGGCGGCGACCTCGGCAACTTCCTGATGGCCGGCCTTCCGAACGCGAGCTACATCGGTTTCACCGGCACGCCGGTGGACAAGACGGCCTACGGCAAAGGGACGTTCAAGACCTTCGGCTGCGAGGACGACCGGGGCTACCTGCACAAGTACTCCATTGCCGAGAGCATCGAGGATGGCGCGACGCTCCCGCTTTACTACAACCTCGCCCCGAACGAGATGCTCATCCCGCACGAGATCATGGAGAAAGAGTTCCTCGCCCTGGCCGAGACGGAGGGAATCGCCGACATCGAGGAGTTGAACAAGATTCTCGACCGGGCGGTGAATCTGAAGAACTTCCTCAAGGGGAGAGAGCGTGTGCCGAAGGTCGCCCGGTTCGCGGCGGACCATTTCCGGGAGAATGTGGAGCCGCTCGGCTACAAGGCCTTCCTCGTTGCCGTGGACCGCGAGGCGTGCGCCCTCTATAAGGAGGCGCTGGACGGAATCTTCCGGGAGCAGGGCCTGCCGCCGGGATACACGGAGATCGTCTTCACCGGAAACCACAACGACCCGCCGAATCTCAAGAAATGGCATCTCGACGGGAAGCGGGAGAAGCAGATCCGGAGGGACTTCCGGAAACCCGGCAATCTGCCGAAGATCCTCATCGTTACGGAGAAGCTCCTCACCGGCTTCGACGCGCCGATCCTCTACGCGATGTACCTGGATAAGCCGATGCGCGACCACACCCTCCTGCAGGCGATCGCGCGGGTGAACCGGCCTTACGAGATCGAGGCGGATGAGCTGGTCAAGCCCCACGGCTTCGTTCTGGATTTCGTCGGGATCTTTGACAAGCTGGAAAAGGCGCTGGCCTTCGACAGCGACGAGATCAACGCCATCGTCAAGGACATCGGACTGCTCAAACAGCTCTTCAAGGCGAAGATGGAAACGAAGGCCCCGGCGTACCTGGCGCTCGTGACGCAAAACTTCAACGACAAGGACGTGGACAACCTCATCGAACATTTCCGCGACCCGGAACGGCGCAAGGCGTTTTTCAAGGAGTACAAAGAGATCGAGATGCTCTACGAGATCATCTCGCCCGACGCCTTCCTGCGGCCGCTCCTTGAAGACTACGCCACGCTGTCGGGGATCTACGACGTTGTCCGGAACGCCTATGCACGCCGCGTCTATGTCGACCGGGCGTTCCAGAAAAAGACGAACGAACTGGTGCAGAGGCACATCGGCGCGACGCTCGCGGAGCCGGGGAAGGCATTTATCACGATCGACCGCTCCACGATCGAGACGATCAAGATGCGCCAGGAGGGGAAGGCGACCAAGGTCATCAACCTGATCAAGAGCATCGAAAAGACGGCCGAGGAGAACAGCGACGATCCGTTTCTGATTGCCATGGCGGAGCGAGCCAGGGCAGTGGGGGAGAGCTTCGAGGAGCGGCAAACCGACACGGAAGAGGCGCTGGCCAATCTGCTGGCGGCGATCGAGAAAAACGAGCAGCGCAAAAGGGAACAGGCCGCCAAGGGGTTGGATGCCCTGACCTACTTCGTCCTGCTCAAGCTCACCGACGAGGGAATCCCGAACCCGGAGGCCGTTAGCCGAAAAGTATGCGAGGCGTTTGCGCGATTCCCAAACTGGAAACGCAGCGAGGCGGAACTGCGCGAGCTTCGCAAAGCAGTGACCTTCGCCATCTATGCCGAGGAGGACGACCTGGAAAAAGTGACCGCAACCGTGGAGTCGCTCTTCACGCTCCTACTGGGGGAAAGGCGGGGCTGAGATGAAAACCTTGACCGGAAAGGAGGCGCTGAAGAGCCGCATAATGGAATGGGCCGCCAAACTGGATGTCCCGGTCCATTCTGCAACGGTGCGACCGATGAGGACCAAGTGGGCGTCCTGCTCCACCTCCGGCCGCTTGACGTTCGACGAGGCATTGACCGGGATGTCCCCCCATCTCCAGGACTACGTGATCGTCCATGAACTCCTCCATTTTCGGGTCCCCAACCACGGAAAGCTCTGGAAAAGCCTCATGCGCGCCCACCTGGGGGAATATGAATCGATCGAGGCGGAACTGAAACAAATCGCACAAGACAAACCATCCTTCTGGCCGCAATGAATCAACCATAGCCAAAGCTATTCAATTCCATTGAGCCCAGAGTCTTCGCCTCTCAAGGGGAGATCCGCCGTTTGATGGATTTTTTTAATGCTCAGTATTGACCTTGGGGCGTCTTTGAGGTTGTGACCCAAAAAGCCAGGACGACGCCGACGGTCAAGGCGGCGATGATCAAATAGAGCGTCAGCAGGTTTGAGCCGGCCAGGCGGTCTTTGGACGATAATTGTGAAAACATGAAAAGACCCACCGTGGAGGTGGCGCCGAGAGACCCCTGGATCAGGCGCAGAACCAGCAGTATCGGCAGGCTATCGGTAAACCCCATGAGGAGAAAAATGATCCCGTTGGATAAAAAGGTCAATCCAAATAAGCCCTTGGGGCGGAACTTCGAGGTCAGGCTTCCCCAGACAGGCGCCGTCGCCGCGGCGACAAATGAACAGCATGCCTATCCTTCTCATGCCGCACCTCCAACTCTCCCTCTTAAAAGGTCGATCTGTTGAATGGATCAAAGCCTGCGAAGAATCAACGGGAGTTTCTCTCTGTAGCATCTTGTCGCCGTTGATCAATTTACCTACTCGACGGGATTCCCTTCTTTGATGACTTGTCAGACTCTTTCGTGAGCATGCAATTTTTGCCTCGAAATATAGGGGCTGTCATCTCCATACCGGTAAAGTCGATTGCTACTTTTCGGCAGGTGTCACAGGCCCCCTCGTGCCGCCGAGTGCCGGGAAGCCGCCCGGTTCCGGGTCGGGCTTCTTGCGCAGAATCTCAAGGCGACGTTTCATGGATTCGATCTCGGTCTGCTGGCCCGCGATGATCTCTTCGGCAAACTTACGCGTAAGCGGGTCACGGCCGTAAATGAGCACGAGCCGGGCCATTTCCACAGCCCCTTGGTGGTGCGGGATCATCATGGCCAGAAAATCCACGTCAGGATCGCCGGTATAGCCCGGGGCGTGCATGTCGTCCATCATCTTGTTCATACCCGCGTCCATTTCCTGGCTGAAAACGGTGAATTCCGAGCCATATACCGCCGCCGGCGCGCTGTGCTGATAATGCTCCTGCGCATTAACGGGGAATGACAGAAGGATGAATGCCGTCAAAGAGAAAATAAGTCGCATGACTGCCTCCTATGCGGTCTGGCCCTTGTAACCCGGCCGGACGTAGACAAGGTTGATGCTCTTCTTGTTCCTCAGCTCACCGGAAGGGAGCGCGAGACTGCCAAGCGGAATTTGGGCGATGAACTTCGGGGTGAAGGGATCGGATACATCGAAGGCGCTCGCCACGGTCTGACCTGCCCTCGGCGTGCCGGGCAGTTCGTCTTGCTCGTGTGACACGTACAGAAGGGTTCCCGTCGGGTTTGTCCATAGGCCGTGCGCTTCCCGTCCGTGTGTGAAGAAGCTTCCTACGACCCTGCGCTGACCCGGAGGCGTGCTGCCGTCGATGATTGCGATCCGACTCGACGCAGCGCCGCCGGGGCCGCCGTCGTCCACGCGCGCCTGGCTCACGTACACCGCCTTGCCTTTCGCATTCTCAACGAATTCGAGATGATTGGGCCGGGACATGCTGCCGAGCATAATCGCGTCAACCACGCTGAAAGGCTCTGTCACGGAGCGCGCGGAGACCCCATCAGCCAGCTTATGCGAAAACCAGACCTCATTACCGTCCGGCGTGGTCTTGAGGAACGGCGTGAAACCGGGCTTGTCCTGGCCGCTGATATCGAGCGTCGTGAGCCGCTTAGGACGGGAAAAACCATGGTCGTCCGGATTCACGCTCAACACATCAACCTTCGGGACTTTCTGGCTCGCGACGAATGCGAGGGTTCCCGCTGCGTTGAACCAGACCTGCGACGGTCCGTTCACCGTCCCGATGAACGCGCGGATCGCTGTTGCGTTTACACCGCCCTCCTGCTTGACCGCCGCTTCTACATCGAGAACGGCAATCCGGTCCTCGCCCCGTACGGCAACCCACAATTCTCTGCCGTTACGGGTGAAGGTGGGCTCGTGCGGTTCACGGCCAACCATGATGCCGCTGGAGATCCGCTCAGGATTTGTCGTTGCAGAGGCAAAGGGGTTCGGTACATTTCCGATCACCTTTTTATTCACCGCGTCGATGAGGTAGACGTTGCTCGACCCGCGGCCGCTCGTGGCGAGCATTGTGCCGTCGGGTGAAGGCACCACCCCGTGCGCGTCGATGCAGCCGTGATACAGCGGCTTATGGATCATCGCCGCATGGATCGGCATTGCGCCTCCGGTGACGAACCTAAACGGCGGCCTCGGATCCTCGTCGAAACTCGTCAGGTTGATCGTCGTCTCGACCGCGTTCGTGCGGGGATCGATGACCGTAATGGTGTTCGAATCCTCGTTCGCAATGAACACGCGGTCCCGCGCGTCGATGTCGGGAACGTTCGCGGCCCAAACGTCAGGGATCAGGGCGGGATAAGCGCCGGCAACCAATGTGATGCCAGCAACCTTTATAAAATCCCGCCTCGTCGTATTGAATTCGCTCATGGCAGCCTCCTTATTGATTGAATTGAGTCGAGTAGAACGGTTTCTCCCGATATTTAGGTTGGTGTTTGTTTTCTCCGGTTTCCGCCTGGTTTCCCGGCAGCGCCACAATATTTCAACCATGTATCCGTTGGCCCCGGCCCCTCACAGAACCGGACTTGCAGATTTCCTGCATCAGTCTCTTCAAGCAGGCTCACAGCTTGTCTGCTGATAGTCGATTTGGTTTCGGTGACAATGTTAATACCCGGGCTCTATGTCCTGCATTGTTTCCCCGCCTCGATACACCTGTATGTCAACCCCTTCCCTCCACCGGCATTACCCGGCTTCAACGGTACTATGAGCTGATCCAACTACCTGTCCCTCATCCTCAACCCTCGTTTCCTCGGTTTTGAGTACCCCTTTATCATTCGCATTACGGCCTGCGGTCACCCTGTTTACGCTTCACTCATACGATTACCCGCATGAATGCAAAACCTTGTCCTCGCGAAAGCGGGGATCGGTTCTGACGGTCGGTTAACTTTATCAGGCTGGCTTCTCAACCAACTGGATTCGCCAAGCTTTGCCTGGCGCACTAAGGCATTGCTTTTTCACGGTGGGAGTATATGAAGAAGGATCTTGTGTGTCAACAGATTTTGGCCACAAAATAAGGAGTGCATTGCCGATTTCCGCCGCGCCGACGAGCTCGCAGTCGCGATGGAGGCGAGAGGCTACCGGCGCGGCCCACGGACGACGCTCCGCGAGCTGACGTTTTCCGGATGGGATCCGGGCGCCTTTGCCGTAATGATTGCGCTGAGCATTGCAAACCTTGTCTTAAGGATAGCGGCATCGTAAACCCCGGCCGGGGAAATATTCCTCTTGTTTTTCCTCTGCAGGAGGGATATGGCCTGTGTCCTGCCCCGCAGAAGGAGATCGCGGTGCAGGGAAATCCCCCCCACCCCGCCCCTTTCCCGCGAGGGGAGAGGATGAAAAAATCATCTTTCGCGGAGGGATGAGGATAAAGATAAAATCGTTTTCGGTCGAGGGATAAGAAGAAAAGGATCATCTGATGAAAAATCGCTGGACGTTCGTCGATACGCCCGCAAAACTTGCAAAGTCCGAAAAGGCGATTCGCTCCGCGCCGATCATCGCGCTCGATACGGAATACGACTCCTTCCGCTACTTCCGGGAGAAGCTCTGCCTCCTCCAGGTCCAGACGGGGGAGATGACCTGGCTGATCGATCCGCTGGCGGCGGGCCTGGACCTCTCCTTTCTCGGCGACGTTCTGATCGATCCGGAGATCCTCAAGATCTTCCACGCAGGCGACAACGACATCCGGATCCTGAAGCGGGACTACGCCTTCGGCTTCCGGAACATCTTCGACACGCACCGCGCCGCGTCGCTTCTCGGATACCGGCTGCTCTCCCTCTCCATGCTGCTCGAGACCCACCTCGGCGTCACGCTGGAGAAGAAGATGCAGCGCTCCCGGTGGGATCTCCGGCCCCTCTCCGGGGAACAGTTAGACTACGCCGCCCTCGACACGGCCCACCTGACCGGCCTCTACCGTAAACTGGACGCGGAACTGCATGAAAAGGGATTGGAAAAGGAGGCAAAGCGCCTCTTCGTCGGCATGGCCGCGGTGGTCTGGCGGCCGAGGATCCTCGACCGGTCGGCGCACCGGAAGATCGTCGGATACGCGCAACTGACCTCCGGGCAGAAGGAGCGGCTCCGCCTGCTCTGCCGCTGGCGGTTCGAGAAGGCGGAGGAGATCAACCGCGCCTGCTTCATGCTCCTCTCCGATTCACAGCTCATCGGTCTGGCTCAGTTGGAGAACGCATCCCTGCAGAAGATCGCCGGCCCCGGCCTCCTCTCCGCCGAGGGTGCAAACCGCTTCGGCCCGGAAATCCTGAATCTCCTGAAATAAATGGGGACAGGTACATTTTTTCGAGAAAAAAATGTACCTGTCCCCATTTACAGTCATTTACAGTCCATTATCGATACCCGAAGAGCATGGAGTAAAGGATCAACAAAATAATCATGATCCCGATGCCCAGGAAAAAGAACCCGAAGGCGTAAACGAATTTGATGAAGCGGGGCGAGAGTTCGGTGAACACAAGACTCTTCTTCAATTGTCCCTCTTTTTTCTGCTCTGCGTAATCCCGGGGCCGGTCGATGCGATATTCATTCAGCGGAACCAGTCCGGTGAAGATCACCCGGTCCATCGGGAACCCCTCGGGACGGAGATGGGTGTTGAAAAAGTGAATCGTAAAAATAAATCCGGTGGCCAGCAGCGCTTCATCGCTGTGAATGATCGTGGCCACGTTGATCAGCCAGCCCGGAAAGATCAGCGATGAAATCTCCGGGAACCAGAGCATCAGACCCGACAATCCGATGACCGGAACGCCCCAGAAGACCGCCAGATAATCAAATTTCTCCCAGTAGGTCCAATGGCCGTACTGGGGGCGGGGTCCCTTTCCGAAAAACCATTTCACGGTGCCGATAAAATCCTTCAAGTCCTGTGCATTCGGCAACATGGAGTCTCTTCCGAACAGGAATTCCTTCAGTGGCGTTTTCCTTTCAATTTTCATCCGGATCAGCGAGTAGATATGATAGAGGAAGAAGACGATCAGCACGAACGCCGAGAGACGATGGATCCGACCGGCCATCTCCACCCCGCCGAGCAGATTGGTGACGACCTTCGCCCAGACCAAACCCGCAAATTTCAAAACCATCCCCGTCAGGGCCAACCCCATGAAGCTGAGGATGACAATCAAATGGGAGATGCGCTGGATATCGGTAAAGCGCCGGATATAATATCTCTCGTGGGCCCCCGTTTCCATCTTCCGTTTTCCCCGCAGATGGGCGAAGGATCGCGGTAGCCACAGCAAGGTATGGAGTCCGAAGAAGCCGAAGGTTCCCAACAGCAGGGAGGTCATCCCCCAGAAAGTGACGTAAAGAATCGGATATTTCGCCCTGTCGTGGTGGGTGGCGTGGGTCAGGTAACCGGTGAAGCGTCGGTTTGCATCCGGATGGCATTTCTGACAGGTCTTGACCACATGATTAAAGCCGACAGAGGAATTCGGATCGTTCACCCCCAAGGTATCATGGGCCCCGTGACAGTCGGAACATTTGGCCGATTTCAGGGACCCCAACCGATACGCCTTGCCGTGCATGGTATCTAAGTACGTCTTGCCCAGATCCTTATGGCATTTTCCGCATTGGTCGGTAATTTCGGTCAGGAACTTGTCCTGTGCGCTCGCCTTGATTTCATGGGAGGAGTGGCAATCCTTGCAGGTCGGAAGCTGTTCCGTGGACTTGCTGACCATGGGGCTGTGGATGCTCTTCGCGAATTTGGTGTAAATCCCCTGGTGGCAGGTGCCGCAGGTGGCCGGAACATTTTTGATATTGATCGAGGAGCGCGGATCTTTGTGGTCCAGGATGAGATGGCTGTTGTGGCAGTCGGTGCAGATCGCGGTGGGGAGCAGACCCTTTTGCTGCAGCCCTACCCCGTGGACGCTGGTTGCATAATCGACGACGACGTTTCCATGTTCAACCTGCGACACCCGGGCAGCCTTCCCCTTTACGCCGTGACATTTGCCGCAAAGGCGGGGGATGTTCGCCCGATAGACGGGGGAATCCATCTTCCGCTGCGACACTACATTATGCTTGCCGTGACAATCGGTGCAGTAAGGGGCATCCGTTTTCTTCTGTAAATGGGCCTGCCCGTGCGCGCTTTCGTTGAAGTCTTTCGCCGTCTGGGCGTGGCAACCGGAGCAGTCAATCTTGCCGGAGGTCTGGCAGGGACGGGGGAGGCGGGGGTTGATATCCGCGTGGCATTTGACGCAGGGGATGTTTTTGTGGGCGGAACTCTGTAATTCCGCCTCATCCACATGCATGGAAATTTTCTGCCCGCCCACCAACTTATGAACCGTTTGCTTCGAGTGACACTTCAGGCAAACGCGGTCCGACAGGCCGGTCGCAACGCTCTCCTTGCGCATTTTGTGGGACAGATGGCAGTCCGAACAGGCGGGAATCGCCCCCGGCTTCTCTTCCCACATTTCGCCCCGAATCACCTTCATATGGACCTGTTCGATCTTGGTATGGCAAACTTGGCAGGTCTTCGCGATGTTATAGGGAGAGGTGGAGGACCGGGCGTCGGAATGGGGAAGAATGAGGTGGTTCCCGTGACAATCGTTGCATGTGGCGGTGACGATGAGCCCCCGCTTGAACAGACCCACCCCGTGAATGCTCTGGGAGTAATTGTCCAGGATATTTTTTTCCGGAATATCGTAGGTCCGGGCAACGGGAGCGCCTTCCCGGTGACATTTCCCGCAGAGAGCGGGGATATTCATTTTGTAGGTGAGGGAGTTGGGATTCTTCTGGGACAGTATGTAGTGGTTCCCGTGACACTCGAAACAGGTGGGGACGTAGGGCTCTTTTTTGGCCAACGCCTTTCCGTGGATGCCTGAGGTGAACTCTTTATCCGGGTCGCCATGACAGGCGCCGCATTTCACGGGTCCCAATTTTTCGGGATGGGGAAATTCTTTTACATCCGCATCCGAATGACACCCGGCGCATCCCGCCTGCTTGTGAACGGAGCGGGAAAATTTCTTCAAATCAACATAAAGGGAAACGGTTTGACCTTTTCGCTTCGTGGTCAGCTTTTCATCCGAATGACACTGCATGCAGTCTTCGTTCGTGGCTGCATACACGACGGAGGAAAAAATCAAGGAACATACAATGGGGAACAGCCAGGCTACGGTTTTTTTCATTCCTTTGAATTGCGCACCCATCATGAAGCGTCACCCTTTCTGGATCGGTTATCATCTTGAAGAATCCTAAGCTGCGCCCTTCTTACATGACGGACATGATCTTTGTCAACTGTGTAAGCAAGACCGGATGGGTGAAAAGCCCCTCTATTTTCAGCCTCCCGGAGACGAGATGACCCAAGCCCCGCCGGCCCGCCTCGTCAAAATACCAGGGGAGCCCCCCGACGATCCGGAGGGCGTTCAAGTCCATCACCCGCTCGGAGGCCGTCCGGATGAC
>MNZQ01000137.1 GCA_001873745.1 Syntrophaceae bacterium CG2_30_58_14
CGGGCAAATCGACGTCGCCTTTCTGCCGATGAACCTCCCCTACACGATGTCGCCGGAGATGGCGGCCGAGCCGCCCGGATGGTAAAGCCCAAGATCCTCTACCCTTACCACACCACAGACACGGACACGTCGAAACTTCAGCCCCTGCTGAAGGATGAAAAGGGGATCGAGGTGAGGATCCGGCGGATGAAATAGGGATGGATTATCGCATTTTCGACCATACGGCAGATCTCGGCGTAGAGGTGACGGGCGCCTCCCTGGAGGAGCTCTATGCGGGCGCCGCCTTGACCCTCTTCGACCTGCTGACGGATCTCTCTTCGGTCCGGGCGGGGGGCGTGCGCGAGATCGTCGTTTCGGGCGAAGACCCGGCCGATCTCCTTGTCAATTTTCTGCGCGAGATCCTCTATGCCTGGAACGGCGATGGCTTTTTGTTGAAGTCGTGCCTCGTCCGGGAGGTTTCGCCCATGCGGTTGAAGGCCCTCCTGCGGGGCGAGACGTACGATCCGGCGCGCCACCGGATTAAGCAGGAGATCAAAGCGGTGACCTACCACCAGGCGGCGGTCGAAAAAACGGCGGCAGGGTGGCGGGCCAGGGTGGTGTTTGATGTCTGACCAACATTTGCGGAAGATCGACGAGTGGCGGTGGGAGATCCCGCCGACGGGGAGGATGCGCGTCCCCGGGCTCCTCTACACGAGCGAGAAACTCCTCCGGAGGATGGGGGCCGACGAGGGGCCGCGGCAGGTGGCCAACGTCGCCCACCTGCCGGGGATCGTGACGGCCTCGCTTGCCATGCCCGACATGCACTGGGGCTACGGCTTTCCGATCGGCGGGGTCGCGGCCTTCGACCTCGACGAGGGGATCGTCTCCCCCGGCGGCGTCGGCTACGACATCAACTGCGGCTGCCGCCTCATGACCACGCGTCTTCGCCTCCAAGACGTCCGGGAGCGCATTCCGGCGCTCGTCACGGCGCTCTTTCAGAACGTCCCCTCCGGCGTCGGCTCCCGGGGGCCGCTGAAACTCTCGCCGAAGGAGGAGAGGCAGGTTCTGATCGAGGGGGCGTCCTGGGCCGTCCGCCACGGATACGGTACGGAGGCCGACTTAGAGGCGACGGAGGACGGCGGGGCGATGGCGGGCGCCGATCCGGAGAAAGTGAGCGACCGGGCGCTCTTGCGGGGAAAGGAGCAGCTCGGGACGCTTGGGTCGGGGAACCATTTTCTCGAGATCGAGGTCGTCGAGGAGCTCTTCGACGAAACCGCCGCCGCGGCCTTCGGTCTGGCGCCGGGGCAGATCTGCGTGCTGATCCACAGCGGTTCCCGGGGTCTCGGCTACCAGGTCTGCGACGATTACCTGGCGCAGATGGTCAAACATGTGGGGGAGATCGGGATCGCCCTGCCCGACCGCCAGTTGGCCTGCGCCCGGCTGAACTCGGACCGGGGCCGGGACTACCTCGCGGCGATGGCCTGCGCGGCGAACTACGCCTGGACGAATCGGCAACTGTTGATGCACCGGACGCGGGAGACCTTCGAAAAGACGCTGGGGATGGGGCCGCGGGAGCTTGGGATGCGGCTTCTCTACGACGTCTGCCACAACATCGCGAAGATCGAAACGCTTCCCGTCGAAGGGAAGGAGGTCCGCCTCTGCGTCCACCGGAAAGGGGCAACGCGGGCCTTTCCGCCGGGCCATCCGGATGTGCCGGCGGCCTACCGGAAGGCGGGGCAGCCGGTCCTGATCCCCGGAGACATGGGGACGGGCTCCTATGTTTTGGCAGGGACTCAGAGGGCCTTCACGGAGACCTTCGGGAGCGCCTGTCACGGCGCGGGCCGGGTGATGAGCCGCACCCAGGCGACGAAGTCCTGCCGGGGGCGGTCGATCCCGCGGGAGATGGCGGAGCGGGGAGTGATCGTGATGGCTTCCGGACGGGGCACCCTTCAGGAGGAGATCCCCGAGGCCTACAAGAACCTGGACGATGTCGTGGAGGTGGTCCACCGCGCCGGCCTCTCCCGGAAGGTGGCGAAACTCCGCACCTTGGGCTGCATCAAGGGTTAGAAATGGGGATAGCCACTAAAAAAGGGGGACAGCTCCCGATTTTCTACCGCGCGTAGAGCTTCTTTTCCGGCAGAACGGTCAGACCGCTTTACCGGGGAACCTCGATCGCCTTGTCCGGGGTGTCAAACCGAAAGATCACCACGGCGTTCTGGTTTCCCCTTGGGCGGCTTTGCATTCAGGCGGTTTGCCGGGGGCGGCGGGCGTAACGCTGATAGAGGCGCACCAGCCGGACGATGAAGATGGCCATGACGAGGCGGGGGACGTAGAGCCAGAAGGGATAGATGCCCAGCGGCAGGAAGAGAGGCGGGTCTTCGACCATCGAGTGGTTCGTCCCGATGGAAAGGTGGAGGAGCTCCAGATCCTCCTGGCTCAGGTGGCCGCTTTTGGCCTCCTCCACGATGATCGCCCCGCCGTAGGAGAGACCGAAGATGACCGCGGTCATCCAGAGGAATCCGACCTTCCGGTCGAGGCCCATGACCCGGAGGAGCGGCCCGAGGGCGCGGACAAGGGGGTGGATCCAGCCGAAGGCCTTCAGGAGTTCCAGTAGCGTCAGGAGGGCCATGATGATGAAAAAAATCTTTGCAGTGAGGCGGAAGGTCGTCCACGCCCAGTGCCGGATCATCTCCAGAAAAGCCGGGCTTACCGGCAGGACGCCGTCCGCCGCGGCGGGCATGACCGTGGAGCTCCCGACCCAGGGCGCCATCAGCAGGACCGTGACGACGGCGGCGCCGATGCGGACCAGCGTGACTTTCAACGGGTGGATGCCCGACTGCCCCTGGATGATCCCCTCCTGGATCAGCGCGTGGGCCGTCATGATGAAGACGGCCATGAGCGTCATCTGGGCCGTGCTGAACGGGAAGACGCTCATCGCGGCAATCCCGCCGTAAACGGAACTCAGCATGCCGATGACGAGCGGCAGGGCGGCCGCCGGAGGGAGGTCGAGCCACCCCATGAGCGGCTTGAGAAGGAAGTCGATGTGGCCAAGGAGGCCGCTCCAATCCAGGATCGCCGTGCCAAGCGAGATCGGGACGATGATCTTCATCATCCAGACGAATCCGTCCCACCCCTTTTTCATGCCGGCGAGGATTCCCTCTTTCAGCCGTGTACAAAATGTGTTTTCCCCGTTCATTTCCCCCCTGAAACCGATCTTTATGGAGCGCTCTCTTTATCAGATCGGGGTCCGAAAGGGGAAGGATTTTTTGCAAATCTCCTTTGCCAAACACAGGTCGGGTATGCTACTAAAAGCTCACTCCCAAAGGGGGGATGTCCGGCGCCGGAAGGGGATCTAAAGATGAAGCTGACGATCTACCGTAAGCTGTTGTTGAGCTATCTTGCGATGGCCTTCCTGACCGTGCTTGCCAGCGCCTACGCCATCTTCAGCCTCCAGCAGCTCAACGACATCGCCTCCCGGATCATCAACGATGATTTCGCCGTCGTCGATCAGAGCAAGAGCCTGATAGACAGCCTGATCGCCCAGGAAAGCGCCGAGAAACGTTATCTGATTCTCCAGGATCCGACGATCGCGGAGATCTTCTGGACACGGAGCCGGGAATTCAGCCGTATCTTCGATGAGCTGCGGAAGGACCGGTTTGCCGGCAGCGACCCGACGATGGCCAGGCTCTCCCTCCTCCACGGCCAGTACAACGCGCTTTTCTCCCAGGAGGTCCAACTGGTCCAGGTGAAAAGGAACGAAGAGGCCCAGACGCTTTCCGAAGAGCAGGGAAGGAAGGCGATCGACGAGATGGCCATGCTCGTCCGCGCGGTACAGAAGAAGGCGGAAGGGAATATCGATGCGCGGATGGACCGGATCAATGTCCAAAGCCTTCGGGCCTCCCGTCTGACCGTTGTGCTCAGCATAGTCAGCCTCGCGCTAGGGGTTCTGGTCGTCCTGCTCGTCACCTACAACATCTCCCGGCCACTCCGGAGGCTTGAAAAGGCGACCGCGATGATCGCCGAAGGGAAGTTCGACTTCGATTTCCGCCTGGACCGTGACGATGAAATCGGAAGTTTATCCTATGCCTTCGGCGTCATGGCCCAACGCCTCAAGATCCTCGAGGAACGCAACCTCGATGCGAGTCCGCTGACCGGTCTTCCCGGGAACCTTGCGATCGAACGGGAGCTCGGGAATCGCCTGCAAGCGAAAAGAGCGGTTTCGCTCTGCCATGTGGACCTGGATAATTTCAAGCCGTTTGTCGATCACTACGGCTACGCCTGGGGGAGCGAGGTGATCAAGGAGGTCGCCCTGCTGCTGATCGCCGATCTGAAGGAGGCGAGGGAGAAAGGGGATTTCCTGGGCCATATCGGCGGCGACGATTTCGTGATTATCTCCGTGCCGCCGCGGGCGGAGGAGATCTGCCGCCGGATTGTGGCCGGTTTCGACGGTCGGCTCCGGAAATTCTATACGGAAAAGGACCGGGCGCAGGGGTTCTTCATCGGAAAGGATCGGAAGGGAGACCGGCAGAAATTTCCGTTGATCAGCTTGACGATTGCGATTGTAACCGATGATGGCGCCCGTTTCCGAAACCCGCTCGCAATGGGCGAGGCGGCGGCGCAGCTCAAGGAGTATGCGAAGACCCTTCCCGGCAGCAACTGTGTGACGGAAAAGGACGTGCATAAGGCATGACGACTTCGCAAAAAGTCACCACTGTCACCCTGAGCTTGTCGAAGGGTGAATGTAAGGCGTCGATATCACGGTATGCTTCGACAAGCTCCGCATGACAATAACGGTCAAATTTGACTTTTTACGATGGCGTAAGGCATGAAAAGGGGCATTTTTTTCTGGGTTTTGGCGGTGTTCTTCCTCGTGGGTTGCGCGGCGGCGCCGCCGGCGATTGAGAAAAAAGATGTCGCGGCGCCGGCCGTCAAACCGGTGGAGGCGGCGCCGCCGCGCCTGTTTGAGGAGCGCGACCTCCTCTTGGACGGGGTTGCACTCCTCAACCTTCCGGAACGACCGGATCCGGAGAAGGCCCGTTCGCTTTTCCTTTCCCTGATCCAGCGATATCCGCAGAGCCGGTGGCGTTCGGCCGCGGAGGCGCTCATCCGCCTGATCGATGAGAAGGATGCTTTCCGGGAGATGAGCCGCCTGGACCGTCTCCTGGTTGACAAGACCAAGACGGAGCGGTCAAGGGCGCTGCAGGAGAACGACCATCTGAAGAAGATGGTCCGGGAACTGACGGAAAAACTCCAGTCGGAGACGGCGGCGCTCGCGCAGGAGAATGAACAGCTTAAGAGAGACATCCAGCGGCTGAAGGCCCTGGAAATCGAACTCCAGAAAAGGGAGCGGATGCTTCGCTGATCCCCCTATTGGGGAAAGGCTTCGTAAAAAGGCCGCAAGCAAGGCGCGCGAATTCCGAGGAGTGAGGCGTACTGTGTCGTACGCCGCAATGACGAAGGATGAAGCGCAACGCAGCATCCGGGCTTTTTACGAAGCCGTCAGGTATTCCCGGGCCATCTGGATGCCCAGCGCGGTCTTGGCGTCGATGATCGCCTTCTCGCGGATCATCTGCCGGGCCTCCTCGAAGGAGGCCGTCATCACCCGGATGTACTCGTCTTCGTCGGCCGGAAGCGAGGCCGGCTGGAGATCGAGGGCAAGGTAAAAATACATGTATTCGTTGCAGTATCCCGGAACGAGGTACCCCTCGAACAGCCGGATCAACCGTCCCGCCTGAAAGCCGATCTCCTCGGCCAGCTCCCGCTGGACGCAGGCCTCGACATTCTCGCCCTCCCGGTCCATGTTCCCGGCGGGGATCTCCACGATCATCCCGCCCGCCGCCTGCCGGTACTGGCGGATCAACACCAGATGTCCATCGGCGTTCACGGGGACGACGGCGATGCAGGGCCGGTGATCGATCCAGCTCTGCTTGAAGATCCGCCCGTCGGGGAGTCGCACGTCGCCCTCATAGACATCGAAAACGCGGCAGCGGTAGATGAGGGTGCGGTTGAGTTCTCCTGGGTCAGACATGATTGTTTCCTTCCTGTATCCCTCCCCATCGACGGGGGAGGGGGGGTGGGGGTGCGGGTTAGTTTGTCCTCATGATGGCGAGGATGTGCTTTTCGATCGTCTCCTTCGGCAGCGCGCCGACCAGGCTGTTGACCAGTTTTCCGTTCTTGAACAGCAGCATCGTCGGGATGTTGCGGACGTCGTAGCGCGAAGCCGTCAGCGGGTTTTCGTCCACGTTGAGTTTGGCGATCCGGACGCCGCCCGCATACTTGGAGGCCAGTTCGTCCAGGACAGGCGCCACCGTACGACAGGGACCGCACCAGGGCGCCCAGCAGTCGACGAGGACCGAGCCTGGGGTGGAGAGCACCTCGCGGCTGAAGGTTCCGTCGGTCACCTCGACGGGACGACCCTGGTCGCTTGTAACGACCAGGACGGCGCCGCACTTTCCGCAGAGGGGTTTTTCAGTAAGGCGGTTCTCGGGCATGCGGTTCTTTGTGCCGCAGCGCAGGCAGCGGATGATCATCTCATCCAACGTGCCGCCGCACTTTCCGCAGAAGGGCCGATCGTGGAGCCTCGCCTTTGGGATGCGATTTTTCGTTCCGCAGTTGAGGCAGCGGATCACCATCTGTTCGCTTTTCATATGGCCACCTTCACGACGATGGGCGTCAAAACCCGAATCAATTCGGCAGGCGACATCTCGGCGAGCAGCCCCCGGCTGCCGGCGTTGATCAGGATCCGGGGCAGTGCGGCGATGCCCTCCTCGATGAAAAGCCGGAGGGGTTTTTTCGTCCCGAAAGGGGAGGTGCCTCCCACCCGGTAACCGGTGTGCTTCTCCGCGACATGGGGTTCGCAGGGGTTGACCGCCTTGACCCCAAGGAACCGGGCCATCGATTTGGTGGAAACCTGCCGGTTCCCGTGCATCAGGATGATGAAGGGCTCTCCCCGGTCGTCCTCCATCACGAGGGTCTTGATCACCTGGCTCTCTTCCACCCCCAGTTCCCGCGCCGCCACCCGCGTACCCCCGTGTTCCTCGTAGCGATAGGGGCGCAGGGTGTAGGCCATCCCGTTTTTCTTCATGAAGAGGATGGCGGGGGTTACCGGTATCCGCTCCTTGGCCATGCTTTCCCTTTCAATCAACGGCTATAGTATAACCATGAAACGGCGGAAGGTCAATGACCTGTCGGAAAAGGTTTACAGGGAAAGGCCGCGCCAGGATTTTCGGGGTTCCGGCTGATCATCGGGATATGCGGGGTTTCATCCCAAGGATGACGGGTAGCGGGATGCGTAGCGGTTCCGCCAATCCCTTTTCGTGGGGCGATTGATGCCGACAAAATCATCGAAATCCTCCGCGAAGTTTCCGCTGTTTCCGGTACAAGAAAATCACCACCTGTCTCTTCACGGGCATCGTTTGCGGTTCGTGTGAAATTTTATAACTAGGCGGACAAAAGATGACGAAGTTCCTGCATGGATTTCAATCGGTCAAGGTCCCAGATAGAATCGATGAGTGTCTTCGCCCGATCTGCTCCCAAGATATCATGAAGGAGATCTAAGGATTTTGCCTCAACGTCACTGCGGGTCATCGGATTGTCGAAAGTGCCTCGTACGGCAGGTACAAACTCCTCCAGGGTTTGTCCATCCGTCAAGTGAACCCTCACCAATCCGGGGCGTTGCCGTTCCTGGTCGGCGAATTTTGGATCGCCAATGAGATTTACACGGGATTGCACCTCACGGACCTTGGGGTCCGACATACGTTCGTACGACTCGCATGCTTTGAACGTCAAGGATCCGTCCAAAAGGATCACGGACACGATATATTGACAATTGATATCCGGCATGCTTCGATTGTTTACGGTCAATGCACATTGGGGCGGCAAGTGAACGTCAATTCCCTTGACTCTGTCACAGGTAAGTCCATACTTCGAGACCAAAATCGTCATGGCTTCAGCAGCAGCTTGAATCGGTGAGCCCACAGAGAATTTCTTTATATTGGCTGCGGAGATCTCGTAGTGACTGCCGAGATTATCGATCCATTTGGGCAGTTCAGTTTTTGCCGGACAAAACATATCGAGAAAATTATTGGGACCTGAGAAAATGTCGTCCTCTCCCGTAAAGCCCTGCTGGACGAATACTACCGAAGTAACGCCATTGCGAGCGCCCATCCCCGCAAAAACGAAGGCTTTTTCCACATGTTCCTCGTCTCTTGGCCAGGAAGTGATCCCCGATGCCTGTTGACCTGTGTAGGCAAGTGCATGGCGAACCTGCCGCGTATTGAGTTTCGCCAAGCTGGCCGCGGCCGCAGTTGCGCCGAAAAGCGGCCCCATGGCGTGGGTGGAAAAACCTTGGAGTTGACAAGGAATCAGGCTCATCACACGGGCGATGCGTGAGGAAACATCATACCCTAAAACAATCGCACGCAAGAATCCTTCGCCCGAAGCATTTTCCCGTTCTGCCATCGCAAGCGCCGCAGGAACAATCGCACAACCGGGATGGGTAAAAGAAGGCGCATGAGAGTCGTCCGTTTCGTCTGCATGGGCCGAAAAGCCATTCACCATGGCGGCGTTTATGGCGGTCGTCAACAATTTCGACCCAACGACCTGACATTCCGCCGTGCCGCCCTGGGTCTGGATAAACTTAATAGCGAGTTTGCCCGCTTTCAGTCTTGATCCGGAAACCATGGCAGCAATGGTGTCCAGGATATGATGTTTCGCTTTTTCCGATACATGAGCCGGCAACGCCCGATCCTTCGCTGTGACAATATGGCAACTGAGGCGATCCATGATGCTTTGATTATTCGTAACTGCTCAGGTCGTTTTCTGACAGGATTTACCGGATGAGCAGGATTTTGGCAAGCCGGTAGTTTGTCCAGATAGAGGGCATGATCCTCAGCGGGGGTGCCGGCCAGCGGGCAAGTGCGGCTACGAGGTGTTGACGGCTGGCACGAAGGGGTTGCCCGCGAAGACGCGGCGCAGGGCGTCGAGGGCATTCAGTCCGTTCTTGCGCGCCGTGGAGACGTAGCCGCGGATACGGCAGAAGTCCACGAGGGCATCGAAGTTGCGGAAGGTGCCGGAGATCTTCTGCCGCAGCTTCATCATCCGTAG
>MNZQ01000151.1 GCA_001873745.1 Syntrophaceae bacterium CG2_30_58_14
GGGGTGAACGGCTCCAGACTCACCCACGCCGAAAAGGGGAAACATGTACCCATAAGCGATTATGTCATCTACAAGCCGCTCTTCTAAGCTTATGGGCATGCTGGAAATAAAAAACCTTTCGATCCACTTTGGTGGAATCCGGGCCTTGAACGGCATCGATCTTGCCGTCCGCGACAATGAGATCCTCTCGATCATCGGCCCGAATGGTTCCGGAAAGACCACGCTGTTCAACTGTCTCACGGGGATATACCACCCCGACGAGGGCGACATTATCTATCAGGGGGAGAGCCTCCTCGGGCTCTCCCCCGATCTCATCGCGATCCGCGGCATCGCCCGAACCTTCCAGAATCTCCGTCTCTTCATGAACATGAACGTGCTGGATAACCTGATGCTGGGACGTCACGTCCACATGAAGAAGAACATCTTTGCCGCGTTTCTCCGGCTCCGCAGGGAGGAGCTTCGCCACCGGGAAAGGGTGGAGGAGATTATCGATTTTCTGGATTTACAGGCGTATCGCAAATCCCGGGTCGCCGATTGCCCCTACGGCGTCCAGAAAAGGATTGAAATGGGAAGGGCCCTGGCCCTGGAGCCCAAGCTTCTGCTGCTGGATGAACCCATCTCGGGCTTGACCTCCGAGGAAAAGGAAGAGGCGGCTTACCGGGTCACCGAGATCCGGGGCCGCTTCAAGATCGCCATCATCCTGGTGGAACACGACCTGAAGATCGCCTCCCGTCTGGCCGATTCGATGGCGGCCTTCAACTACGGCCAGAAGATCGCCGCGGGGACGCCGGAGGAGGTCCAGCGAAACCCGGAGGTGATCCGCGCCTACGTGGGTGAAGAATGACATCATTTCTGAAGATCGCCAATATTGAAACGCTCTACTTTGATCGCATCTACGCCCTTCATGGACTCTCTCTGGAAATCAGGGAAGGGGAAATATTCGCCATCCTGGGTCCCAACGGAGCCGGGAAGACCACCCTGCTTAGAACCATTGCCGGACTACTGAAGGATCAGCCGAAAAAGGGGACGCTCGAGTTCAATGGTCGCTTTATCCAGCGCCTCTCGCCGGAGAAGATCTCTTCTTTGGGCATCGTCTATGTACCGGAGGATCGGGGCCTTTTCCGGGAACTGACGGTCAGGGAAAACCTGGAGCTTGGCTGCTGGGGGAGAGGCGATTCAGGGATTGAAACGGACATGAACTATGTCCATGATCTCTTTCCCATCCTGAAAGAGAGGCGGAACCAGCAGGCCGAGACCCTCTCGGGGGGCGAGCAGCAGATGCTGGCCATTGCCAGGGCCTACCTCCGCAAACCGAAGCTTCTCATGCTGGACGAACCTTCCCTGGGGCTTGCCCCGCTGATTGCGCGCAACGTCTGCGACGCCCTGGTCAAGATCAGCAATTTGGGAACGACGATCCTGCTGGTGGAGCAAAATGCGAAGCTGGCGCTCCGGATTGCCCATTACGGCTACATCCTGGAGGCCGGACGGATCGTGCTGAAGGGAACCTCGCAGGAACTGATGGAAAATCCCGATGTGCAGGAGCTCTACCTCGGCTTGGGAGGAGAGACCGCATCTCCCAAAGGCTGGCGGCTATACAAGAAACGAAGGAGCTGGTAATGAGAGCGGTAAACTTCCCTACCCTTTTCTTCGAGCAGGCGGAGCGCCTCAAGGATCGCATCGCCTTGCGGCATAAGGATTTCGGCATCTGGCGCCGCACCTCCTGGCGGGAATACGCCGCGGGGGTCCGCGAGGTGGCGGCAGGCCTGATATCCCTGGGCGTCGGCCACGGCGACCGCGTCTCCATCCTGGGAGAGAACTGTCCCGAATGGCTGATCTGCGACCTGGCGGCGATGACCATCGGCGGCATCACCTGCGGCATTTACACCACCTCGGCGCCGGAAGAGGTGGCCTATATTGTGGGCCATTCCGAGTCGAAGGTCATCTTCATCGAAAACGAGGAGCAGGTTGACAAGATTCTGCAGATCCTGCCGGAAGTAAACCTGAGGAAGGTCATCGTCTGGGACAACAAGGGGCTGTGGGGATTTTCCCAGGAGAAGATCGCCTTTTATGCGGACTTTCTTAAAGATTCCCAGGAGTACCTGAAGAATAACCCGCGCTGTGTGGAAGAACGGCTTGGCTCGGTCCGGTCGGATGACACGGCCATGATCATTTATACCTCCGGCACCACCGGCCGTCCCAAAGGGGCGATGATCTCTCACCGGAATATCATCGAACTTACCGACTCTTTCGTTCAAGCCAACCCCTCCTATGAAACGGACGAGGTGGTCTCCTATCTTCCGCTGTCCCATATCTATGAAAACCTGATCTCCCTGTTCCAGTCCATCTGGTCGGGGGGGAGGGTCAATTTCGTCGAAAGACCGGACACGTTGCCCCAGAACCTCCGGGAGGTTTCTCCCACCATCTTTGCCAGCGTACCCCGATTGTGGGAGAAGTTCGCCTCCGCGATTGAAATCCGCATGTCCGACGCCCCTCCGGTCAAAAGGGCCCTCTACCGTCTTAGCGTCGGGGTGGGGCTCAAATATGTCCGGACGAAGGAAAAGACCAGGGAGCGCCTCTTGTGGGGGCTCCTCTACTGGCCCTGCTATTTCGCCGTTCTTTACCATCTGAAGAGACAGATGGGGTTCGAACGGATCCGCTGGGCCGTATGCGGCGCCGCGCCGGCCGCCCCGGAATTGTTCGAGTTTTACAATGCCCTGGGGGTCCCGCTGCGGGAAGGTTATGGTCAAACCGAATCGACCGGCGTCATCGCCATCCAACGGCTCGATCGTCCCCGTTGGGGATACGTGGGGGAACCGATCCCCAACGTGGAGGTAAAAATCGCGGAAGACGGGGAAATCCTCGCCCGCGGTCCGGGCGTGTTTCAAGGCTACTTCAAGGAGCCGGAGCTGACCGCGGAGACCATTCGGGACGGATGGCTCTACACGGGCGATGTGGGGGCCATGGACGATGGATTCCTCAAGATCCTGGACCGGAAGAAGGATATCATCATCACCGCCGGAGGAAAGAATATTACCCCCGCCTTCATTGAGAACAAGTTGAAGTTCAGCCCGTATGTCCAGGATGCCGTGGTGATCGGCGAGCGGAGAAAATACTTAGTGGCCCTGATCCTGATCGATGAAGACAATGTCACCAAATACGCCCAGGATCACCGGATACCCTTTACCACGTTTGAAGATTTGACAACCCGACCGGAAATCAAAAAGCTGATCGATCAGGAGGTTTCCAAGGTCAACAAAACCTTGGCGCAGGTGGAGACGATCAAGAGGGCGGCCCTCCTTCCCAGGCGTTTTTATGAGGAGGACGGCGACGTCACCCCGACGAAGAAGGTCAAGCGGCGTTTTGTGGAAAAACGTTATGCGGAGCTGATCGAATCCCTTTACAAAGGCAAAGATTAACCGAGGTTATGTTCAATGGATCTTACTGAAAGTTACCGCGAGGAACTGCGCCTGATCCGAAAACCATGGACCGGCGCGGGAATCGGTCTGGTCGTCCTTGCGCTGCTGGTCATTCCCTGGTTAAAAATGGACTACCTGGTCTATATGGCCACGGTGGTTTTCATCTATGCGATCGGCGTCCAGGGTCAGAACATCCTGATCGGCTACACGGGGCAGATCTCCTTCGGCCAGGCGGGTTTCCTCGCCATTGGCGCTTATACATTCGGCCATGCCTCCGCCTTGGGCATTCCGCTGCCGCTGGGTCTGCTCGCGGCCGGCGCGCTGGCCGGCATCTTCGGAGTGATCGTGGGGTTCCCCTCGCTCCGGCTGAAGGGACCCTACCTGGCGATTGCCACCATGGGCTTCGGCATTGCCGTCTATCAGATATTGCTGAATTCCGAGGTTATATCCGGCGGGCGGATGGGGCTTATGGTTAAAAAGCTGCCCGCCCTGTTTGGCCTGACCCAGCAGGTGACCTTCTACTACTTTACGCTGCTGCTGGCGCTGATTTTTACGCTGATTTCCTATAACACGATCTCCTCTTATGCCGGACGGGCCTTCATCGCGATCCGGGACAACGACATCGCCGCCGAGGCGATGGGGGTAAACCTGGCCCGTTACAAGCTCCTTTCCTTCGCCATGAGTTCCTTTTACATGGGTCTGCAGGGGGCGCTTTACTCGCTGCTGATCGGCTTTCTGGAGCCGAATCTCTTCACCTTCATGGAGTCGGTCACCATCTTTGTGGCGGTCATCATCGGCGGGCTGGCCTCCATCGGGGGCTCCATCATGGGGGCCGCCTTTGTCATCCTGGTGCCGCAGGTGCTCGGGGCGATGAAAGAACTGGTTCCGGTCATCTTCGGGGTCACCATCCTGATTATCCTGATCTTTGAGCCCCAGGGCATTGCCGGCCGCTGGCTGAAGATACGCCTTTATTTCCGCAACTGGCCCTTCCGCTGACGGGAGAAGAAACCGCGCTTGGACGCTGACGAAAAAAAGGGGAGACAGGTATGCGACAATTCATGCAGTACGTTATTTCCGGGTTGGCCACGGGAAGCATCTATGCGCTGGTGGCCCTGGGGCTGGCCCTGATCTACCGCTCCACCCGGATACTCAACTTCGCCCATGGGGATATGGCCACAGCGGGCACCTTCGTCGCCTTTAGCCTCCTGGGGATGAATCTGGCGCCGATCATCTCCTTCCCGCTGGCGATCCTTTCCGGTTCTGCGCTGGCAATGCTCTTCTACTTCGCGATCCTGGTACCGGCCCAAAGGAGGAATGCCACCCCCCTTGGCCAGATCATCCTCACCGTGGGGCTGGGCCTTATCCTCCAGGGACTCATCTCCTACCTCTGGGGAACCGATACAAAAACCCTGACCTTTCCGCTGTCGGACACGAAACTGTGGAGATTCCAGGGGCTGGTGATCAGCGAGTTGGGCCTCGGGACCTTTGTTATCGGATTATTGGGCAGCGGCCTTCTTTACCTTCTTGTGCAGAAAACCCGCCTGGGCATTGCCATGCGGGCCACCTCGGAAAACCTCCAGGCGGCTCAGACCCTGGGCATACCGACCCGCATGATCCTTTCCCTCGCCTGGGGATTGGCCGCCGGCCTGAGCGTCCTGGCGGGGATATTTCTGGCGCCGGCGCTGCTGCTCGACCCGTTTTTCATGCTGGAGCCATTCCTGAAGGGTTTTGCGGCAGCCATTCTGGGGGGATTGAACAGCCTGCCGGGGGCTATCGTGGGCGGTCTTATCCTCGGCGTAGCCGAAAGCCTGGCCGGAGGTTATATCACCATCGCCTTCAAGAACACCCTCGCCTTCCTCATCATCATCGTTATCCTGATGGTTAGGCACGAGGGACTTTTGGGGACGGAATTCAAGGAGAGGGTATAACCTTCCGACGGCGATGAGTGAGGGGTGAGGAGAAAGGGACCGGGTGATGTTGGCGGAAGGGAATTTCCATCGTTACGGGGGAATATCCCGCCGTCGCTCTAGCGGATGTGACGGGGAGCTGCCGTAAAAATGCCCTCGTTTTTGCCGGCTGGGGGAACAGCCGCGAGGGCATTGGATGATGTCCGGTTTCGCGTAAGGACGGTCAGGCTTTCAGGGTGTTGACCCGCTTCGTCAGCCGGGAGATCTTGCGCGAGGCGGTCTTCTTGTGGAAAGCGCCCTTTGCCGCCGCCTTGGCGATCGCGGGAACGGCCTTGGCCAGGGCAGCCTTCGCCGCCTCCGGATCCTTCGTCTCGACGGCCTCCAAAACGGTCTTCACGCCGGTCTTGATGCTCGACTTTACGGCGTTGTTGCGTTCGCGGTGCTTCTCGCCCTGCCTGTCTCTCTTCTCTGCGGATTTGTGTGTAGCCAAAAAAACGTCCTCCTTCTTCGATTTTGTGAAATAGGGTGGTTTATCTATATGAATTTGCCGGGCCTGTCAAGCTGAAAATCGTAAAGGTTCCAGACCGAATTCCTTCTTCGCCCGCTTACGGAAGTTGCGGGGCGGATGCTCAGGAGACGCGCCTCCGTTCACCCGGCTACCATGGAAACCCCGCTATATCGGGAGGTCAGCAACAGGTTTCTTCCCCTTCAACATTTTTGCCAGCATCGGATCGATAAAACGTTGCCCTCCTGCGATTATGCCCTCTTCGTCAACGAGAATCAGGGTAGGCACACCGCGGATACCATAGGTTTCCGCCACCTCGCCGTTTTCATCGAGCAACACCCGGTAGGGAAGGTCGTACTCAAGTCTCCAGATCCTTTTTCATCCTTTCAAACTCTTCCCTTGTAATTTCCCCTTTGGCGTAGCGTTTTTTCAGGATGTCGAACGGGGTTTCACCCGACAACGGACCATTCGTCTTTGATTTTGCCTCCCGCGCAAACCAGTAGATCCCCGCCGCAACCAGGATGACGATTAAGAGCATCCCCATAAACATTCCTCCGTATCCAAAATATCCAAGATTCATCATCGGCCCCCAACCCTCCCGACAGCCGAAACCATAACCACCGCACCCGGAAATCAGCAGCGTCAAACCGATCGCTATTACGAACAACTTTAATCTTCTCATGGTTTATCCTCCTTGTGATTTCTATTGACGGACCCAGGTATAAAAAGCCGGAGGGCGGGAGCCCCCGCCGATCCAATCCAACAGCGGGCTCTAACAGGCCTCACGCCCTCCCGGCTCGATTAAAAGTCGGTTTCTACATACGCATTGACATCGGCAGGCTGAACAGCACTATATTGATCACTCCCAACACCACGATCAAGATCGCACAAGGCGCCAGACTGCCCCAGGTTTTATCCGGGTAATTGCTCCTGCTGATCCGGTAGGCCGTATACAAAGAACCGATCACGCCCAGAATGATCAGGCCATACTGGAGGAGCTGAATGGTCGGGCTGCTCAACAGGGCCGGGGAAATACCATGCGCTTCCCGTCCCGCAAACATCAGGGCGGTAATATAAACAGACTTGCCTTCCGCCAGCAAATGGAACAGGTTATGGGCGATGTGTCCGGCAACGTCGAGAGCGATAATCGCATAGCCAAACCTCGTGAAATTCTGCGCAAGGGTATCGCCATTTATTTTTTTAGCCACGAAGCTGACAAAGGTCAGCAAATAAATGGGAATCGGCAGGATCACCAGGAAAGTGACGGTAAAAGTCACGAAATAGTTCTTCGTATGGAGCAGGTTTTCAAGCCAGCTCAAAATCCCCTGCCACATTTCCAACATGGTGATGTTCTGTAAGAAGACAATCCCCATAATCACGACGGCAAGGAAAGCCGCTGCCAGTTTGGGTTTATGGACAGACCACAGCTCCTGGGAGGGAAGGCGCCCCGTCAAGGTGAGAGAATCATGCGGGCAGGACTTTACGCAATCCCCGCACAAATTACAATTTGCGCTGCTATCCATAACCCTGGGATACTCAAACATGCGGCATCCCGGAACAGTCTTGGCGCCCTTGTAGCAAACAGGGTCTTTACATTGAGCGCATTTTTCAGGTTTGCTCCGCAGGGCCAGCATGCCGGTCTGTGAGTAGTTTCCGGATAGTCCTCCCAGGAAGCACAAGTAACGGCAAAAGGTCCGGCGTTCCCACAGGGCGCCTGACGCCACGACCGCGGTCGTGATCATCAGCATCACAACCCCTGATACCCATGGAGATTCCACCATGCCGAAAACATGGTCGCCCCAGGTAATGAGAATGAATATCGCATCGATTATCCAGATGCCGTATTTCCTCAAGAATATGGGAACGGGTCTTTTATGGCCCACAAACTTCTGCACCACGTCGTTGAGCGTGCCGAAGGGGCAGATGGCGCACCAGAAACGCCCCACAAGCACAAAAATAATTGGAATAAGCGGCCACCATAATACCCAGGTCAAGGCGGTTCCAAGATTGTTGTGGGCAATCGTCGGCCCGAACAACAGTATATACATGATCAGCACGAAGGAGAAAACCGTTGGCCACTTAAAGATACCCGGGTACCACTTGCTCTTGATGAATCCGCCGATAAACCGGTTCTTAAGCAGGTTGCATCCCGGCGCGGATGCCGCCGCTTGTTGTTTCTGTGAAATTTTCATACCGCCTCCTCCTGGACGAGACTCGAAACAGACTTCTTTCTGGTCATTGCAGCGATAGCAATGATCCCCACATTAACGACCAGGAAACCCCATAACACCGGCCAGTTTGGCCCGCCCTTTTTAACGTCCACCATGAATGCGACCGATCTTTCCTGTTGCGGGACTGCAAACATGACCTTGATCACCCATTGACCGGCCTCTGCGGTTTCCGCTTCCCCGGCATATTCACCGATTTCATGACCGGCGGCAAGCGCCGCTGTAACCGGAGGCCCATATTGGTCAGCCTCACCCGGCCCGTGGCCGGCATTGTCCTCCTTGCCCATATCCATGCCGCTGCTGCCGTGGCCGGCTGCTTCCTTTGGGGCGCCCTTGCCCGGGCCGGCATGGTCCTCCTTGCCCATATACGCGCCGCTGCTGCCATGCCCGGCGGTTTCTTTCTTCGCCCCGGTGTATTTCCTGGCAACAACGGTCACTTTCGCATTGTCCACAGGCTGTCCCTATGCATCGTGAATCCGGACGGTCAACGGGTTATGACCGACTTGCGCCTGCCCCGCCTTAAAAGTCAACGCCACTTTATAACCATCGACTGACTCTTCAAGACTACTGACATGCCCCCCTCCGCTCGCCCATGCCTGACCTGCAAATGACAGGACCAAAGTAAGACCGAGCATCAACACTCGAATTACACCCAAATTACGTTTCATTTTTCCCCCTTTATTGATAAGAAATTCTCCTTCATAATCATGCCTGAATCCTGCCGTCTTTAAGCCGGATGATCCCCCGGGCAAAGGCGGCATTCTCCGGATTGTGCGTCACCATGATGATCGTCTGC
>MNZQ01000055.1 GCA_001873745.1 Syntrophaceae bacterium CG2_30_58_14
CTGGCGGCCGCATTGGGCGACATCGCCCGGGCGCGCGGCATGAACGAGATCGCCAAGGCATCTGGTCTCACCCGCGAAGCCTTGTACAAGGCGCTCAGGCCCAATGCGAAACCGCGCTGCGACACCATCGCAAAGGTTTGCGGGGCGCTGGGGGTGATCATTCCGGATGGCGAAGAACACAGACACAGAGCGAGAGCGCTTTCAGATATCGTAAAAGTCATATTTATGGAGGATGCAACGCTCTCAGACCCGGACGCGCATGAGCGGAGAGCAGGTTAATGCAAACGTTGGACAGTGAGTTGGTTGATCAATGAAAACAAAAAGGGAAAATGATATTTGCCGTTGTCATTGGGTTGATTTGAGTAAAGTAGATTATGTTGAATATCACGATAAAGAATGGGGTGTTCCGGTTTATGACGACAGGTTGTTGTTTGAATTTCTGACTTTGGAATCTGCCCATTATCCTGCATTAAGCAAAGACTTGGAAAATAGAGGTTTTAAATTTTTTGGTTCACACGCCGGCAAGCGACGAGACTTCGAAGATCGTAAAAACCATTAATGAGATTGCCTTCCAGACCAATCTCCTGGCCCTGAATGCCGCCGTGGAGGCGGCCCGGGCAGGAGAGGCGGGTGCGGGGTTTGCCGTCGTGGCCCATGAGGTAAGAAATCTGGCCATGCGAGCGGCGGAAGCGGCGGAAAATACCGCCAGTCTCATTGAGAGGACGGTAAGGAAGGTAAAGGACGGTTCAACGCTGGCCGATCAAACAAACATTGACTTTTCGAAGATAGCAAAATATACCGCGAAGGCGGAGCAACTGGCGGCAGAGATTACCGTTGCCTCCCAGGAACAGTCACAGGGGATCGCTCAGATCAACCGGGCTGCGGCGGAAATGGACAAGGTGGTCCAGGCCAATGCGGCCGGCGCCGACCAGTCGGCCTCTGCCTCTCAAGAACTCAATCTCCTTGCGGGGAGGATGAGGGGATCGGTAAGTGAACTGGCGGCGCTGGCCGGCGGCAATGGGGACGGAAGCATGGCTGCGGTCCCCGCATTTTCCGCCGTCGGAAACGGCAGTGGGGTGAGGCGGTCATAGATCTCAAGTGTTCATGGTGACGTCAGAATCGGCAAGAGCTGTTGCGCAGGGTTACAGTCATGAGAAAAAATTGGGCGATTATGATCCTCACGGCAGGGGCTTTGCTGGCCGTCTTCTTTCTCACTTTTCATCTCCATCAGGAAAGCAAGGAAAAAGTTCTCTCCCAATTTAACGAGAATCAAGTCCTGAACGCCCAGGAGATCGCCAGGTCAATCGAAAGGTACTTTCATTCCCGTTCCCAGGATCTCCGGTGGCTCGCCTATATTGCCTCCCGGCAGGCTTTTGACAGGGATAAGATGCCGGCTGCTATCCGGTCCAACTTCAACCGCTTGAAGCTGACTCATATACAGGAGGTCGCTCTTCTCAACGAGAAGGGAACCGTCGTCTTCTCCACAACCGCAGGCGCCAAAGGAAAAAATCATTCCCAGGCGGACTTCTTCTCCTGGGCAAGGAATCCGGGAAGCAAGGGGGCGGTCCGGATGTGGTGCGCGAAAATGGACGGACCGCGCATACCCATAACGGCGGGAAGCCCTGCTCCTCCCCCTATCGGGATCTTCCTGGCTACCCCCTTGTATCGGGAATCCGCCGCCGGCGGTCGACAACGGCCTGGCGGGAAATTCGCCGGCGCTCTCATGTTTACGGTCGATCTGGCGAAGATGCTTGCCGAGCGGTCGCCCATGCTCACTTCGTCGTATAAATTCAACAAGTTATGGATCATGGAGCGGGGCGGAACGCTTTTGGTGCACTCCGGCCACCCGGAGATGGTGATGAGGAATGTTCGGAAAAGGGATGGGACATGCAATCAATGTCACGCTTCTTTCGATTACGTGGAGAGGATACTGGGGAAAGCGGAAGGGGCCACGGAATACCAGATCAATGGAGGAGAAAAAAAGAAGGTCGCGGCCTTTGCGTCGATGTCCTTTGGGAACGCCTCCTGGATCGTTGTGGTGAATGCGCCGTTGGACGAAGTGACGGCTTTCGAGCGGGAACATCTCAAGACTACCCTCTTTCTCCTCGGCGCCGTGGTGTTCCTGCTGGGTCTCGTATTTTTCTCCGCATACAGGAACTATCGCCAGAAAGTGGCCAGCGAGATGGAAGTGACGCGGTTCCGTGACCAGCAGAAGCTTACAGAGGAGCTTCGGGAGAGCGAAGCGAGATACCGGACGGTGGCCCAATCGGCCAACGACGCCATCATCACGGTCAACGGCGACGGGACGATTATGGGATGGAACATGAGTGCCGAGAGAATGTTTGGCTACCCGGAAGCCGAAGTCCTCAGACAGCCGCTGGCCACGATAATGCCCAGCCAATTTCGCGAAAGACATCGCGACGGCCTAAAGCGGGTGCAAGCGGACGGCGAGAAACGCGTGATTGGAAAAACCGTGGAACTGGCCGGGCTGCGCAAGGACGGCAGCGAATTCCCACTGGAACTGTCTCTGTCGCATTGGGAGATCCCCGATGGCCACTTTTACACCGGGATCATCCGCGACATCACCGATCGCAAGCGGGCGGAGGAAGAAAAGCGAAGCCTGGAGGAACGTCTGCACCGTGCGGAGAAGATGGAGGCCCTCGGGCAACTGGCGGGCGGTGTTGCCCATGATCTGAATAACGTCTTGGGGGTTCTTAGCGGGTATTCGGAACTGTTGCTGGGGGAAATTCCCGAAGGGAGCCGGTCCAGGAGTCACGCTGAAAAGATTTTGCAGTCCACGGAGAAAGGCGCCGCGATCATTCGGGACCTTCTCACCCTGGCCAGGCGGGGTGTCACGGTATCGGATGTGATCAATCTCAACAGCGTTGTTTCCGATTTTCTCCAGACCCCGGTGTTTGAGAAGATGAAGGATTATAATCCCCGTGTGACCTTCCGAACCGAGTGCGACAAGAACATGCTGAACATCAAGGGATCTTCCATCCATCTGGAAAAGACCTTGATGAACTTAGTGTCGAATGCGGCGGAATCGATTTCCGGGATAGGGGAGGTGACGATCCGGACGGAGAGCCGCTATCTTGACAAACCCCTCCGGGGCTATGACGAGGTCAAGGAGGGGGATTATGCCGTATTGACCGTATCCGATACGGGGATGGGCATCCCTGCCGAGAACAGAGAGAAGATATTCGAGCCATTCTATACGAAGAAGACGATGGGCCGAAGCGGGACCGGGCTGGGATTGGCGATTGTCTGGGGAACGGTGAAGGATCACAATGGGTATATTGACGTAGAGACGAAAGTCGGAGAAGGAACCACCTTTACGCTGTACTTCCCGGTAACCCGGGAGGAACTGATCGCGCCGCAACAGAAGCCGCCGATAGAACGATACATGGCCAAGGGTGAATCGGTTTTGGTGGTGGATGACATTGCCGGGCAGCGGGATATTGCCGCCCGATTGCTTACACGGCTGGGGTATCAGGTTCATGTCGTTTCCAGCGGGGAAGAGGCGGTGGAATATCTCAAGGGAAATAAGGCGGAGATTCTTGTTCTGGACATGATCATGGCGCCGGGGATCGATGGTCTGGAGACCTACCAAAGGGTTCTGGAAATCAACCCGAAGCAGAAGGCTATCCTGGTCAGCGGCTTTTCGGAGACGGAGCGGGTCAAGGAGACTCAGCAGTTGGGGGCAGGCGCCTATGTCAAGAAGCCCTATGTGCTGGAAAAGATCGGCGGGGCCATTCGGGATGAACTAAACCGATAACATAACAACTATAAAGAGTTCGGAAGGATCGTATGAAGATAAAATTAGCGCGGAAACGGGCATGTTTTTCTTTTGCCATCGTTCTCATCGTCTTTACGATCTTCAGCATAGCCCTGAAGAGCCCCCTCCATGCCGGCTTCTGGGATCAGATCAATGAAAAACGTCTCCTTACGCGCTTGATCGGTGAGGGTCAATTCATGGGCTATCAGCGAAACGTGGATACGAAAGACCCCCTTTTCCCTCTTGAAGTCCTCAATGACGGTTTTAAAATGATTCGCGTTTACCAGGACTTTCCCGGCAACTACCAAGTCGAATGGATCTGGCGAGCAGTTTTAAAAAACATGTCATCCCGCACGGTGGAAATTACCTTTGAGTATAAACTTCAGGATCAAGATGCCTTCCTGGTGGCATCGAGCAAGGAATATTTCAAGAAAATTGCCGTCGGCGAGACGGTTCTCATAGAGAAAACCGATCATCTCCCATATGAAATAGCAAAGCGGGTCAAGAACAGCAACTGGTACATCTATCTTCAAAACTGATGGGGCAGGGAAAGTACAGAGGATTACACCTGAATATTGATGGGGCGCCAAATTTTTCAAATTACCGGTTTAGAATCTGCGGAAATCTGATCCGGGATGTGATATGTAAGCAAAGAGGCAAGTTATTATGAATCAAAACAAGAGAATGCGCACACGAGTTCCCGTACATTTTGACGTTAGCATTTTGCTCGGGGAGGAAGTCATTCGTACAGAAATAATCAACATTAGTCTGAATGGTATTCTTTGTACATCCAATCCCCTTTTTCAAAACAATGCCCTTTGTAAGGTAATCGTTCGTTTAAGTGACGCTTTACAAATTGTTGTCGATTCGAAAATCTCAAGAGTGGGTGAAAGGGAATCTGCTATAAGCTTTATATCCATGGACGATCAAAGCTTTATTCACCTGAGAAAGCTTGTACAGTACAATGTGGGTGATGCCGACCGCATTGATAAAGAACTTCATAAAAAAGCTTTTGACTGAGAACAAGGCAAAGCCATCCCCCACTCCCGTCCACCCGAGGTAACGATGCGAGATGCTGCGAACCCGATTTGTCCATAACAAAAAGGTTGAACGCCTTCGCATCTGAACCTTCCCCCACTCATCTTTCTGTGGCGATACGAATGGCTGGCCTCGACTCGAAAAATTTTATATGTTTCGTTGTGCCCGCAGCCTGAGCAGGGGGGTTACTGGCTGCTTCGGAAGGCGCGGTCCCGGTCCTGGCATCACGCCTGACACGTGCGCTTACAAGGTCGAAGGAGAAGGGGTCGATCCCCATGATGAAAATTGCCCTGATCTACCCGCCGACCTGCGATCCCACGGCGCCGTATCTCTCGCTTCCGACCCTGACGGGCTGCCTGCGGGCGCACGGGGTGGAGGTCTGGCCCATCGATGCGAACGTCGAGGCCTACAGCCGGCTTCTTTGCCGCGAGACCCTGACCGTCCTGGCCGGCCGCGTTGAAGAGCGATGGACGAAGCTGAAGTGCAAATCCGCCCTGAACCACGCCGAACAGCTCGCCGGCGCGGCGTTGTGGGAGGCGCGGGAGGATGCCCGGAGCGCCCCCGGCGGCATCGATGACGCCGTCGCCGTCCTCCGGGACCGGTCGGGGGAGCGCTTTTTCGATCCGCCGCAGTATGAAGCGGCGATTGCCACGATGGAAAGCGCCCTCCGCCTGGTGAGCGCGGCCTATGCGCCGCTCTCCCTCGATTTTACGGCGTACCGCACCCCCTTTTCGCTGCTGACGATCCGTGAGATCGAGGAAGACGCCCGCCCCGAAAGGGACCCCTTCCACGAATACTTTCAGGAGCTGTGCGCGCGCCTCGCGGCCAAGCGGGTGGGCCTCGTCGGCCTTTCTGTCGCCTTTCCCGGCCAGGTCCAGCCCGCCTATGCCCTGGCCTTCATGATCCGCCGCCTTCTGCCCGGCGTGCATGTCACCGTCGGCGGTCCCGCCATGACGCAGATCCTCCTTCGCCTGCGGGGAACGTTCCTGACCCGGGCGCTGAAACCATTCCATTCGGCGGTCCTCTTCGAAGGGGAATCGGCCCTCCTGGAGCTGGTCCGGGCGGTGGAACGGGGGGAGAGCCCGGCGGGGATCATCGAGGGAGCAAAGACAACGGACCTGGGCGCACTGCCGGCCCCCGATTTTGCGGGGCTGCCGCTGGAACAATATTTCTCTCCCGCGCCGGTGCTGCCGTATGACCCGACCCGCGGTTGCTATTGGGGCAAATGCGCCTTTTGCCATTACGGCTTGGCCGAATGCGGCGCCGCCCGCTACCGGGAACGCCCCGTCGAGCAGGCCGCCGAGCATATCCGCCTCCTGGCGGACCGGTACGGATGCAGGCTGTTCCATTTTTCCCAGGATTCGCTGTCGCCCAAAACGGCGCGCCGCCTGGCGGAGGCGCTGAAATCGGCCCTCAACCCCTCCCCCGGGGGGAAGCCCCCCGTCCGGTGGGCGACGGATATGCGCCCGGAGCCGGCCCTGGACCAGGAATGCTGCCGCGTTCTGGCGGAAGGCGGGGCGCTCGGCATGGCCCTCGGCGTGGAATCGGCCGCCCCGCGGGTGCTGCAACTGATCCACAAGGGGCTGTCTGTTCGGGATGCGGCCCTGGCCGTGAAAAATCTTGCCGCTGCCGGAATCGCCGTGGAGGTGATGTGCTTCACCGATTTTCCGACGGAAACCGGTCGGGAGGCGCTGATGACCGCCCGCTTCATCGAAGAGCTGCGCGACTCCATCGCCCTGTTTATCTGCGGCGAGTTTGCCCTCGTCGTCGGAGCGCGCGTGGCGCAGCATCCAGGGGAGTACGCCATCCGGGAAACGTGGCACGTGGCCGGCGATGAATTTTCGACCGCGCTGTTTTACGAGGAATCGGTCCCCTCCAAGACCCCGGCCGACCGGGAAAGGATCGACGACGCCATTGACAGACTCGCGCGGTCGTGGTGGCTGCACCGGTATCCCTGGGCCGGTTCGCTCTCCACGGCTCATACCCTGCTCTGGTACGACCGGTATGGGGCGGATGTCTTCCGGCGCCTTGCGGGGACGCGGCGGGAACCCGCAGAACCCCGCCCCGGCGGGAAGCGGCGCCTTCCCCCGCGGCGCGACCTTGAGCAGGTCTGGCAGCGCGCGCGGGAGCATGAAACTGAGATCTGGCGGATCCTGGTGACGGAAAAACGCGCGGTCAGCCGGGAAGCCTATTGCCGGCTGGCCGAAGCATTGCCTTCCGTAAGGATTTCTGTCAGACTTAACTAACGTTCAATTGCAGGAAGTATGCTTAAGGGTTAATATTTTTACCTGATGTCAAGATAACTCCGTGGTACCAAATTTTAGTCCTTCGAGCAATGGCTTCAATTCCGGTAAACGTTCCTGAGTGAAGCAACCTTCCAGACGGTTTTCAGGTCGACCCCCATGTAATCGTGGATGAGCACGTCACGCATACCTGCCATGTTACTCCAGGGAAGATCGGGGTGTTTCTTTCTAAAGGATATTGGAATGTGCTTCGTTGCTTCGCCGATAATTTCGAGACACCTGATCACCGCATTGACCGTCTTCTTATCCGCCGCAAATATTTCGTAGGACATGCCTTGGGTGAACTCGGCGGCATCGGTAATGCCAGTTATAATATCATCAAAGTAATCTGATAGTTCCCGCCCTTTAGACATATTCTACCTCGGAGAGAATACGTTTGCCTATGGCTGGCTTGAGAGCGGTTTCCATGACCAGATCAACCTTGGTCTGGAGCTGGCTTTCGAGATATTTGCGCAGGTCCAAAAAGTCGAAGAGGTCGATATCTCGGTTGAAGGTAACAAGTATATCGATATCACTCTTCTTTCTCTGCCTCCCCCTAACATAGGAGCCAAACAAGCCGAGGCGCTGGACTCCGTAGCGGGATTCCATTTCGGGCTTTTTGTTTCTGATGATTTTAATTATTTCTTGCTTTCCCATAATTGCTTGCCTGCGATATTACAGTTATACAATAGGAGAATCTTTGTTTCATGTCAACGTGATTTAAGGTGACCTAATGTTTACCGATTCAAATCAAGCATGCTTGGCAACAATGAACGCTTTTGTAGTACCGGAAGAAGTGCTTCCTCCACCTCCTTTGCCAATATTCCCTTGACACACAAGTCCATTCTTCTTATGGTTTCGCCTGTTTATTTGGGGGAAAGATACTGAAAAGCCGAAGGGCGGTCTATTTTTTCTTTTCCAATCCCTCTGCAAAAAGTTTTAGAACCCTGGAGCGAAGGGTTTCGTCGGCAAGATCCAACGCGCCCCAGATATAATTCCCCTTCCAATAAAAATCCATTACTCCATGGTAAGGATCTTTCAGTTGGAAGCGGCCCTCTTCGACTTTATTTTGAAGATTTCCGGTATGCTTAAGGTATTCCTGGATCATATTTCGGCAGTCTTTTTGGTCTATCCCCTCGATGAGAAAGAGTTTGAATTTCTGCCCTTCCTGTCATTGCGAGGAGCACAGCGACGAAGCAATCTCATCTTTTATCGAATAGTTATGGGGATTGCTTCGTCGGCCATTGGCCTTCTCGCAATGACAAATGGCGCGTTTTTCAAAGGTCAGGCAATGAATTCCGCGGGTACATCCCGGAGACGGATCACATCCCGAATCTTTCTTGAAACGTTGAAGCCGATCGAACATTTCACCGGACATTCGGCGCAGTCCCCGCACACCCGGGGGGGAGATTCAGAGAAAGCAAAAGGTCCTGGGAATGGCTGAGATTTCGATAGCCGTAAACATACATGTAAGCCCTCATCAGGTCGGGGATGGGGAGTTTCTCGGAACACTGCTCCAAACACTGGCCGCAGCCTTGACAGTACAATCCGGGCTGAAAGGCTGCCCATTGCAATTGGGCCTTCTCGGATTGCGTAAGAGTCGGATTTTCCATGACCGACAGGTCGAGGTTCATCTGGTCGAAGGTTGTGAACCCGGCGATGATCGTGTGGACATTGGAATCCTGCAGGACCCATTTTAAGGCGGGAACGGGTTCCACGGGTTTTTCCGCCCGCTCCTGCAACTGCACGCCCCCCATCGCCTTCATGACGATCACCCCCATGCCGGCTGCGGCAGCCCTGGCAATGGCCTCCCTGATCTCCGTCTGGCGCTTCTGTTTAAAATTGTAGGTGGTCAGAAGCACGTCGTAGAATTTCGAATCGATTGCGGCCTGAAGCACCTCCGGCTCATTCTTGTGGGTGGAGATTCCAATGAAGCGAATTTTGCCCGCTTTTTTGGCCTTTTCCAGGGCCTTCAGGACCGGCTCGTAAAGGGCGGATTCTCGGACAGAAACCCCATGATGATGGTAAATATCGATGTAATCCAGCCCCAAATTTTTCAGGCTGGCATCGATTTTCTTTTGAAAGTCTTCTTCCGTGGCCTCTTTCGTGTAGAGTCCCGCACTGCGGTCTGTGGGCGGGTGTGCTTTGGTGGCAATCACGTATGAATCCCGGGGCCGCTCCTTGATGACTTCGCCGATCATCCTCTCGTTCGTGCCTCTTTGATAAGTCGTGGCCGTGTCGAGGAGAACCATGCCCGAATTCAAGGCGGCGCGAACAAGATTGGGATTACTGGAATTCATGACCCCCATGTTAATCGCCGGAAGCTTTATTCCTGTTTTTCCAAGGGTGCGATAGATGAACTTTTTCTCCTTTGGGGGTTTTTTCGTCGTTTCTTCCGGCTTTATTTCATTGGAAGAGAGGAAGAAAAATCCGCCGAATCCGGCAGCCGTCGACTTCATAAAATCCCTTCTGTCCATTCCATTGTCGGCCATATTCAGTTCCTCCCTGTTTGGTGTTACCGCCCTTTTACCGCATGCAAATGCTCAAGCACGGCCAGACTGGGGTTCCGAGGGACGCGGATGACGGCGATTCCGCTGCCCTGCTCAGGAGGGAATCGTGTCACGTCGGAAAAATCCAGGTCCAGTGTAACCAGACAGCGTCGCTCTTTGCAGCAGGCGTCGTAGAGATGCCGGTCGGGACAACCCTGCATCCCTTCATCCAGGGTGGTCCGGACGTCGTGACCGGCGGCCTGAAAAATGTTCAGCGTCCATTTACCGAAATTTTCGTCGAGCTTGAATCTCATCCCACTACCTCGGCGGGAATATCGACGTAGCGTTCGCGGGACATCTCGGCGCCATAGGCGATGGCCGCCCGGATGTCATCCTTCGTCAATTGCGGGTATTCGGCCAGGATCTCTTCGACCGTCATCCCGTCCGCCAGCAGATCGAGAAGCAGGGAAACCCATATCCGGTGTCCTCGGATACAGGGTTTGCCGAAGCAGATATTCGGATCCGCTGAAATCCTTTCCAAGAGTCTGTTCATTTCTTTTCCCTCCCGCCCTTTCACGGTACGAATCGGTCCATGATGCTTTCAATCACCGGCCGTTTAGTCCTACACCGCTACCTCCATGCATCCCTCATACGTTCCGACGCCATCTTACCGTCATCACGCCGAAAATCCCATGCCGGTTACTCTTCGTCGTCGGCATCCTCCGCCTCGTCCGCCGGCTCCTCCCCGTACAGGCTCATCTGCTCCATCACCCGCGGCGCGGTCAAAACCGGCGCATCATCGACTGGAATTCGGACGTCGTCGAAGAAAGCCAGGCAGAGAAACTCCAGAACGGCCGCCTCGCCCACCAGACATGGAGGAAGTAGAGAGGCGGCAGGTGGGGATCGTAGGCATACCGGATCTTCGGCGTCTCCCGCACCTTCCCCTGGGCGGCGAGCCCCGCGGGGGGGATGTTCTTCCGTTTCGCCTCGTCATGGCGGTAATCCAGCACCGCCGTTTCCGCGTTCGCAGAAACCTTTGCGCTCTTCTTCCGGGCCATCCTGTTCCTCCCTGCTATGAAGGTTGATGGTGCATCGTTATTGAATGCTCAATACTTGGCGGGCGATAAGGGCTGGAAAGGACCGGGGTCAGGCGTTGATTATTCTTAAATACTTATTTACAGCCCTGGCGATTTCATCCCGTCTTGATCCGGAACCACACCGATCCAGCGCCTGGATCATTCGTCCTGCCTGCACCGTAACGGCCTGAGATGTTTTCTGATTATCGTATTTTACGTCGGTGAGACGGTAGTCGGCGATAATTCTTTTTTTATGGAGATCTGCAAGCTGGGAACCGACTCCTGCCAATTCGGCATCACCACAATTCGATAGATCGTTCCGCACTTCTCCGTGCGCTTGCGGCCCTGCGCTGATCGGGCAACCTATATCTTTCAAAAACGCAGCTCCGACATGATAAGTGGCATAATAGGCGCGGCTGATGGCCGTCCGGTATTCGGCCGCCGTGCTGCCACCGGATAGTTTTTTCGCCAAGTCAAGAAAATCTCTTGGGTCCATGCCTCAGATCACGATGTAAGACAAGCTTATTTTCCCCCGTTCCGGCCAGGGGACTCTCGATACCCACTCTTCGGTATATTTGTCATACATATCGAGAACCGCCTCGATTTCTCCCTTGACCTCCAAATGGATGACCAGGAATTGATCTTCCGCATCCGGATCCTGGAGAATCTCACTTTCGACGTTCTGGATATTGGAAAAGCACTGATTGATTAGATCCGAAGCCACGTTGACATACTTCCGAATGCCCTGGCGGCTGCAGAAGGCATCCGCTTCTCGGGACAAAGGAACAACGACAGGCCGGGAAGCGGCCCGGCCTTCAACAAAACTTCGCAATAGCTCGATATCGTCCTGTTTTATAATGGTCTCGTAGGTATAGCCGTCCTGTACATGCTGCCTCCGGTTGCTCAAGAAAGACAGCAAGTTTGATGGAAGATTTGACAGGAGTTCCCCTTCGAGGGAAGACTTTATGAACGCAGTACTATTCTTGCCTGGAACGAACGTTGGCGCCTGGACATCCTCTGTCTCACGGGGAAGCACTATGCCAGCCGTATTCAGCGCAGGCCCGCGATGATAGAAACTATATGGGGCAATGAGGGGGAACCACTCAGAACTTCCGTAAAAATCTATGGCGGGAATGCCTTTGGTTGTCGGTGTCATGGCGATCCTTTTCAGGCAATTTGCTTCATGAGAGAAAAGGCCGTTTCTTTGGCTTCATCCCATTTTTGAAATAGATTTAAAATACTTTCCGCTTTATCGTCTTCAATCAGTTGCAGATGAAAATTGAATCCGAAAAGGAGCCGGTTGGAGGTCCCTTCCGGGCAAGGGACAGTGTCGGGCTTGATGTCCAGTTTCAGGCGGCAACCCAGGATATCCCTGCTCATGTAGGAACCGAACCGGGCGTCATCCTCATCAAAAAACTTGTACAGCGGGCTGTCGTCTCTGAAAAACAGTTTCCTCCCCAATGCCGCATTGGAAGCATCATCCTCGTCGTAAACATGCCAGGAAAAATTCAGCCCCACAGCAATGAACGGCGTGTGTGGCAGTGCCTGTACAATCTTTCCAAGTTTGGAGATCAATAATTCCTGACCGGATTGGTCAGCGAGCTTGGACATGAATTGAAGTTGTTCCGGCAGTACCAGGACCTGGCAATCCCTGGAAAGAACATTGGCGATGACAGGCGAGAAGATGCTGTCGGGCTGAATCTCCTCTTCGGTAAAAATGCCGTTCTTGATTAACCAGTATTGACTGATGATGGAAGGATTGAACTGCCTGGCAATGATGACGACATTTGCCGGATTCATCTCCATTTTCATGGGCAACCACGCTTTCTATTGGATAACTTGACCGACAAAAAACCATATGATCTGCATGGTTCGTTGTATAGGTCATGATTCGCGTTCTTGTCAAGACAATTATGTAACAAGGTTAAAGATTTCCCTTACATCCATCGGCATGATTCAGCCAAAGCCGGTCAGAGGATCTTCCGCAGGAACTGGCCGGTGTAGGAGCTCTCCGCGCGGGCGACCTGCTCCGGCGTGCCCGTGGCGATGATCCGGCCGCCGCCGGGACCGCCCTCCGGACCCAGGTCGATGATGTGGTCGGCGCACTTGATCACGTCGAGGTTGTGCTCGATCACAACGATGGTGTTCCCCATATCGACCAGGCGCATCAGGACGTCGAGGAGCTTCTGGATGTCGGCGAAGTGCAGGCCGATCGTCGGCTCGTCGAGAATGTAGAGGGTGTGGCTGTTCATCCGCTTCCCCAGCTCGCGGGAGAGCTTGATCCGCTGCGCCTCCCCCCCGGAGAGGGTCGTCGCGGACTGGCCGAGGCGGATGTAGCCCAGGCCGACGTCGTAGAGGAGCTGAAGCTTCGAGCGGATCGCCGGGATGTTCTCGAAGAAGAGAAGGGCCTGCTGGACGGTCATATCGAGCACCTCGGCGATGTTCTTGTCCTTGTAGCGCACATCGAGGGTGTCCAGGTTGAAGCGGTGGCCGTGGCAGACGTCGCAAGTGACGTAAACGTCCGGCAGGAAGTGCATCTCGATCTTGATCAGGCCGTTCCCCTCGCACGCCTCGCAGCGCCCCCCCTTCACGTTGAAGCTGAACCGGCCCGGCTTGTAGCCCCGGAGCCGGGACTCAGGCAGGCCGGTGAAGAGCTCCCGGATGGGGGAGAAGATCCCCGTGTAGGTGACCGGGTTGGAACGGGGGGTGCGCCCGATCGGCTGCTGGTTCATCAGGATGATCCGCTCGATGCCGCCCAGATCGGCGATGCGGCGGATCTTCCCGCCGCCCGTGCGCTCCTGGTTCAGCCGCCGGGCGAGCGCCTTGTAAAGGGTTTCGATCACCATCGTGCTCTTCCCCGAGCCGGAGACCCCGGTGACCGTGGTAAAGACCCCGACGGGGATTCGGATGTCCACGTTTTGGAGGTTGTGCTCGTTCGCCCCCTCGAGAACAATGAACTGCCCCGTCAGCGACCTCCTTGTTTCCGGAACGGCGATCGCCTTGCGCCCCGAGAGGTAGGCCCCCGTCAGCGAGACCTCGCTCTTACAGATCTCCTCCGGCGTCCCCTGGAAGACGACCTCGCCCCCGTCCACCCCCGCCCCCGGGCCGATGTCGATGATCTGGTCGGACTCCATCATCATGTCCTTGTCGTGCTCCACGATGAGGACCGTGTTCCCCATGTCGCGCAGACGCTTCAGGGTCGCGATCAGGCGGACGTTGTCCCGCTGGTGGAGACCGACGGTCGGCTCGTCGAGGACGTAGAGAACCCCGACCAGCCCCGACCCGATCTGCGTGGCCAGCCGGATCCGCTGGCCCTCCCCGCCGGAGAGGCTTCCCGACGCCCGGTCCAGGCTCAGGTAGTCCATCCCGACGTCTAACAGAAAGCGGAGCCGCAGTCGGATCTCCTTCATCATCCGCTCCGTCACGTGGAGTTCCTGCGGCGAGAGGGGAATCGCCGTGAGAAAGTCCAGGCACTCCCGGATTGGAAGGCGACAGACCTCGCAGATGTTTTTCCCGCCTACGGTTACGGAGAGACTTTCCCTCTTCAGGCGTGCGCCCAGGCATGTAGGGCATTCCCGGAGATTGATGTAGCGCGACAGATCCATCCGGACGGCGTTGGACATCGTTTCCCGGTAGCGCCGGTCCAGTTGGTTGAGCACCCCCTCAAAGGGACGGGTGTGAAAGTAACGCCTTCCGCCCCGGTCGGCATGGAAACGGATCTTCTCCTCCCCGGAGCCTTGCAGCAGGACCTCCCGGATCTTCTCCGGGAGCTCCTGAAACGGGGTGTTGATGTCGAAGCCGTAATGGCCGGCGAGGGTGTCGATCATCTGGAAATATTGGAGGGAATGGCGTCCCGACCAGGGAACAATCGCCCCCTCGCGGACGGAAATCCCCGGATCGGGGACGACGAGCTCCTCGTCGAAGAAGGTCCGCGTGCCGAGCCCGCCGCAGTCCGGACAGGCCCCATAGGGGCTGTTGAAGGAGAACATCCGCGGGGCAAGCTCCGTGATGCTGACGCCGCAGTCCGGGCAGGCATAATGCTCACTGAAAAGCGCCTCCCCGCCACCGGCCAAACCTACGCGGACGAGACCGTCGGAAAGCCCGGAGGCCGTCTCCAGCGAATCGCGAAGGCGCTTCCGGATCCCCTCCTTGATCACGAGGCGGTCGATCACCACGTCGATATCGTGGCGCCTGTTCTTGTCGAGGCTGATCTCTTCGGCGAGTTCCCTCACCTCCCCGTCCACGCGGACGCGAACGAACCCCTTCTTCAGAAGCGTTCTCAACTCCTTCTGGAACTCCCCCTTCTTCCCCCGGGCAACCGGGGCGAGGATCGTCACGCGGGCGTTCGGCGGATAGGCGAGAATCGTCTCCAGCATCTTGTCGATCGTCTGGGATTGGATCTCCTTCCCGCACTTGGTGCAGTGCGGAACGCCGATCCGGGCGAAGAGGAGCCGGAGATGGTCGTAGATCTCGGTGACCGTCCCCACGGTGGAGCGGGGGTTGTGGGCGGCTGTCCGCTGTTCGATCGCGATCGCCGGGGAGAGCCCCTCGATCGATTCCACATCCGGCTTGTCCATCTGGCCGATGAATTGCCGGGCGTAGGTGGAAAGCGACTCCACATAGCGCCGCTGCCCCTCGGCGTAGATCGTGTCGAAGGCGAGCGACGACTTCCCGGAACCGGAAACGCCTGTGATGACGACGAGGCGGTCCCGCGGGATGTCCACGTTGATGTGCCTGAGGTTGTGCTGCGAGGCGCCCTTGATTTTAATGCAATTCATTACAACTTGATCTCGATGTGCGACTTCTTCCGGAGCTCTTCGAGCCACTCGCCGAATTTCTTTTCCATCTTCTCCCGGTCGATCTTTTCCCGGATCTCTTCCCGGACGTTCTCGATGGCCTTGACTCCCGCCCCCCGGCGGTCGACCACCTGGATGATGTGAAAACCGACGGAGGATTCGATGACGCCGCTGATCTGATTGAGAGGCAGGCGGAAGGCGGCATCCTCCACCTCAGCGTGGATCATCCCCTTCTCGATATAACCGATATCGCCGCCCTCGGCCGCGGCCGGCCCCTGGGAGAATTTCGCGGCGAGCAGTTCAAACGGCTCGCCATTCAGAAGGCGCTTGTGGATGGCATCGGCATCCGCGCGGAGTTTCTCCTTCGCGGCCGGGTTTTCTTCCTTCGGCAGCAGAAGAAGGATCTGCCTGATCCGTACGGCCTCCTTCCCCTCATAATCCTCCCGGTGCTTGCGGTAATACTCCCCGATCTCTTCGTCCGTCACCGCCACTTTGGATTTGATGTCCCGCCGGATCAGCTTCATCCGCATGAGCTGATCCCGGATATCGTTCCGATAGGCGTCCAGGGTTATCCCCTCCCGCTGCATCGCCTTCCGAAACTCATCCGGGGAGATTTTCCGCTGCTTCTGCATGTCATCGATCGCCTCCGTCACCTCCTCATTCCGAACGGTGATCCCGGTTTTCCGGGATTCCTGTTCCATCAGCAGATTGTCGATCATCCGATTCAGAAGGGTCGTTTTGGTTTCACCCAAAGCCTTCTCCCGATCCGGGCCCTGGACATTTGCCGTAACCCGTTCCTGATAGGGCTCAAAGGCGTTGTTCAATTCAGACAGCGTGATGACCTCATCATTGACGACGGCCACGATCCGGTCGGCCACCCCCGCCTGCGCCGACACGCACAGGAATATCGCCGCCGTTCCCGTTAGAATCGCCTTGCCGATTTTCATCATAAGCTCCTAATATTCAATCTGTCCCCCGGAGGCCCGGAAGGGGACGGTTGATCCGGATCGCGGCCTTCGCTTGGAGCCCTTCGATCCAGATTTTGTAGGCCTCGGCCTCCTTCTGTTTTCGCAGATCGGCGATAACCTTCTCCCTCACATCCGCAAACTTCCGGCCGCCGGCCGCCGCCTGTCCCAGGACCTTGAAGATATGGAAACCGTACGGGCTTTTGGCAACGCGGCTCACCTTTCCCACCGGTAGCGAAAAGACCATCCGGTCGATCGCCTCGGGCATCACCCCCCGTTCGAAGAAACCGAGATCGCCGCCCTGCGTCGCCTCAGGGCCGATAGAAACCTCCCGCGCCACCTTACCAAAATCCTCTCCCGCCTTCAATCTTTTCAGGATCCCCTCCGCCAGGTCGCGGTCGGGAAGAACGATCTGCGCGACACGCACCCGCCGATCCGTGGCGTAGGCCCGGCGATGGTCATTGTAATACCGCTCCGCCTCGTCGTCGGCCACCTGAATCTTTGCATTCACGTCCCGGACAATGAGTTTCTCGAGGAGCATCCGCTTCCGCAGCGCCTCCTTCCATTCGGGCAGACTGATTCCGCCTTCGCCGAAGAGTTTGTCGAACTGGCCGTTGTAATCCTTCCGGATCTCCTCGATCCGGGCGGCGAGCTCCGCTTCTCCGATGGAAATATAAAGATCACGGGCGCGCTGGCTCATGATCCTCTCCCGAATCAGGTTATCGAGCACCTCCTCCTTCAGGCTTTCCGTTTCCTCTCTCTTCAGCGGTACATCCTTTTTCGCAAGGGCCGTCTCCTCCCCCAGCGCCTTTTCAAACTCCTTGAGATCAATCGATTGGCCGTTCACGGTCGCGACCGCGGGCTGCGGGGGTCTCGAAGGTTTCTCACTCCCGCAGGCCGCAAGGGATGAAATCACGACGATCAACAGGAAAAGGGGGACACTTCCCCTATTTTTCCTGGAAAAACAGGGGAAGTGTCCCCCTTTTCCTGTCATGGCATCACCCATTTTTTAGCCCCTCAACTCCTGAAGCAACTCCCGCGCCCGGGTCAGGACCGCCGCCCCCGTAAGCCCCGGCATCGGGATGGTCAGCTTGAGATCGGGGCTGAGCTGCACCCCCCGCACCTTCCTTCGGTAGATCTCGATGATCCGGACGGGGTCAACCGGGCTCTTCTCTTGCAGGAATACCGACATCGCCCGGCCGTCGTAGCCCATCTTCTTCCCCTTGAGGGTCTTGAGGAGGTTGCGGATCCCGATCACCGCAAGGAGGTTCTCCACCTCGACGGGGACGAGGCCGTAGCAATCCAGCAGTTCGTCGCGGATCCCGCCAAGCTCCTCGTCGGTCGAGGAGAGGGAGACCCGCTTGTAGGTCACTAATCTCCGGTGTTCGTCGGCCATGTATGCCTCGGGGATGAACGCCGGGATCCCGAGATGGATCTCCGGCCGGACCTCCTCCTCCGGCGCCGCCTCTCCCTTGATCTCCCGGATCGCCTTATCCATCAGCTCCGTGTAGAGCTCGTAGCCCACGGCGGAGACGTGTCCGGACTGCGAGATGCCAAGCAGGTTCCCCGCCCCCCGGATCTCCAGATCGTTGGAGGCGATCCGGAAACCGGAACCCGGTTCGGTGAAGTCCATGATCACCTGGAGCCGCTTCTGGGCGTCGCGGGAGAGCATCGCCCCCTTGGGAACAAGGAGGTAAGCGGAGGCCTCCTCTTTGGATCGCCCCACCCTCCCCCGGATCTGATAGAGCTGTGCAAGGCCGAAGCGGTCGGCCCGGTTGATGATGATCGTGTTCGCCGTCGGGATGTCGAGGCCGGAACCAATGATCGACGTGCAGACGAGGACGTTGTCCTCCCGCCGGACGAACCGCGCCATCGCCCCTTCGATCTCCGTAGGCTTCATCCGGCCGTGGACCACCCCCACCTGCGCCTCCGGGACGAGCTTCTGGACGAGGCGGGCCATCGTGAAGATCGACCGGACGCGATCGTGGAGAAAGAATGCCTGGCCGTTTCTTGCCAGCTCGCGGCGGATCGCGTCGGCAATCACCTCCTCGTTGAATTCGAGGACGTGGGTCTTCACCGGGAGGCGGTCCTCCGGCGCGGTGTTGATGATGGAGAGGTCCCGGATTCCGACGAGCGACAGGTGAAGCGTCCGCGGGATGGGGGTCGCCGTCAGCGTGAGGACATCGACCAGCGTCCGCAACTTTTTGAGTTTCTCCTTGTGGCTGACGCCGAAGCGCTGCTCCTCGTCGATGATGACGAGGCCCAGGTTCCGGAAGGTCACGTCCTTCTGGAGAAGCCGGTGGGTGCCGATGACGATGTCCACCGTCCCCCGGGCGAGGCCGTCGAGGATCTCCTTCTGCTCGGCCTTCGTCCGGAAGCGGTTCAGGACCTCGACGCGGATCGGATAGGGTTTCAGACGCCGGGTGAAGGTCTGGTGGTGCTGTTCGGCGAGGATCGTCGTGGGGACGAGCACGGCCACCTGTTTCCCGTCCAGGGCGGCCCGGAGCGACGCCCGCATCGCCACCTCGGTCTTCCCGAACCCGGCGTCGCCGCAGATCAGGCGGTCCATCGGCTTGCCGCCGTCCATGTCGAGATGGATCTCCTCGATCGCCTTCGCCTGGTCCGGCGTCTCCTCGAATTCAAAGGAGGCGCAGAACTCGTCGTAGGTCCGGTCGGGGGCGGCGAATGCCGCCCGTTCCATCACCTCCCGGGCGGCGTAGATGGAGACCAGCTCCTCGGCCACCTCGCGGACCGACTTCTTCACCCGTTCCTTGACCGTCTCCCAGGAGCTCCCGCCCAATTTGTCCACCTTCGGGACGAACCCGTCCGGGCCGATGTAGCGCTGGATCTGATCGATCCGATCGACCGGAAGGTAGAGGCGGTCGTTCTCCTGATACGCGATCAAGAGAAAATCGTTTTCGATCCCGCCCGCGGTCAGCTTCTGGAGGCCCCGGTAGCGGCCGATGCCGTGGTCGGTATGAACGACGAAATCGCCCTCGCCCAGTTCCCCAAACGACTTGAGGAAATACCCCTCCCGGGCCGGACGGACCCGCCGCCGCAAAACCTTCTTCCCGAAGATCTCCTCCTCGGAGAGGACGACGAGGTTCATGCCGGGAAGGTGGAACCCGCCGCTGATCCTCCCTTCCCGGAGGAGAAGGGCGCCGGGCAGGCCGTCCGTTTCAACCCCTTCCAGGAATGGACCGGCCTCTTTCCGGATGGGGAGGTCGTACCGCGCGAGGAGCTGTCCCGTCCGCTGCAGGCACTCCTGCCCGCCGCAGACGAAGACGACCCGCTTCCCCTCCCCGAGCCACCCCCGGATTTTCTCCACGAGCGGCATGAGAAGACCGGCCTCCTCGGCCTCCGTCCGGACCGCCTCGCCGAGGGCGATATCCCGCTCCAGGTAAAAGCGTATGGGGCGGCGGTCATCGTCCCCGCTCCCGAGGGAGAGACCCGCCAGGTGGAGCTGCCGCATCTCCTGCAGGCGCCCGGAAACCTCCGTTGAGGTCAGGTAGGCCGCTTCCCTCTCCAGGTGGAACCGTTCCCCGTCGTGGGCCTTCAGGATGAAACGGTCGAGGTCGTTTTCGATCTTCTCCTGCGCCAGCGCGACCGCGAGCGGGTCATCGAGGACAAGGAGTCCGCCCGCCGGGAGGTAGTCGAAGAGCGTGCCGAGTCCTTGATCCTCCGGATCGTCGTTGCCGGCGGCGTCATAGAAGAGGGAATGGAAGAGCGGGTTGACCGCAGAGCCGAGGCCGGTCGCGATCATCTCGGCAAGCTTGTCCTTCACGGCCCGCGGGAGTTCCAACTCGTTGGACCGACGGCGGATGTTCCGGACGGCGCGCTCCCGCCGCGCGGGGGTGAGGATCACCTCCCGGGCCGGGAAGAGCCTGAATTCAGCGAGTTCGGTGAGAGACCGCTGGGTGGCCTCGTCGAATGAGCGGATCGATTCCAACTCATCGCCGAAAAACTCCAGGCGGTATGGATGGTCGGCCGGAGGGGAAAAAAGGTCGATGACATTTCCCCGGACGCTGAACTCCCCTTTCCCTTCCACCAGCGTCACGCGGCCGTAGCCCCCTTCCGTCAACCTCTGTACGAACATGTCCCGCTCGCGGCTGTCGCCCACCGAAACCAACTCGACATAATCTTCAAGAATCTCGCGCGGAATTACCTTCTGCATGAGGGCGTGGATCGGAACCACCACGACGGCTGGCCCGCCGTAGGTTAGACGGTGGAAGACCTCGAGGCGGGCAAGCTCCGTCTCCCGCTGGAATGCAAACATATCCGTGGTCAGGAGATCCCATGGGGGCAGCAGGAACGCCTGCTCCCCCCCCAGGAAAAGGGAGAGATCCCGGACGCAGGCGTCCGCATCCTTTTCGGTCGGAGCAATCACGATGAGGGGTCGGCGCAGATGCCGGAAGAGAAGGGCGATGACGAAGGCCCGGGCCGCACCTTCCAGGCCTCCAACGGCAATCCGCTCCTCCCCGCGGCCGAGCCTCTCCAACAGCTCCCGCAGCGCGGGATCGCCCGAATTGTTTTTGATTTCAACGATCTTTCTCAATAAAGTCATTGCCCTTCCATGTCATCAGGCTGAACCGTAATTACTATAATATTGGGTGCATTTATTCAAGCAGTAATATCTCCCCGCTGTCGTGACAAACTTGCGGTCCACTCCCCTCTTTTACCCGCCGGCTCATCTGCCTTGACTATGCCTTCACTATTGACAGGAAAAGCCATTTCAGATAGCGTTTCAACACATTCAAAAAAGGTGACGACAATGATCCGCGTTGAAGAGGCCCTGAACAAGATACTGGATGCGGTTTCCCCGCTGGGGATGGAGAAGGTGAATATCCTTGACGCCCGGGGACGGGTGATCGGCGAGGATGTCTATGCCGGACGCGCCATCCCGCCGAAAGACAACTCGGCGATGGATGGCTACGCCCTCCGCGCGGGGGACACCCGCGGCGCATCCGCGGGCACCCCGGCGATGTTGGAGGTCGTCGAGGAGATCCCCGCCGGGACTATCCCTGAAAAGCGGATCGGGCCGGGGCAGGCCGCGCGGATCATGACCGGCGCGCCGCTCCCGGAGGGCGCCGACGCCGTCGTCCGGATGGAAGATACGCGGAAGGAAGACGGGCAAGTCGCCATCCTGGTCGAGGCAAAACATGGACAGGACATCCGTTTGGCGGGAGAGGATGTGCAGCCCGGGGAAAAGGCGATCTCCCGGGGCGAGGTGATCCGGCCCGCCGAGGTCGGCATGCTGGCCGCCCTCGGGCGCTCCTTCGTCTCCGTCCACCAGCGACCGCTCGTTGCCATCGTCGCGACGGGGGACGAGCTCACCGACATCGACGAACCACTGTCGCCCTGGAAGATCGTGAGCAGCAACAGCTATTCGCTCGCCGCCCTCGTTCTCGACTGCGGCGCCGTCCCCATGCAGATCGGAATCGCGAAAGACCGGCGGGAGGACCTCGTTGCAAAATTCCGGGCCGCCATCCGGGCCGATCTGATCGTCTCTTCCGGCGGCGTCTCCGTCGGGGACTTTGACCTCGTCAAGGAGGTCATGAAAGAGGAGGGAAACCGCATGCAGTTCTGGCGGGTCGCGATGAAACCGGGACGGCCGCTCGCCTTCGGCATGCTGGGTGAAGTTCCCTTCGTCGGTCTTCCGGGGAACCCGGTCTCCGCGATGGTCTCCTTCGAGCAGTTCATCCATCCCGCGATCCTCAAGATGATGGGACGCGTGAACCTGTTTCGGCAGACCGTCCGGGCGCGTCTCGGCGAGGATATCAACAAGAAGCCGGGAATCCGCCACTTTATTCGGGCGAGGATCCAAAGGGAGGGGGATCTTTACACCGTCGTCACGACGGGCGACCAGGGCTCCGGGATCTTGAAGTCGATGGTCCGGGCGAACGGCCTGATCATCCTCCCGGAAGAGGTCACAACGGTCCAGGCGGGCGGGATGGTAACGGTCCAACTCCTCGACGATTCATTGGATTGGACGCTGGAACCGGGTTATTAGAAACATCGCCCCTGCGGTGAGAGAGCGACGCTTTTCGATTCCGGCGGGTCCAAGAGAAAACGCTTTCACTTTCCTTGCGCCACTCCCATCCGGACAGCGACCGACGGCGAAGCCCCGTAAAGAAGAGGCGCTGGATTGCGAACGCCCCTTTCATTACCAGGCCGGATATGGTATTGACTCACCACGGAAGTGCAAAGGTCACTGGTGGGCCTCCCGGACTTCAAATCCGGTGTGGGGGGCTAGTACCCTCCCAGGTGGGTTCGATTCCCATGCACTTCCGCCAATAATATCAATCACTTGCGATCAGGCCTCTTTTTGATGGGGGCCTTTTCTTTTGGCAGCGTGCCCAAAATGTAACCATTTTGTAGCCGTAAGTAACTTTCCTGCTTGCGGGCGGCCTCTTTCAGGTCGTCCTGGTTGATGATGTTGTACCGGTCAAAGACCGACCGGGTCTTGTGGCCCGAAATCGCCATCGCTGCCCGCTCATGCACCCCGGCGCGGACCATGTTGCGAACCGCCGTCCGGCACTGAAGGAGTCTCCTTATCCCTCCCGAAAGAAGATCCCTGATTTCTTCCGCCTTCATAGATTCCACGATTCCTTTTTTCGGTAGGCCATCCCCTCGAAACGAGAGATCAACTCCCCCGCAGTGTCGGTAATCCGGATGGTGTAGGCGGCGATCTTCAGGCCACAGGAAACTCCTCGGCATGACGGTCTGATGATTCCCTCCTGCCGTCGCGACTACTGCAGGAGAATGATGCTGATCCGTCTGTTCCTCGGATCTTTTGGGTCTTCTCGAACGAGCAATTCCTGATCGGCGTACCCGACGACCCTGGCAATCCTGCCGGGATCGACCCCGTTGTTTTCCAACTCCCGTCTGGCCGCAGAGGCCCGTGAAGTGGAGAGCTCCCAGTTCGTTTTCTGAACCGTTTTGAAAGGCGCCGAATCCGTGTGCCCCTCTATAACGATGCGGTTCGGCTTTTCCCGGATATTTTCGGAGACCAGCCTGATGATCTGGACCGCCTTCTCCGTCGGTTCATCACTGCCCAAGCGAAATATATCGCTCCCCTCGTTATCGACGATCTGTATTCTAAGACCTTCCGGAGTTGTGTCAATCAATACTTGATTTTTCATGGCCTGCAACTTGTCGTCAATCGCCATCCGCATCATCTTTGCCAACTCCTGGGGAGTCGTCTTTTTTCCCTCCTTCAGCGGGAATGACTCTTTGGGTTTCGGACGACCGATCTCCAATACGCCGGCTGACTTGTTCAGGATGGAGGCGCCGGACTGCTGGGACTGGCTGTCGAAGAGGCTGAAGTTTGAGAAATATTCAGATACTGCGGCTCTTTTTTCAGGGGCGACCATGGCCAGCAGCCACAAGAGAAGGAAAAAAGCCATCATCGACGTTACAAAGTCCGCATAGGCCACCTTCCAGGAACCGCCGTGATGCTCGTCATGCGATTTCTTCTTTCTTCTGCGAATCAAAATTTTTGAATTGTCTTCCATGGTTATTTCCTTCGACGAAGAGCTTCTTCCATTTCAGCAAAGGAGGGCTGAACATTCTCCGGGATCACCCGCCGGCCGAATTCGACGGCGACTTTCGGCGCCGATCCCCCGAGAAAGGAGATTAAGGCGACCTTCAGAACATTCAGGTATTGCACCCTCTCACCGGCGCTATGCTCAAGATTCTTCCCCATCGGACCGACGAATCCATAGCAGAGCAGCACGCCAAGAAACGTGCCCAACATGGCGGCGCCGACGCTCTGTCCCAAGACTTCGGGAGACTCCTTCATTTTGGCCATCGTGAGCACGATCCCCAGGACGGCGGCAACGATACCGAGGCCCGGCAGGGAATCCGCCACAAAATTGATCGCCTTGGACGGAGACAAGATCTCTTCCTGATAGGTTTCCAGTTCCGTATCGATCAACGCCTCCAGTTCATATGTCGCAATGGTCGTGGTCATCACGATTCGCAGCGTATCCGCGATGAGAAGGACCGCGCGATGATTTTTCAATATCTTCGGATATTTATTAAATAATACGCTCTCTCCGGGAGCATCCACATCAGACTCTATGGAGACAAGCCCCTGCTGCCTGATCTTGTAAAATACCCCGTTCAGCAGCATCAGGGCATCGACATAGTCCTGTTTGGAGTAGGACTCGCCTGAAAAAATACCCTTGACGGCGCCCAAAGTGGCCTTGATGATCTTGAGGGGATTGCTGATCATAAACGCGCCGATCGCGGCGCCGCCGATGATCAACAGTTCAACCGGCTGGAAAAGAACGGAAAGGTTTCCATGCTCCAGAAGGTAGCCGCCAATGACTGCCGAAAAGACGACGATCATCCCGACGATGACAAACATTGATCTCTAACTCCTTTTCTTGCGGATGATTTCCCGCTCTCTTTCAAAAACAAAGCGGATGATCTCATCTCGGATGGACACATCCATATGGACATAACGGACCGCAATAAAATAGATGTCGTCCCTCTGTACGGATTTGGTCACTTCGCCATAGATGCGCATGGCAACCGGTTGGTTCCGTGTCAGCATGAGCTTGATTTCCAGGATCGTCCCGGGGGCAATGGCCTGCGGCAGCAAAAAGCTCATTCCCCCCCCGCTGATGCTGACCGCTTTAAAAGGAAGACCAAAAAACCCCTCGCTCTGCAGGGTAATGAGACGAATGACCGTATCGAGCTTGAGATTCAGTATTTTAAGCCATTCTCCGAAAATGTAATCATGGTCTCCCATATCCGGGAGCGGCCTCAATTCCGGAGCGGCGGCGTCACCGGAAATTCGCGCCTGGATGTGATCCTTTTCCTCATCTGCAACAATTCGATATTCAAAAGGGATATATGCGCCTACCCTTGAATATTCACGCCTCTGACCTTCTCCTTCGATCATCCGCTCCTTTTCCATAAGATCCTATCCCCCCCTGGACAATGCTCCCCGAGACGACAAACACGGATGGTTCACCTATGGCGCCCCGGTTTGCCCGCCCTGCCAAAAGGAATTGAGAATCTTTTTGCTATGGGCGATTGAAGCGGAGACTCCATATATGAACAGGGCCCGTCCAAAAATTTACCGTGATCCATGCAAGCGAAGTGCCATGAAAACGTAACCCGAATAAATTAGCAACGGTAAAGATCACCGATTTCCCCAATCCGCCCACCTCATGATCTGCGAAAAAGCAACCGTCTCCCGTTTTCAAGTATTTTAGGATGATCGTTAATCTACGGCATATACTTTGCTTACAAATACGTGCAAGACGATGAGCAATCCTTGTCTCCGAGGGAACAATTTGAAAACATTTGTCTTTGTGCTCGTATATTTATCCATATCCGCGGCCGCATATGCCGATCTGCCGTCTCACGGCGTCCAAGTATTGCCGACCGGGCAAACCGCCGCAAAAGCCCTCAAGTCGGCCGGACCGCCGGAAAGCCCTAACCCGTCGCCGGTCAATATTCAAGAAGATAATTTAAAGACCGGCATGCAGAATTATCGCGAGCGGAAATATGCGGAAGCGATCAGCGCTCTTTCCCGGTATGTGAGTCTTGTACCGAAAAGCCAGCAGCGGACGGCCGCCCTGCTGATCATCGGCAAAAGTTTGGAAGAAATGAACAGGCCGTGGTCCGCGCTGAATATCTACAACCGGGTGATCGAGAAAAATCCCGACAGTCCCGAAGCATTGCTCGGTGTCGTCGCCATGGCGGACATCGGCGTCGCCCGTCCTGACTTAAACTACCGCAGCGGCAAGAAAGGGGCTGAATATGTCAAAGATCCGGTCACTGCATATGACGCCGCGCTTTCAAAAAATGTCCCGTTGCCGATCATTGAACATATCCATTATCAACGGGGCCGCGCTTTGTGGAAATCGAAACGTTACGAAGAGGCCCGTCAAGCGTTGACGGTTTTGTTGAAGAATTTTCCCCAAACCGCGTACCGGGAGGACGCCATAGGGATCATCCGTAACTGCACGGCCGTTTTAATCGATCAGTATAACCGATCGGGAGACCATCTCGCCGTCGCCGATCTTTTCCAGCAAGGTTGGAAAGAGGGGTTCATCCGAACGGCGGACGTCGACACCCTGCTGAAATCCTCTTTCAGTCTATCTTACCTGGGCCTTCATGAAGAGTCATTAAATATTCTCAACACCCTCAGAAAGAACGCCACGGGGAACCCCCGCTCTTATATTGAAAAAATCGATAAAATGGTCGCGGAAATGGAGAAAAACAGGGCGGTTGGTTCGTCGGATCAGGCGCCGGTGGATGTGAAGTGGCGCCAATTCCAATCCGGCCGAGAACATATCAGCGCAAATCGCCTGACGTTGGCTGAAAAGACCTTGGCCGATTTGAAAAATGGGGGCGGCGATCTATTCTGGTCCAAGATTGCCGAATATGCCCTTGAAGAAAACCGGTGGGCGCTAAAATATCAGGGACAGATCAGGCCATGAGGACCAATCATTACGTTCACATTTTTGAGAGCATCCCCATGGGGGTTGTGGTCGTCGATCTGCACGGCCATATCCAAACCATGAACAGATATGCCAAGACAATCCTGGATATCGCCGACACCCCCATAAAGAACGAGCACATCCATACCCTGTTGGGCCCCCTTCCCATTGCAAATCTATTGCAGGATGAACATGTCGGGGAAACAGGCGGGACGAAAATCAGACATCACGGCAAGGTATTGGAGATAGCGGTCGCCCGTATGAAAGGGGAAAACGAGGAGGCGCCGAAAGCGGTGATCACCCTAAGAGACGTCACGGAAATGGAGAAAATTCAAGCCGCCGAGAAGAACAATGAAAAGCATGCCCTCATCAGCGAACTTTCTGCCGATATCGCCCATGAAATCAGAAACCCTCTCGGCAGCATCGAACTTCTCGCCTCCCTGCTCAAAAAGGAGTCAAATCGGGAAAAGGACGTCAACCGGGCCAATCAGATCATGGCTGCGGTGAAAAACGTGGAAAACGCCATTTCCAACCTCATCCATCGAAACAAGAAAGATCAGTTGCCCGTTACCTATGTAAATATTCACGATCTCTTGAAGGAGATCCTGCTGTTTTCGGAAAAGATCATCGATGGAGATGCGGTTTTCTTATCGGCCAGGTACGCAGATGTGGAACCGGTCATTGAATGCAATGCCGACATGATGAAACAGGTTTTTCTCCATCTCATTCTCAATGCCCTGCCGGACGCCGGATGCCTCGATATCATCACCCATTACGTTGAGGAACGCCAAACCATTGAAATCCATTTCATCGAAAAGAGCGGATCCGATCCCAGCAACATCCGCTCCGGCATCTTCAATCGTCTGTCGCGCGCAAAAGAAGATCATTGGGGTCTCGGCTTGGCGATCGTCCATAATATCGTAAATATGTATCACGGATCTATGAGATTTGAATACCGGGAAGAGGTCGGAGCTGCATTTGTTCTTTCCTTTCCCCTTCTCCCCGTGAGGAGGTCGGAACCCGGCGCGACAACGGATCCGATTGAAACAAGGAAGGAAGCGAATGAAGAAAAATAGAATCCTCGTTGTGGACGACGATCACGCAATGAGGCTTGCCCTCTCGGAATCCCTTGAAAGCTGCGGCTATGACATTGTCGCCGCTGAGAACGGACGCGAGGCGCTTGAATTGTTCAAGATGGGAAAATTCGATTTGGTGGTCACCGACATGAAAATGCCGGGGATGACCGGCATTGAAGTCTTGCGAGGCGTCAAAGAATTGTCACCCGAGATACCGGTCATCCTCATCACAGCTTACGGCACGGTCGGCACGGCCGTCGAGGCGATGAAGGAAGGGGCCGCGGAGTTCATCATGAAACCTTTTTCCCTGGATGATCTCGAAGCGGTCGTGAAGCACGTTTTGAATACATTCACAAAAAAACCGTTGCAGAAACAGGAGAACTTGCAACCCGCCCAACAAATTATTACCAAAGATCAAAAGTTTATCTCCATAATCGAGATGCTCAAGAATGTTGCCAAGAGCAAATCCAGCATCATGATTCAAGGGGAAAGCGGTACGGGGAAAGAACTGTTGGCGAAATACATACACCGCCACAGCAATCGCAGAAACCAACCCTTTGTCGCCATAAATTGCGCCGCCATACCGCACAATCTTCTCGAAAGCGAGATGTTCGGTTACGAAAAGGGGGCATTTACCGGCGCATCACAAAGAAAGTTGGGTAAATTCGAGCTTGCCCACACCGGGACATTGCTCCTGGATGAGGTCAGCGAAATGGAAACTCACCTGCAGGCCAAGCTCCTGAGGGTCATCCAGGAATCGGAGGTTGACCGTCTGGGAGGAAACGCCCCGATCCCCGTTGATGTCCGCATTATTGCCACGACCAACATCCATCTGCCTGCCGCCATAGAGAATAAAACCTTCCGTAGCGACCTCTATTATCGCCTCAACGTCATCCCCGTCAAAATTCCGCCGCTCAGGGAGAGAAACGGTGACATTTTGTACCTGACAGACCACTTTCTTGAAAAATTCGCCGGCGAAAGAGGTCGGAAGAAACCTCTCCTTTCCGATCAGGCGGCCACTTTGTTGAAAACATACCACTTTCCAGGCAATGTCCGGGAGTTGGAAAATATCATTGAACGGGCGGTCCTGATGACGGATGGCAGCACTATCTCTCCGGAGTCGCTATGCCTTGAGCCCCGGGAAGGGGAAGAAACGGCCCGGACATCGGGATCGTCCCCGGATTCCCCCTCCGGCAGGGACGTCACCCCATTGAACTCCATAAAAACCCTGAAGAACGTCGAAAAAACATTGATCTGCGAAACCTTGAACCAGGTGGACGGCAACAAGACCAAGGCGGCAAAACTGTTAGGGATTAGTGTTCGAACGCTCTGGAACAAGGTCAATGAATACGGAATGGCAGACGCCAAAAGTGGTTAATCTGGTATATCCTTTGCAGGTATGGGTGTCAGGGGAATCATGGACATTCTATTCGACAAGACGATGAATCTGCTCTCCGGCATGCTGGATTATCGATCGACGCGCCATAAGATCATTATATCCAATATCGCCAATATGGATACGGAAGGGTTCAAACCTTCCGATATCTCTTTTAAACAGGTACTTGGAAAGACAAATGCCATTCAGATGACGACAACGGATCCCGGGCATATCGGCCGGAAGGAGGGTGGGGCCGCTCCCGTTGAAGTCACCACATCGGAAGAAAAGGTAAAAATTGACACGGAGATGGCCAACCTGGCGGAAAATCAACTGATGTACAATATGACGGTGGATATGCTTTCCAGAAAATTCAAGGCAATCAAGACCGTATTGACGGAGGCCAAGTGATATGGATTTGATCACATCGTTTAAGGTCATCGGCTCCGGACTTGCCGCCCAAAGGGCAAAGCTTGATGTCGTTACATCAAACCTGGCCAACGTCAACACGACGCGCACCCCGGAAGGAGGCCCATACAGAAAAAAGTCCATCGCCTTCGCGGCCGAAAATGTAGAGGGAAATTTTGATTCGACCATGAAAGGGATCGTAAAATCCGTCAAGGTCGATGAGGTCAGGGAAGACCCGAACGGCATCAAGATGGTATATGATCCTGCGCATCCCGATGCCGACGCCAAAGGTTTTGTCGCCATGCCGGATATCAATGTCATGGTGGAAATGGCGGATATGATCGCGGCAAGCCGCGCCTATGAGGCCTGCGTAACGGCCTTCGATTCGACAAAGAGCATGACCCTGAAAACGTTGGAAATGGGTCGGTAGCGCCGGCCGTAGAAAGGAAATCATATGGATGAGATCGCCGTCGGCAAAGGGGAGATCGTCTCCCTCTCCGTTCCGAGAGAAGGACAGACCAAGGCCGGATCCGCCGGAGGGTTTTCTGACGCCCTGTTCAAAGCGGTCGCCGAGGTGAACAACCTCTATTTATAGAACAGCAGAAGAAGCCCACGGCATCGGTGACGATAAAGCTCAAAACAGGCAGAAAATTGAAGGAATCCCAAATAGACGGAATCGGGCATCTGGTCGCCAGCAGCGTTGAAGGTTTGAGCGCCGACGAGGTGATGATCATCGACAGTCAGGGAAACATTCTATCGAAAAGACAAGGGGATTCCAGGCAAGCCCGATTGTCGTCATCCCAAAACGAATATCAGCGAAACATCGAGAAGGAGATGGCGAACCAGATACAAACCATGCTGGAAAGCGTGGTCGGCAAGGGAAAGGCCGTGGTCAGGGTGAACGCGGAACTGGATTTCAGGGTGATGGAAAAGACGGAAGAAACCTATGATCCCGAATCGCCGGTCGTCAGAAGCACTCAAAAGCAAGTTGATAAAGCGATCGGACCCGCTCCGCCATCCAAGATCGTAGCCGGAGCTGGGAAAACGGAATCTTCCGGTTCCGGACCGGAGAAGGAAAAAACCGAGGAAACGGTGAATTACGAAATCAACAAGACCGTCAGCAAGACGGTCATGCCGACAGGCGAAATCAAGAAGATTTCGATAGCGGTGCTGGTTGACGGGATTTATCAAAAAAATGACAAGGGCGCCGTCGCTTATCAGGAAAGGCCGAAGAAGGAGCTCGATTCATTCGAAGATCTGGTCAGAAAGTCGGCAGGTTTTAATGCACAAAGGGGAGATCAGGTGGTTGTCTCGAGCATGCCTTTTAACCGAACCGAGACGGAAGAAGGAATGACGGCGCCGTCATGGCTGGAGAACATCGCACCGGTCATCCCGATGATCAAATACGCCGCGCTTATC
>MNZQ01000199.1 GCA_001873745.1 Syntrophaceae bacterium CG2_30_58_14
CAAACTCAATCCTTAAGAAATTCATCACCGAAAGGATAGATTTAAACAGGATCGAGGGTTTGAGACTTGTTGCTTGATTTATTTTTTGGGAAAATACGGTGCTCTCAAGTAAAATACTCAAGATAAAAACCTCTTGCAAGGGAGATATCTCAGATCTTTCCTCACGTCATTCCGAGGAGGAACCGCCAGGTGGGGAGGATGCGAACGGTTCCGCCGTTCACCGGGGTCTCTCCCTCTTCTTCATGCGTGACGATGATCGCGTCCTTCATGTCCAGTTCCGTCATGGCCTTCGCGAGGCTGCGGAACTCGCGCTTTCGGGTATCGTCGGTTTCCATCTCCCAGGCCACCTGGATCAGCCGCATCGGTTCGCCACCCTTCCGTCAGAGGAAATCCGCCTCCAGGCCGTTGGCGGTCCGGTAGTAGAACACCTCCCACCACCGGCGACGCAGTTCCAGAAAGACGGGATTTTCCATATACGGCCAACGTTTTCCGAAAAACTTCCATATTTTGCCTGAACTTCAAGAAATTTATGCGCATTATTTACCGTAGCTTCAATTTTCAATCTATTTCTGATGATCCCTGGATTCAGCAACAGTCCTTCAATCTTTGCCTGATCAAATCCGGCAATCTTTTCTGGTTCAAAATTTTCAAATGCACTTCGGTAATTCTCTCTCTTTTTTAGAACGGTGTACCAGCTCAAACCCGCTTGAGCAGATTCCAAAGTCATAAATTCAAACAACAACCTGTCGTCATAAACGGGAACACCCCATTCTTTATCGTGATATTCAACATAATCGGCTTTACTCAAATCAACCCAAGGACAACGGCAAATATCATTTTCCCTTTTTGTTTTCATTGATCAACAAACTCACTGTCCAACAATTAGAACCTTTCCTCCTTCAACCGGCGGATCAGAAAACGATCGAGCTGGTCGGCAAAGGCCTGGCAGTCCTTTTTCCCGAAGGCCGGCGGTCCGCCCGTCATCAGGCCGCCGTCCCGCAGTTCGCTCAGAAGATCCCTCACGGCCAGACGGTCCTTGACGTTCTCCTCCGTATAGAGCTTGCCCCGGGGGTTCAGGGCGAAGGCGCCCTTCAGGCGCCCAAAATCTCTTTCACCCGGCCGACGATGCCGCCCTCCAGGCGCACCTTGATGCCGTGGGGGTGGTGGGGCGATTTCGTGAGCAGATCCCGGACGACCCCTTCCGTGAGGGCGCCGCTTCGCTGATCCTCTTTCCGGACCACTCTCACCCGCATGCCGGGTGCGATGTCGGATCGATTGTTGCCATTCATGGGTCCGTCCTCTACCATAGATCACCGTCAAAGCCATTGTTTTTGTTCTTTCCTATACCACATTACGCGCAACTTCACTCCTGGATCGGCCACTCGCCCCGTTTTGTGAGGACATCGCGATAGACCTGCAATGCCTCGTTGACGGCGGGCATGCCGGCGTAGGTCGCCACCTGGAAGAAGAGCTCGGTCAGCTTCTTTGGATCGCACCCCACATTGAGGGCCGCGTTCACGTGGAGTTCCAGTTCTTCACCGGAGCGCGTTGCCGCGAGGACCGCGCAGGCGACCATCTGCCGCTCCTGGGGGGTCAGGACGGTACGGGAGTAGAGATTTCCCGTAATGAAGCGGGAAAAATCGTTGGCCAGCTCCCGGTCGAACGCCTTCCACATCCGGTAAGGGGGATCCATTTTGACGCCGCCGCCGAAGAGCCTCTTCGCGGTTTCCTGTGTCTTCCGATCGATCTCGTCTGCCATGATGCTCTCCTCAGTTGTATAGTTCTGTTGAAGCGTGCAGGAAAAAACCTGCGAACTCGTGATGCGGCTCGAAATCGATCAGCCAAAAAGCTGAGCGACTCAATCACGTTATCCTTCGGTTGTCAATGACTTTATGACGGATCGAGAACCTCCGGCGGGGGAAGAGAAATCCCCTCGATAAAGCATTGGCGATCGTTGCCTGCTTTCAGGCCCGGCACGCGCAGGAAGGGTGGAGAAATGACCGGAACCGATCCATCGCCGCTTGACACGCCGAAAAGTTCCCTGCTAAGAACAGCCGTCCGATTCTGAAGAGGAACCCGCATGACGCAGACGTTGACCACCCGGCCGGTCCCGGCCCTGATCCGCGAGATCGCCGTTCCGGCGAGCGTCGGCTTTTTCTTCAACACGCTTTTCAACGCCGTCGATACCTGGTGGGGCGGGCAGATCTCGACACAGGCGCTGGCGGCGCTGTCGCTGTCGTTCCCCGTTTTCTTCATCATCATCGCCGTGGGAAGCGGCCTGGCGAGCGGCGCCACGGCCCTGATCGGCACGGCGCTGGGCAAGGGGAACCGCGAAGAGGCGGAAACCTTTTCCGCTCAGGGGATCTCGTTCGGCGTCCTCATCTCGATCCTCCTCACCGCCGTCGGCCTGGCCGGATCGCGGACGCTCTTCGTTCTCCTCGGCGCCTCGGGGGAGTATCTCCGAATCTGCCTCGCCTACATGAACGTCATTTTCGCCGGCGGCATTTTTTTCATCGTGAACCACATGTTCGGCGCGATCTTGAACGCCCTCGGCGACACGAGGCCTTTCCGGAACTTCCTTACCGTCGGCTGCCTCCTCAACGCGCTCCTCGACCCCTGGTTTATCTACGGGGGGTTCGGCGTCCCGCCCATGAGTTTCGCCGGAATCGCCCTGGCGACGGTCCTGATCCAGGCCATGGGCTGCTTCTACCTCTGTTCGAGGGTCCGGCGCACAAAGCTCAGGAGCGCCTGCAGCCTGGGAAGCCTCCGCCCGCGCCTTGCCGCCTTCCGGGAGATCGCCCGTCAGGGCGTCCCCGCCGCGGCCAACCTGTTCACGATCGGCCTGGGAATCTTCGTGATCACCTATTTCGTCAGCGGCTTCGGGAAGGAGGCGGTCGCCGCCTACGGGGCGGCCATGCGGATCGAACAGATCATCCTGCTCCCGACCATCGGCTTAAGCACGGCGACGCTTGTGATCGTCGCCCAAAACAGCGGCGCGGGGCTTTTTGCCCGGATGGACGAGACGATCCGGACGGCGCTCCGTTACGGCGGCATCATCATGCTCTGCGGAACCGTCGCCCTCTTCCTCTTTTCCGGACCGCTCATGGCGGTCTTCACCGCCGATCCCACCGTCATCGCCGTCGGCCGCTCCTACCTGAAGATTTCCGCATTCATTCTGTACGCATATGTGGTATTATCGGTTGACGTGGCCGCCCTGCAGGGTATCCGGAAACCGATGTTTGCTCTCTGGATCGGCCTCTGGCGGCAGATCGTCGCCCCGGCAGCGCTCTTCTGGTTTCTCACGCGACTGTTAGGCTTCGGGCTCACAGGCGTCTGGTGGGGGATCTTCGGCATCAACTGGTCCGCGGCGGCGGTGGCTTGGATCTACGCCCGACGGCAGATGAAAAAGGCGGCCACCTTATAAAGGAATCTTACGGTGAAACGAGGCATGACCCCCCTTCATCTCCGATCGGCAGCGGCTTCACGGGCGGCCCTCATCGACTACGGGAAGTTTTTTCTGCTGGCGGGTCTCGCCGTCTGGCTTCTGACCCTGGGAACCCGCGGGATGGGTTACAACTGGCAGTGGTACCGCGTCCCCCGCTTCCTCTTCACGACGGAGGGCGGCGTCTGGGCGGCCGGACCGCTTCTCCAGGGACTCTGGGTGACGCTGGAGATCTCCCTCCTCTCGCTCCTCTGCACGCTGATCCTCGGCCTGACGGCTGCCCTCTTCCGGCTGTCCGATTCCTTCACCGCACGGGCGCTTGCCCGCGGCTATCTGGAGCTGATCCGGAACACGCCGCTTCTCATCCAGATCTTCTTCGTCTATTTCGTCATCTCCCCGGTCCTCGATATCGGCGCCTTCGCCTCCGCGGTGCTGGCGCTCAGCCTCTTCGAAGGGGCCTACGCCGCGGAGATCCTCCGGGCGGGAATCGTCTCCCTCCAGCGCGGGCAGTGGGAGGCCGCCCACTGCCTGGGGCTCGGTCTCTTCGACACCTACCGCGACGTGATCCTCCCCCAGGCCGTCCGCCGCGTCCTGCCTCCGCTTGCCGGGCAGGGGATTTCGCTGATCAAGGACTCCTCGCTGGTCAGCACCATTGCCATCTACGACCTCACGATGCAGGGGCAGAAGATCGTGTCGGAGACCTTCCTCGCCTTTGAGATCTGGTTCACCGTGGCGGCGATCTATCTTGTCATGACCTTCGGCCTGTCGTTTGCCGTCCGGGCGCTGGAACACCGGATGAACGGCTTTCCCATTCGAGGGGCGGGAGGGATCGCATGAGCGCGGACGAACGGATCATCGAGGCCAGGGAGATCGCCAAGACCTTCCCCGGCGGTGTCGTTGCGCTGGACCGATTCACGCTTGCGGTCCGGCGGGGCGAGGTGGTCGTCATCATCATCGGCCCGTCGGGATCCGGGAAATCAACCTTCCTCCGGTGTCTCAACGGCCTGGAGGAGATAGACGGCGGTTCCATCGTGATCGACGGGATTCCACTGGACCACCACCGGAAGAACCGCCTCCTCATCCGCCAGGAGGTGGGGATGGTCTTCCAGTCCTTCAACCTCTTCCCGCACATGACGGTCCGGGAAAACATCGACCTCGCCCAGATCCGCGTCCGGAAGAAAACACGGACCGACGCCGCGGAGACAACGATGAGTCTGCTCGCGAAGGTCGGGATCACCGAAAAGGCGGACCGTTACCCCCATGAGCTCTCCGGTGGCCAGCAGCAGCGGGTGGCCATCGCCCGGGCGCTCGCGATGAGCCCGAAGGTGATGCTCTTCGACGAGGCGACGAGCGCTCTCGACCCGGAGATGATCGGAGAGGTCCTCGATGTGATGCGGACCCTCGCGGCGGAAGGGATGACGATGGTCGTCGTAACCCACGAGATGGGGTTCGCCCGGGAGGCGGGCGACCGGATCGTCTTCATGGAAAACGGACGGATCGTCGAGGAGGGAGAGACGGAACGCTTCTTCGCCGCCCCGCGCGAAGAGCGGACCCACGCCTTTCTCGGCCAGATCCTGTAGCAAATTGAAAGGAGGCAAGCGATGAAACGAAACCATCTTTGGATCGCGATCACAGTGATCACCGTTTTCGCCCTGTTCGCGGCGCGGGAGACGATCGCCCAGACGGCCCCGGCGGCCGGGGAGGGCATGCTGGAGCAGGTCATGAAACGGGGCGTGCTCCGGGTGGGGATGTCCACCTTCGTCCCCTGGGCGATGCAGGACAAGGCGGGAAACTTCGTCGGCTTCGAGATCGACGTCGCCAACCGTCTCGCCCAGGAGATGGGGGTCAAGGCGGAGTTCATCCCGACGAAGTGGTCGGGGATTATCCCTGCGCTTTTGACCGGGAAGTTCGACATCATCATCGGCGGAATGGGAATCCGTCCGGAGCGGAACCTGAAGGTCAACTTCTCGATTCCCTACGACCACACGGGGATGTCCATCGTCGCCCACAAGAAGCTGGCCGCCGGCTTCCGGAAACTCGGCGATTTCAACAACGCAAACGTCTCCATCGCCGTCCGGACGGGGACGACCGCCGCCGCGGCCGCCAAGCAGTGGATGCCGAAGGCGAAACTGCGGCTCTTCGACGACGAATCCCAGGCGATCCAGGAGCTCCTCCTCGGGCGGGTCCACGCCGTCATCGCCTCGGCGCCGCTCCCCGCCTTCCAGGCAATCGCCAACCCAGGCAAGCTCTTCCTCCCTCTCAAGGAGGATTTCACCCGGGAGCCGATCGGCTTCGCCATCCGGAAGGGCGATTTCGACAGCCTGAACTTCCTCGACAACTGGATCCGCGTGGTGGAGGCCGAGGGATGGCTCAAGGAACGCAAGCATCACTGGTTTGAAACGAAGGAGTGGGAGCGTCTGCTGAAGTAGCCGGGAGTGATCCGTTGACGAAAAACAAGATTCGCTTCACGCCGCTCGACGCCGTCCTCATCGTCCTTATGCTGGCCGCCGGGCTCTTCCTCGTCCGCCGGATCGGCGTGGATCTGAACTACCGCTGGCAGTGGCCCGTGACGCTCCAGTACCTCGTCCGGATGGACGGCGGATCATGGACCGCAGGCTCTCTCGCGCAGGGATTCCTGACGACGGTCAAGCTGAGCCTCTGGGCGACGGCGCTCGCGACCCTGCTGGGGACGATCCTGGGGCTCATGCGGGTGAGCCACAGCCTCTTTGACCGCCTCGTTGCCGGAAGCTACGTCGAGATGGTCCGCAATCTCCCGCCGCTGGTTCTCGTCTTCATCGTCTATTTCTTCATCGGCGACCGGATCATGACGCTCCTCGGGATAGAAGGCTTGATCCGTTCGGCGTCGCCGGCAACGCAGGCGGTCCTGACCTTTCTCTTCGCTCCCCCGGCGCGCCTCTCCGGCTTTTTCGCGGGACTGGCGACGCTCGTCCTGTACGAGGCCGCCTACATTACCGAGATCGTCCGCGCCGGCATCCAGTCGATCGAGCAGGGCCAATGGGAGGCCGCACATGCCCTCGGACTTTCCCGCCGGCAGCAGTTGCGCTACGTGATCCTGCCGCAGGCACTCCAGCGGATCCTGCCGGCCCTGGCGGGGCAGCTCATCTCGACGATCAAGGACTCGGCGATCGTCTCGGTAATCTCCATCCCGGAGCTGACATTCCAGGGATTGGAGCTCATGAGCGCCACCTATCTGACCTTCGAGATCTGGATCACCATCACGGCCCTCTACTTCATCCTGACGTTCACCTTCTCGATCGGGGTCCGGCGGCTGGAGAGCTCGATGCAAACCAAATCATCTGCGGGGTGATGCGGAAAGCAGATCAGGTCAGATAACTCCAGAGCAGCATTCCGTTCAACGCCACGACGACGGCGGCCACGGCCCAGAGCATGACGCGCCCCGTCCGGTCGTTGGCGTGTTTCCCCATCAGTTTCTCCGACGAGGTCAGATGGATCTGCAGGAATATGGTCCAGGGGAGTTGGACGCTGAGCAGGATCTGGGAGAGAATCAGGCCGTTGAAGGGATTGTCCACCACGAAGATCGCCGCCGCGCCGATCACCAGGGTGATGCCGATCCCAAGCCGTGTATGGTAATCCCCGCTGTCGTAAGGTTCACCGAACATCCCCGCAAAGATGCTCCCCCCCGCCATGCCGGCGGTGATGCTGGACGCGACCCCGGCAAACAGCAGCGCAACGGCAAAAACCGTGGCGGCGGCATTCCCCAGAAGGGGCCGGAGCAGCGATTCCGCCTGGACAAGATCGGCGACGACCGTGCCGTCATGGAAAAAAACGGCGGCGGCGACCAGAATCATTGCGCTGTTGATCCCCCAGCCGACGATCATCGAAAAGAGGGTGTCCAGAAACTCATACTTCAACTGGCGGGCGATGACCGACTCCTCCTCGACATGCCACTGCCGGCTCTGGATGATCTCCGAATGGAGAAAAAGGTTGTGGGGCATGACCACGGCCCCGAGCACGCTCATGACGATCGGAATCGATCCCCGGGGCATGCGCGGCATGACCCAGCCGACGGCCGCCCGGGGCCATGCAATCTGCACCAGGACAAGTTCGAAAATGAACGCCAGGCCGATCAGCGATACAAAGCCGATGATGTATCTCTCCAGACGGGAATAGGAATTGGTCAAAATCAGCGTAAAAACAACGGCAAGGGTCAGCAGGGCGCCGATCCGGATGGGGAGGCCGAAGAGCATCTGCAGGGCGATGGCCGCCCCGAGAATCTCCGCCATCGCCGTGGCTGCAGCGGCCAGCATGGCCGAAGAGAGAACCGTTCGGGATACCCACGGTTTGAGATGCCGGGTTGCCGCCTCGGAAATGCAATACCCGGTAACGATGCCCAGATGTGCGGCGTTGTGCTGCAGCAGGATGAGCATGGTCGTGCCCAGGGTCACCATCCAAAGAAGGGCATAGCCGTACGTGGAGCCGGCCGCCACATTGGCGGCCCAGTTGCCGGGATCGATGAAACCGACGGTGACGAGCAGGCCCGGCCCCATATATTTCATGAAGCTGGAGACCTGCGGTCGCACGTGGCCCTCGTTATTCCATTTCCGGAGGATGTTCTTCAGCATGCATCTTCTCTTGGGGGGAACGCCGCCCCCTCCATTGGAGCGGCCCGGCCCGACTGTCAGGCCGGGGAAACGCCCTTCCGGGAATCCATGACGGCGCGGAAAACGATCGAGAGAATCACCACGACCCCGCCCGACAGCGCCCAGGGACCAAGCCGTTCCCCCATGAACAGAAGCGTCCAAAGGGGATTCAGGATGGGCTCAAGAACAGGAATGAGAATGCCCTCCATCGCCGTCACATTCTTGATGGCCACCACATAGCAGGCGTAGGAGATCCCGAGCTGGAACACGCCAAGAAGCGCAAGGCCGATCCAGTCCGCTCCGCCGGGCGGGGATTGGACCATCCAGGGCAGGCAGATCAGGACGGTCAGGAGATTGCCCAGGATGGCGGAACCCGCCGGGGATGCGTCCTTCTGCCAGCGCATGGCGATGATGAGGGAAGCGAAGGCGATCCCGGAGAGGACCGCCAGTATATTGCCCGTCAGCCCATCGGCGCTCAATCGATCGATAAAGAACAGCGACATGCCGCACAGGACGGCCGCAATGGCCGCCCAGTCAAACCACCTTGTCCTCTCATCGAGCAGCCACCCGGAAAGCAGGGCCACATAGAGCGGCGCGGTATATTGCAGCAGGATCGCGTTGCCCGAGGTGGTGAGCTTGGTGGCCGAGACAAAGAGGGTCACCGTGGCCGCATAACAGACCCCGCCGATCAGTTGGGAGGCCGAAAAATTGACGGCGCGTCGGCCGAAAAAGACGAGCAGGACC
>MNZQ01000086.1:0-7281 GCA_001873745.1 Syntrophaceae bacterium CG2_30_58_14
CTTTAAATTGGGTAACTCTTGCTCTCGCCCATTTCAATAATCTTCCTTCCCAATCAACCAGTGGATCTTCCGTATTTCCTGTAATTTCGCATTCATCAGCCACCAGCATACCGTATGCCGACAATTTTTTCGACGCCATACTTACCGATCCTCCCTATTATGACAACGTCCCTTACTCTTATCTCTCCGATTTCTTTTATGTCTGGCTGAAACGAACATTGGGAGACGTCCATCCCGATCTTTTCTCCACGCCATTGACGCCGAAGAAGAACGAGATCGTGGCCTATTCACATGGGGAGGGCGGTTACGACGAGGGGAAACGGTTTTTCGAGGACATGCTGAAACAGTCCTTCAGGGAGATCCACCGCGTCCTGAAACCAGGCGGCATAGCCGTCATCGTCTATGCGCATAAATCTACGGAAGGCTGGGAGACCCTGATCAATTCGCTCCTCGATTCGAATCTCATCATGACGGGGGCTTGGCCTCTCAAGACAGAAATGGCTGGACGAATGCGGGCGCAGGAATCGGCAACGCTATCATCTTCGATCTATATCGTCGCCCGGAAGATAACCCGTCAGACCACGGGATTCTACCATCAGGTCCGGGAAGCCCTGAAGGACCACATGGACAGGAAGCTGGAGCGCCTCTGGCAGGAGGGGATCGGCGGAGCGGACTTCTTCATCGCTGCCATCGGTTCGGCCATCGAGGTCTTCGGAAAATACGAGCAGGTGATGGACTACGAGGGCAACATCGTCCGGGCGGACCGGATGCTGGAGGACGTCCGGAGGATCGCCACGGAATATGCCGTCCGGCAGATCCTGCATAACGGCTTCGCCGGGGAGATCTCCGACCTGACCCGCTTTTATGTCCTGTACCGCTGGAACTATGGAAGCGCGAAAATCCTCTTCGACGAGGCCCAGAAGCTGGCCCGGAGCTGCGGCATCGACATCGCCCGGGAATGGAGCGGCGGCGGTTTCATCCGCAAGGAAAAGGAATTCATCCGGGTATTGGGGCCGGAGGACAGGGAACCGGACGACATAAAACACCGCGAAGAACTGATCGACGTCCTTCACCGGTGCCTGCGCCTGTGGGAAAAGGGAAAGCGAAACGATCTCGTTACTTTCCTTCAAGAATCCGGTTTCGGCAAGAGCGAGGCCTTCTTCCGCGTTGCCCAAGCCATCTCCGAAACCCTCCCCAACGAGAGCAAAGAGAAGAAGCTTCTCGACGGTTTCCTCGCCGGCCGTGAACGCCTGCGGGAGGAGATGAAAATGGTAACCCAGGGTGAGCTTCTTTAAGAGAAAAACCAGATGAATCCTGTTAGTTTTGAAAATTTAAAAAAAGGAGTGAATCATGGCCAGAAAACTGATTGCCTATGAAAAAAGGCAGAAGAAAGGTGAAGCGCCTGCGGTCAGAGAAAAATCTGCATCCTATAAGAATGATGCCGATACTGTTCAGAAATTGCTCCGTTATAAGCGTTTCGAGGTGCAGAACTTCCGCTGCATCAAGAAACTTGCCATCTCCCCCTTGGAACAGGTCAACCTCATTGCTGGTATGAACAATGTGGGGAAAACGACTCTCTTGGAAGCCCTCTTTCTGCATATCGGCGAGACCAATCCCGAGTTGGCCTTGCGGGTGAACAACTGGCGGGGGCTTGGTCCGGAAATAGAATCGCCGTGGCGGCAACTGTTCTGGCAATTCAACGATAAAAGTCCCATCAAACTTACGGCAACAACAATGTTGGGGAAAGAATGTTCTCTGACGATAACGACAAAACTTGCCGAATCGAAAGTGGTGGAAGAAATCCTTCCTAAGAAGGGAACGGAATTTGTGAAGAGTTCCGGGGTAAATATCGTTTTTGATTATGTAAATGAGGACGGAAAGAGCAGAAAAGTGATGGGGACTCCTTTCCTGATCGGGCAAGGCAACATCGTCCGGTTTGAATTGCGCATGAGTCCACCGTCGCTGCCCACCCGTGTCACGGGAATATTTCTCAATTCCGGTCTCAAGTCTGTATTGGATGAAGACGTGAATCGTTTCAGTCAACTGCGCATAAAGCAGAGGGATAAATTGCTTTTAGATGCCATGCAACTGATTGAACCTCGCCTGGAGCGATTGGAAATTTTGTCCCCTCAGGGAACAACGCTCATTTATGGCTATCTGAAAGATTATCAAGAGCCTGTTCCCATGCCTTTGTTAGGCGACGGCGCCCGGCGTCTGGCCTCATTGATCCTGGCCATTTGTACTGCCCAAGGGGGCGTGGTTCTGGTGGACGAGATCGAAAACGGCATTCACCATTCCATCCTGAAAGGCATGTGGAACGCTGTTGCGGAATCGGCCAGCCTGTTCAACACCCAGATATTCGCCACCACCCATAGCCAGGAATGTCTGGTTGCCGCTCATGAGGCCTTTCTGGAAAGAGACCAATATCGCTTCCGTCTGCACCGTCTGGACCGCTTGAATGGTGAGATCGCTGCCGCGACCTATGACCAGGAAAGCTTGGAAGGCGCTTTGTCGATCCCGCTTGAGGTGCGAGGATAAAGATGGCAACCTGTCCTGAATGCAATGCCGTGATTGAGGAAAAACTTGTCGTCCGCAAGGAGAGGCTCTTGATTGCCGAAGGAAAAGACGACGAACAGTTCTTTAACGCCATGTTGCGGCAACTTGGTCTCGATGAGATTCAGGTTCTCGGAATCGGTGGAAAAACCCGGTTGGAAGGTCAGTTAAAAGCGTTGAAACTCGATCCGGCATGGCGGCAAGTCTCATCCATTGGCATCGTGCGGGATGCCGATGACGATCCGGACGCGGCTTTTCGGAGCGTCTGCTCGGCTTTGAAAGGGGCGAAGCTTCCAGTCCCGTCGAAAGCGCTGGCGCCGATGGTAGGGCCTCCAACCGTCCAGGTGATGATCATACCCTCTCTGCGTAAAGAAGGCGCCTTGGAGGATCTCTGTCTTGAATCGTCTGCCGATGATCCGGCCATGCCATGCGTGGAACAGTATTTTGAGTGCCTTGCTGAACGCGGTGCTCCCGGTCCGAAAGAAAGATCTTTGAGCAAGGCAAAGACAAGGGTTTTTCTCACATCCAAAGAAGACCCCACGCTTCCCTTGGGGATTGCTGCGCAGAAGGGCTACTGGCCGCTGGACAGCAGCGTTTTCGATGAAGTAAGGCGGTTCATTGCATCGATATGAAAAAAATGAAAATCTGTAAAAGATGCTTTCAGGAATTTTATGAAGACGAAGATTTAAGCGACAGTCCGGCAGCGGAACTGGCAGACATCTTTCTGGAAAGCACCGGAGCAGTCAGCGTTTATGATCTTTGCCCGCGATGTAGGGAGGAATTTGGGATGTCGAACGTCATGGGATTCGGGCAGTAATGTACATCTATAGGAAATTACTGCAAGCAAGGGAGGGATGATGAAAGCGTTTCATACGGTTGCGGTGCCGCATCAGGATATTCTGGAAGGCCGGCTCACGATGGATGTTTTTGCTGCCGACCTGTGGGAGGTAAGCCAGGGGCGGGGGCCGGATGAGTACCGGGATCCGGAGACCTTCTTCCGCAAGACCTACCTCACGGAGGGACTGAAGAACCTCCTCGATGTCGTGGAGCGGCGCCTGCGGGGGAAAGTCGGCGATCCCGTCATCCAGATCCAGACCCCCTTCGGCGGTGGGAAAACCCACGCCCTGATTGCCATGTACCACAAGGCCGCCACGGAATGGCAGGCGCGGACTGCCGTCGCCGTCGGCACGGCATTGGGAACGGATCAGACCCTCTGGGGATGGCTGGAAAAGCAGTTGACCGGAAAGATCAGCCGGTTCGGTGGACAGGTCGCGCCGGGAAAGGAGGCGCTGCGGAGCCTCCTGACGGAACATGCGCCCGTCCTGCTCCTGATGGACGAAATTCTCGAATACGTGACCAAGGCGGCGGGGGTGAAGATCGCCGAGAGCACGCTTGCCGCCCAGACGATTGCCTTCATGCAGGAACTGACGGAGTGCGTGAGCGCCATGCCCGGCGTCTGCCTCGTTGTCACCCTGCCTTCATCCATCCTCGAACACTACGACGAGCAGGCGGAGCGCTATTACCAACAGTTGCAGAAGGTCTCCGGCCGGATCGAGAAGATTTACACCCCCGTCCAGGAGGATGAAATCACGAAGGTCATCCGCCGCCGGCTTTTTAGCCGTGTCGATGAGAGCGCCGCAAAGAAGGCCGTCGCCGGATTCCTCGATTACGCGGAAAAGGAGGGCATCCTTCCGGCCGGCATCCAGCCAAGCGACTACCGCGACCGCTTTGCGGACGCCTACCCCTTTCTGCCCGAGGTCGTCGATGTGCTGTACCACCGCTGGGGAAGCTTCCCCACCTTCCAGCGGACGCGGGGCGTCCTGCGGTTGCTGTCGCTGGTGATTCATGATCTGAAGGGGGCGAATAAGCCTTTTATCAGCCTGGCCGATTTCGACCTGAACCGCCAGGAAATCCGCCAGGAGTTCCTGAAACATATCGGATCGGCGTTCAACAGCGTGATTGCGGCGGACATCACGGACGCCGGCGCGGGGGCGCGCAAGGTGGACGGCGCTCTCGGCAACGCTTACAAGGGCCTGCAACTGGGGACGCGGACCGCCCGGGCGATTTTCCTCTACTCGTTCTCCGGAGGATCGATGAAGGGCGTCACGCTGGGCGAGGTCAAGCGGGCGGCCACGACGGTGGAAAACCCCGCGAGCGCTGTCGCTGAGGCGGTGGAACAGTTAAAGAACATGCTTTTTTTCCTCCAGAGCCACGGCGACCTCTATTTCTTCAGCAACCAGCCGAATCTCCATCGGATCCGCCTGACGAAGACGGAGAACATCCCGGAGCGGGAGATTGTGGAGGCCGAGCGGGACCTCCTCAAGGCGGCCCTGAAAGGAGGGAAGCTAAAGCTCTTCGTCTGGGAGGAAAACTCGGGGAACATCCCCGATAACGAGGAGTTGAAACTGGCAATCATGAAGAAGGAAAACGGGAACGTCCTGGAAGCCCTCTCAAAGAACAAGGGCCAGACCCCGCGGGTGAACCGTAACACCCTGTTTTTTCTCTACCCCCTGGAGACGGAACGGCCGGGTTTTGTAAGCGCCGTGAAGCTGAAGATTGCCTGCGAGGCCGTCGAAGAGGATCGGACCCTGAACCTCTCGGATGATCAAAAGAAGGAAAACAAGAAGGAGCTGAAAAAGGCGGAGGAGAACGTCCGGGAGGTGATCCGGCGGCTCTACCGCCTCATCGCCGTTCCGTCGCGGGAGGGCTTCAAGGAGATCGACATGGGCATCCCGACCTACGGCGAGGCCCGGAGCCTCGATCAGGAGGTGTACGAGAAACTCCATTCAGACGGGGAGATTCTCGATAAGATCGCACCGCTGGTGCTCAAGGAGAAGTACCTGAACGGCAAGGAATTTCTCTCCACAGAGCAGCTTTATCAGACCTTCCTGCGGACACCGGGGGAGACGCGCTTCACCGGCAGGTCCGTCATCGAGAATGGGCTGACGGAGGGGGTCTGCCTCGGCCTTTTTGGTCTGGGAAATCTCGAAGAAGGCCAGCCCGTATGCCGGTATTTCAAGGAAAAACCTTCTCTATCGTTTGCGGGCCGCGAAGTGCTCATCGCCGAGGCCGTCTGCTGGGCGCAGCGAAGCCAGGAGACAGACACGGCCGGAGCCGGGAAATCCTATGAACAATCAGGGCTGGACCTCGTCAATGGTAAGGACGCGGGCATGAAAAAAGCGGCGGAGAAGATCGGCGGCATCCCGACCAAGGGCAAAAAAGATCGCGTCCGTCTGTGTTTTCAGATCCCCAAAGGAAAAGTGTCGGGGATCATGGGCGTCATGAACCTCCTCCAGAGCAAATTCGCCACCTTGGAACTGGAGATCACCGCCACCGACGGCGCCATCAGCGAACAGGAGTTCGAGGACAAGATCGAAGAGACCTTCCGGCAGTTGGGAATCGAGGTGAAAGGACAGTAAATTTCGCCGGCGGCCTCTACGGCGTTTCCCTCGGCCGCGCCTTCTTCGGCAAATCGATGTTCTCCGCGATCCCCAACGCCTCCAAGGCTGCCCTTATCAAAAAGAGGGGTTGTAATTTTGCCGATAATTTATTATATGAACGGCTATTTTTCTCTTTTCAATCCAGGGAGGGAACGGACGATGGGCGAAGGAATATGCGATTACACCAGGTTTGCCGTCGATCTGCGGCGCCAAATGTGGAAGGCCGGCGTGGAGGAGGAGCTCCGCCGCCTGATCTGGCAGATTGCGGTGACGGGGAAATACATCTCCGCCAAGATCCACGAATCCAACCGGAAGCTGGCCGGTTTCAAAAACCTCTATGGGGAGGAACAGCTCTCGCTCGACCGGAGCGCCGACGAGATCATCAAGAACCAGCTCCAGTTTTCGGGATTTGTCCGGGAATACGCTTCGGAGGAGCAGGACGCCGTTGTGCTTTTGGGCAAGGGCCGGGAAAAATACTTTGTCACGGCGGATCCGCTGGACGGTTCCTCCCTGGTCGATACGAACCTCGCCATCGGGACGATCGTCGGCATTCACAAAGAGTCGATCTTCTCGTGCGGGAGGGATTCGATGGTGGCGGCCCTCTACATCACCTACGGACCGCTGATCACGATGGTCTATTCCGCGGGGAATGGGGCCCACGAGTTTGTGTTGAACCGGGAGGGGGAGTATGTCCTTTCCGAGGAGAATCTCATGATGGACGAACGCGGCGCCATCTACAGTCCCGGAGGTCTCCGGAAGGATTATACGGAAAACCATCTGAAGTATTTGGAATATCTCGAAGCGGGAGGTTACAAACTCCGTTACAGCGGCGGGTTCGTACCGGACATCAACCAGATTCTGATCAAGCGGGGAGGAATCTTCACCTATCCCGCCCTGAAGAAGAGTCCCCATGGAAAACTCCGGCTGCTGTTCGAACTCCAGCCGATGGCCTTCATCATCGAGCAGGCTGGAGGAATCGCCACGGACGGCAGGGAGGCGATCCTCTCCCTCCAGGTGGACAACCTCGATCAGCGCTGCCCGATCTACATCGGGAGCCGGTTCGAGGTGGAAAAGGCGATGGAATTTCTGGCGGCCGGATTGTAATCATAATCGGATACGAGCGAGGTGATGAGATGATCTGCGACAATATCGATTTATTGAAAAAGGCGATGGAAGGGGTAGTGACGGTTGCAGGAAACGACGTCCGGGTTCGGGATGAGAAACGTCTCCGGGAAACCCTGATTGACGACCTAATCCGAACGGCGGTATTTGCCCCCGGCGAGGAGAC
>MNZQ01000086.1:7307-8750 GCA_001873745.1 Syntrophaceae bacterium CG2_30_58_14
GCAGGTCGGCGGCGGCGCTGGGCATCCGGTCCGCTTCGATCCAGGGACTTTACGAGGCGAAGGGACGGGGGGAAGCCTCCGGCTTTACGGTGCCGGCCATCAATATCCGCGCGCTGACGTATGATTCGGCCCAGGCGGTCTTCCGGGCCGCCCGGGCCTCCGGGGCCGGCGCGATGATCTTCGAGATCGCGCGGTCGGAGATTGATTACACCCGCCAGCGGCCGGAGGAGTACACCTGTGCGGTGACGGCGGCCGCCCTGAAGACCGGATATCGGGGACCCCTCTTTATCCAGGGCGACCATTTCCAGGTGGGGGCAAAAAGATTCGCGAAGGATCCGGAGGCGGAGGTTCGGGCCGTCAAGGACCTGATCTGGGAGGCCATCGAGGCCGGTTTCTACAACATCGACATCGACACCTCGACCCTCGTCGATCTCTCGGAAGAGACCGTAAAGAAGCAACAGAAACTGAACTACAGCCTCGCCGCTGAAATGACGACAATGATCCGGGATCTGGAACCGGCAGGGGTCGCCATCTCCGTCGGCGGGGAGATCGGCGAAGTTGGCGGGAAAAACAGCACGGTCGAGGAGCTCCACGCCTTCATGGAGGGTTACCTGGAAACCCTTCGCAAGAGCGGAACCGCGTTGAAGGGGATCAGCAAGATCAGCGTCCAGACGGGGACGACCCACGGCGGGGTCCCGCTGGCCGACGGGAGCGTTGCCAAAGTCAAACTCGATTTTGACACACTGCAGAGGCTTTCGCAGGTGGCGCGGGCCGAATACAGGATGGCCGGCGCGGTCCAGCACGGCGCCTCAACACTCCCCAATGAGGCCTTCGACCGGTTTCCCGCGACCGGCACGGCGGAGATCCACCTCGCCACAGGATTCCAGAATATCGTCTATGACAGCCCGAACTTTCCGCCGGCGCTCCGCGCGCAGATCTACGACTACCTGAAGCGCGAGGCGGCCGCCGACCGAAAGGAGGGGGATACGGAGGAGCAGTTCTTCTACAAGACAAGGAAGAAGGGGACCGGCGCCTTCAAGCGGGAGCTCTGGGATCTTCCGGAGGCCGTCCGGACGGCACTAAGCGCGGAGTTGGAGGCGCAGTTCGCCCTCCTCTTCCGGAAGCTCAACGTGGGAAACACGCTGGAAGTCGTCAACCGCTTCGTGACGCCGGCGGACGTCCCGCTGCCACCGCCGGCCGGACTGGTGTAGATAAAAGAGGATCGATGCGGGACATGGCAGGGCGGCTTCTCCTGAGTCACCCCCTGAGCGCCGCCGATGCTCTGCAACTGGCCGCTGCTCTAACTTGGGCGGGTAAGCAGCCCCGCGAACACGCCTTTGTCTGCCTGGATCGCAGGCTCCATGACGCAGCCCGGAAAGAGGGTTTCCTGATTTTGCCGCCATGGTCGGATGCCTGAAAACAAGCCCCTTTTTCTCCTTATGG
>MNZQ01000049.1 GCA_001873745.1 Syntrophaceae bacterium CG2_30_58_14
TATTTCCGGAAATAATAGGGCTCTGTCCCTAATTAAATCCGTATTTGACAAGCATCGCCAGGTTCACTCCCCCTGTCGCGCCGTCAGGTTACTTCGCCGCTGAAATCAGTTTTTCCAGATATCTTGCGAGGATATCCGTTTCGATGTTGACGACGTCCGCCACCTTTTTGAACCCGAGGGTTGTCCCGGCCGCCGTGTGTGGAATGATGTTAGCATAAAATATATTCTTTTCACAGCGGTTGACGGTCAAGCTGACGCCGTCCACCGTGATCGATCCCTTCGCGACGACATAGCGCTCCAGCGCCGGATCGATTTCGAAACCGAAGACGATGGAGCGGGAGCGGGGGCTCTCCTCCACGATTCTTCCGATGCCGTCCACATGGCCGAGGACGATGTGTCCTCCGAGGCGGTCCATGACGCCGAGCGCCTTTTCCAGGTTGACCCGATCGCCCGCCTTCAGGCGCCGGAGCGTCGTCCGGGAAAGGGTCTCCGCGGAGACATCCGCCGTGAAGACCCGGACGGCCTTCGCGGTCACGGTCAGGCACGCGCCGCTGACGGCGATGCTGTCGCCGATCCGGACGTCGTCCATATCGAGGGAGGTCTCGACCTCCAGAAGGGCGTCCTCCCCAAGGCGCGTCAGGCGCCGGACGGAACCGAGCGCGGCTGTGATTCCCGTGAACACCTTTTATCCCTCCCTAATTTCCTTTCTCCCTGCCCTTCTTCGCGGGGAGGAGGTCCCTCAATTCGTCCAGAAAGTCGCTGACATCCCGGAATTCACGGTAAACCGACGCGAAGCGGACATAGGCGACGCCATCAAGGGCCTGGAGCTCCTGCATCACCTTTTCGCCGATGGCCGTGGAGGGGATCTCCTTCCCCTGGAAATCCTGACAGGCACGCTCAACGTTGTCCACCAGGGTCTCGATGGCGTCTGTGCTGATCGGGCGCTTCTCGCAGGCCTTCTTGATCCCGGAACGGATCTTCGTCCGATCGAAGGGTTCCCGGCGGCCGTCCTTTTTGACGACCACGGGCAGGACCTCTTCGACGAATTCGTAGGTGGTGAAGCGCTTGCCGCAGCCGAGACACTCCCGCCGCCGCCGGATGGCGTCGCCGTCCTTGCTGATCCGGGAGTCGATCACCTTGTTTTCGCCGTGGGCGCAGAAGGGGCATTTCATCGGCGGATCACCTCGATTCCCGCCTCCGCCAGCATCTCTTCCGCGAGACTGTCGCGGTAATCGCCCCCGACCACGATCCGGACGATGCCGGCGTTGATGATCATCTTCGCGCAGATGATGCAGGGGTGGTTCGTGCAGTAGAGGGTCGCCCCTTTTACGCTGACCCCGTGCAGCGCCGCCTGGATGATGGCATTCTGCTCGGCGTGGAGTCCCCGGCAGAGCTCGTGGCGTTCGCCAGAGGGGATATGGTTCTGTTCGCGGAGGCACCCGATTTCCAGGCAATGGCGCAGCCCCGAGGGGGCGCCGTTATACCCCGTGGCGAGGATCCGCCGGTCGCGGACCAGGGCGGCGCCGACATGTCGTCGGAGACAGGTGGCGCGTTTCGCCACAAGCCCGACAATGTCCAGAAAATAGTCATCCCAGGCAGGCCGTCCGTCCGTGTCACTGCTCTGTTGTTCTTCCTGTTCGATCCCCTTCATGGCTTCAGGAGCTCCTCAGATTGGGCCTTGGGTTACCGGTTTTCCCGGATCCGCTCCGGGTAGAGGGGAAATCGCTCGCAGAGGGAGCGGACCTCTTCCCGGACCTCGCCCAGGCGCTTTTCGTTGTGGATATCCCGGAGCACGGTGGTGAAGAAGCCGGCGATCTGTTTCATCTCCGGCTCCTTCATCCCCCGCGTGGTCAGGGCGGGCGTGCCGATGCGGATGCCGCTGGTCACCTGGGCCCCCTTCATGTCGTAGGGAATCCGGTTCTTGTTGATCGTGATGCCCGTCCGATCAAGGGTCTCCTGCGCCTCCTTGCCCGTGATGCCGATGTCGGTCAGGTCAACGAGCATTAGGTGGTTGTCCGTTCCGCCGGAGACGAGGCGGAAGCCGTCCGCCATGAGCTCATCCGCGAGGGTTTTTGCATTTTTCACGATCTGGGCCTGATAACGCCGGAAATCGTCGGTAAGGGCCTCTTTGAACGCCACCGCCTTGGCGGCGATGATGTGCATCAAGGGCCCGCCCTGCATCCCCGGGAAGATCTTCTCGTCCAGGGCCTGGGCGTACTCCTTCTTGCACATGATGAGTCCCCCGCGGGGGCCCCGCAGGGTTTTGTGGGTGGTCATCGTGACGAATTCGCAGCAGGGCAGCGGCGACGGATGGAGACCGGCGGCGATGAGTCCGCCGATGTGGGCGATGTCGGCCATGATCAGCGCCCCGACTTGATCGGCGATGACCCGGAATTTTTCATAATCGATGATCCGGGGGTAGGCGCTGGCGCCGACGACGATGATCTTCGGCCGGTGTTTCTTTGCGAGGGTTTCGACCTCGTCGAAATCGATGGTTTCCGTCTTCCGGTCCACGCCGTAGAAGACGCCGCGGTAGAACTTCCCCGAGAAACTGGCTGGACTCCCGTGCGAAAGATGACCCCCATGGGAGAGGTTCATCCCGAGGATCGTGTCCCCCGGCTTCAGCACGGTGAAATAGACGGCCATGTTGGCCTGAACGCCCGCGTGAGGCTGGACGTTGGCGTGCTCCGCACCGAAGAGATGCTTGCACCGTTCGATGGCCAGCCGCTCCACGATGTCAACAAACTCGCATCCCCCGTAGTATCGCCGGCCCGGATAGCCCTCGGCGTACTTGTTCGTCATGACGCTTCCCTGGGCCTCCAAAACGGCCTCGCTGACGAAGTTCTCCGAGGCGATCATCTCCAACTTTCCCGCCTGCCGCCGGGTTTCCTGGCAGATCGCCTCCGCGACCTCCGGGTCGGCCTGCATCAGATAAGACATGAGTTCCTTTACCTTTCGTTCAATGTCAATTTCATCTCGCGGATCTTGTCGAGACGCCGCTGATGGCGCCCCCCGTCGAACGGGGTCGAGAGCCAAATCCGGAGGATCTTTCTCGCCGTCTCCGGATCCGTTTTTCTTCCCGCGAGAACCAGCATGTTGGCGTCATTGTGCATCCGGCTCAGGCGCGCCGTCTCCTCGTCGAGGCAGAGGGCGGCCCGGACGCCGGGGAAGCGGTTGGCGACGATGGACATTCCTATGCCGGAACCGCAGATTAGAATCCCTCTCTCAAAAAGGCCGGCGGAAACCGCTCCGGCCGCCTTTACGCCGAAATCGGGGTAATCCGCGGCCCGGTCGCTGTCCGTTCCCACATCGGTGACGGCGCACCCCATCTCCGCAAGGAAGGGTTTCAGCGACTCTTTCAGCGAAAATCCCCCATGGTCCGCGCCGATGATGATTTTCTCTGCCATCATTCCTATCCCTCAAATTTCCGGAGGATCAGGACGGCATTCACCCCGCCGAAGCCGAAGGTGTTGGACATCGCCGTCCGGATCTCCCTCTTCCTCGCCTGATGGGGGACGTAGTCCAGGTCACAGGCGGGGTCCGGGTGGTCAAGGTTGATCGTCGGGGGAAGCACTCCCTCGCCGATCGCCTTCAGACAGAGGATCGCCTCCACCGCTCCGGCCGCGCCAAGCATGTGGCCCGTCATCGATTTGGTCGAACTGACGGCGAGCCGCTTGGCATGCTCCCCGAAGACCGACTTGATGGCCTCCGTCTCACAGGCGTCGTTCAGGGGCGTGGAGGTGCCGTGGGCGTTGATATAGTCGATTTCCGTGGCGTCCATTGCCGCATCCCGCAGTGCGGCCTTCATGCAGCGGGCGGCGCCTTCATGCCCCGGCGGCGGGGCGACCATGTGAAAGGCGTCGCTGGTGACGCCATAACCTGCGAGTTCGCCCTGGATCCGGGCGCCCCGCCCGAGTGCATGCGACAGCGCCTCAAGGATGACGACCCCTGAACCCTCGCCGATCACGAAGCCATCACGGTCGCGGTCGAAAGGGCGGCTTGCCTTTTGGGGTTCGTCGTTGCGCCGGGAGAGCGCCCGCATCGCATTGAATCCGGCGACGCAGAGCGGGGTGACAGCCGCGTCCACCCCTCCGGCGATCATCACCTCGGCGTAGCCGTCGGCAATGATCCGGGCGGCGTCCCCGATAGCGCAGGCGCCCGAAGCGCAGGCCGTCACGGTGCAGTTGATCGGCCCCTTCGCCCGGAATCGAATCGAGACATGGCCGGCGGCAAGGTTGGCCAGGACGGCGGGGATGGTAAACGGGGACATCTTTCGGGGCCCCCCCTGGGAGATCGCCTCTTTTTCCTTCTCAATCGTGGCCAGGCCACCGATGGCGGAGCCGATGATCACGCCGGCCCGTTCCGCCCCTTCCTCTCCGATGATCAGCCCGGCATCGGCCATGGCCATTTCGGCGGCGGCCAAGGCGTAGATGATGAAATCATCGACGCGCCGCCGCTCTTTCTTGGTTACGTACCGGAGCGGGTTGAACCCCTTGGTTTCACCGGCGATCTTTGTCTCGAAGGCCGCACAGTCAAAGCGGGTGATGGGCGCGACGCCGGATCTTCCGCGGCAGATCCCTTCCCAGGTCTCGGCGACGGTGTTGCCGAGCGGTGTAACGGCGCCCATGCCTGTTATAACCACCCTTCTTTTCAACAGTTCCCCCCTTTGCGCCGCGGCGGATGGAGCAGGTTGACGGGCCTGAGTTTGTTGAAGGCTACTCATGCCATGTGACGCCCTTGTTCCGGAGGTAATCCAGGACATCCTTGATCAAGCGGATCTGCTGAAGTTCGTTGTCGGCGATCTGAATGTCGAAGGTTTCCTCCATCTCCATGATCAGTTCGACGAGGTCGAGGGAATCGGCCCCCAGGTCGTCGATAAACGAGGCCTCGAGAACGCACTCCTCCTGCGTAACATCCAATTGCTCCACGATAATGCCGATGACTTTTTCTTCCAGTGTCATGAAAACTCCCTCCTTACAGAATAACCCCTGCCGCGGCAGTGGTCCGAATACATTTTCCTATGAGGTAATTGCAAAACTCTTCCAAATATGTTCCCCCCTCCCTTGACGGGAAGGGTTCGGGGGTAGGTGAAATTGCAACATGCTGATTTCATGTAAACATCCCCCCCCAACCCTAACCCTCCCCCGCCAGGGGGGAGGGGATTTATTGGTACTTTTGCAATTACCTCCTATGCATGGATTTATACTTCCGCTACAGAATAACGATATCAAAAAGTTCTCTTTCGGGAACATCACCCATTCAACGCCGCCGCTGTCATTTCCAGCGACGCCTCGTCTTCAACGTTGAGGAGACGGAACCGCCGGTCGATCCGCCGGATCAGCCCGGAAAGGATCCTTTTGGGGCCGATCTCCACGATGGTGTCGACGCCCATCTCTGCCATCCTTGCGATCGTTTCCCGCCACCGGACGGGGGATGTGATCTGGCGGACGAGGAGCTCCTGCGTCCGTTCCCGCGAGTGGTGGAGCAAGGGGTCGCAGTTGGGAATCACGGGGGGCTCGCAATCCCCAAACGCGATTTCTCCGAGAGCGGTCGCGAACCGTTCGGCCGCCCCTTGCAGAAGACGGCAGTGGCAGGGGACGCTGATCGGAAGAAGGACCGCCCGGACACCCTCTTGGGTTCCCGCCGCCGCGATCACCTCCGAGACGGCCCCCGTGTGCCCGGAGATGACGATCTGGCCGGGGGCATTTTCGATGGAGACGGCCACGGCATGATCAAAAGCGTCGCGTTCACGGCACAACGCCTCCACCTCCTCCCGCGGGAGGCCGAGAATGGCCGCCATCGCGCCTTCGCCAACGGGAACGGCCTCCTGATGGAGCTGCGCCCTCCGGTGAACAACGGAAAGGCAATCGCGCAGGCCGACAGCGCCGGCCGCATGCAGGGCGGCATACTCCCCGAGACTGTGACCCGCCATGACAAAGGGTTTCACCGCCACGCGTTCGGAAAAGGCCCGCCAGGCGGCAATCTCCACCGTGAGGACGGCGATCTGCGTGTTTACCGTCAGATCGAGGAGCTCCTGAGGCCCCGTGAAACAAAGCGAAACCATGTCCGTACCGAGGACATTCCCGGCCTCGGCAAACAGATCTCTCACGCTCTGATGTCCGCGGTACAGGTCCTGACCCATCCCGGGGTGTTGCGAGCCCTGTCCCGGAAAGACAAGCGCGAATCTACCCATAAGGTGTTCCCTCTTCCGGTGGTTCAGGATGCCTTTTTGATCGGGACGATCTCCCTGCCTCTGTAGGCGCCGCAGTTGGGGCAGACATGGTGGGGCAGCTTGGGCTCATGGCATTGCGGACATGCGGAAACCGTGACCGGCTTCAGAAAATCGTGCGCCCTTCTCATGTTTTTTCTGGATTTGGAATGTCTCTTGATTGGATTTGCCATAACGTGTAACCCCTCTCTCCTTAAAGTTGAGCCTTGAATTGTTTCAAAATGGCAAGCCGTTCATCGGGGAGTTCGCCCCGACAATCGCAACTTGTCGCATTCAGGTTGGCGCCGCAATGGGGACAAAGCCCCCGGCAGGTCTCCGCACAGAGCGGTTTGAATGGGATCTGCAGCAGGATCTGTTCGAAGACCGCCGCGTCCAGATCGATTACATCCTCCTCGTAGTACGCGAAATCGAGATCCGTTGCGCTCAGCTCCACATCCACCTGCGGCAGGGAAGGGGAAGGGGCGAACGTATAATGGAATGAAGATTGGAGCGACAAACGGGTCGTTTCCAGACACCGGCTGCAGGGCATCTCCGCGGCGGTCGCAACGCTCCCTTCGATAAAGACGTTTTCCTTCATCCTCCGGACGGCGCAGGCGACATCGACCCGGTCCAGGACGAAACCACCCGACCCCGTCTCCGGCAAGCGCTGCTGGAACCATTCTCCGTTCCTTTCGAACCGGAGGTTTATTCCCCCTTTGGGGATGTTGCTGACGTTGATCTTCAAAAAATATCCCTTTCCCGCTGTTGAAAACGGTTCTTTCCCCAAACGGAGAGCTGCCGAATAAAGGGTTGAAGTAAATTATAAGTCGGCTGAATTGTCAAGTATAATTTATCGCCAATTCCGCCTTGACAAAAGACCGGGTGTGGACCTATATGGCGTAGCGTTTCGCGCGCTGATCGAACCGGTTTTTAAGAAATACGATTCCCGGCGGAAATAACTTCCATCAGGTGATGAAGATGACGAATGGTAAGGTGAGAACGCGTTTTGCCCCGTCGCCGACCGGATTCCTCCATATCGGCGGCGCCCGGACGGCCCTGTTCAACTGGCTTTATACGCGGCGGTGCGGAGGCGCGTTCGTCCTTAGGATTGAAGATACCGATCAGGCGCGCTCGACGGATGAATCGACACGGGCCATCCTGGACGCGATGACCTGGCTCGGTTTGAACTGGGACGAGGGACCTTACTTCCAGGCGGAGCGGGTGGGCATCTACCGGGAGATGGTGCAGAAGCTGGTCGACGAGGGGAAGGCCTACTATTGCACCTGTTCGCCCGAGGCGCTGGGGGCCAAGCGGAAGAAAGCCTTCGCCGAGGGGCGGAAGCCCAAATACGACGGGACTTGCCGGGACAGGGGTTTGAGTCGATCGCCGGAGTCGGTTGTGCGGTTCCGCTGCCCGGATGTGGGCGTGACCGTCATGCGCGACCTGATCAAGGGGGCCATCTCCTTCAGCAACGAGGAGTTGGACGACCTGATCATCGAACGGGCCGACGGGTATCCGACCTACAACTTCGCGGTCGTTGTCGATGACGCCCAGATGGGGATCACCCACGTCATCCGGGGGGACGACCACGTGAACAATACCCCGAAGCAGATCCTGATCTACGAGGCGCTGGGGTGCGAGGCGCCGTTGTTCGGCCATGTCCCGATGATCCTGGGTTCCGACAAGGCGAGGCTCAGCAAGCGCCATGGGGCGACGTCGGTGATGGCCTATCAGGAGATGGGGTATCTGCCCGAGGCGCTGGTGAACTACTTGGTCCGGCTCGGCTGGTCGCATGGCGACCAGGAGATCTTCACGATGGAGGAGCTCATCCGCGCGTTTTCGCTGGAGGCGGTGGGAAAATCGGCGGCCGTCTTCAATCCGGAGAAGCTTCTCTGGTTGAACCAGCATTACATCATGGCCTACCCGGCAGAAAAACTGGTGGAGGTGGTGACCCCCTTCTGGGAAAGGAAGGGTTTCGATCTCTCGGACGGCGGGTTTGTCGCGCAAGCGGCAGCGAACCTCCGGACGCGGTCGAAGACCCTCGTGGAGATGGCCGATTCCGGTTCCTTCTTCTTCCGGGAAGAGGTGGAATATGACCCGGAGGCGGCGGCGAAATTCCTGACGCCGGAATATGCCGGCCACCTGGAGGCGGTTGTCGAGAGGATTCCCGACATCGCGGACTACACAAAGGATGGTATAGAGAATTTTCTCCGGGCCCTGGCCGAGGAGCGGGGGACGAAGCTCAAATGGATCGCCCAGGCGCTCCGCGTCGCCCTGACGGGGAAGACCGTGAGCCCCGGGATCGACGAGGTGATGGTCACCTTGGGGAAAGAACGGGTGATTCGGAAAATCCGGCGGGCGATCGATCAGATCAAGGCCGGCGGTTGATTTTGGCCTTGACAATTTTGCGATCATTTTATATGAAAATCTCCCCGTGCCCTCTTTTGCTAAAGGGGGGCA
>MNZQ01000095.1:0-7892 GCA_001873745.1 Syntrophaceae bacterium CG2_30_58_14
TGACGCATCTTTTCATCACGGTCTCTCCTTCAAGGTTTTAGTTTCCCAAAACGTACCCTAAAGAGAGACCGTGATTTTTTCAATCTACTCTTTGCCCCACCTTTTGAACGTTACCAAGGATTTAGGAGGAAACCATGCCGATGGAAAACATCTCAAAGATCGCCAGGAATGTAGAACTCCCTCTGTCCGATGATCTCCTGGAAACGCTGCATGCCGGAGACGAACTGTTGCTGACGGGGGTGATGTATGTCGGACGGGATGCGGCCCACAAACGGATGATCGAAGCCCTTGAGGCGGGAATGCCGCTTCCCGTGGATTTGAAAGGCCATGTGATCTATTTCATGGGACCGACCCCCGCAAAACCGGGAAAGACGATCGGCTCCGCCGGTCCGACATCCAGTTACCGGATGGACGCCTATTCTCCCAGGCTGATCGCCGAGGGGCTCAAAGGGATGATCGGCAAGGGGATGCGTTCCGGGGAGGTGAAGGAGGCGATGAAAAAATATAAAGCCGTCTATTTGGGCGCCATCGGCGGTGCGGGTGCCCTCATTTCCAGTTGCATCCGAAAGGCGGAGGTAATCGCCTATGAAGATTTGGGAGCGGAAGCCCTGCGGCGAATCGAGGTGCAGGATTTTCCGGTGACGGTGATCGACGATATATACGGCGGCGACCTCTACGAAGAGGGGAGAGCACGGTATAAAATCGCCGATCCCGGTAAAGCTGCCGTTCATTAGACAATCAGGGAACCCGTCAAGTTTTTCACGGTTTCTGATGAAAAGGCTTGACACGAACGAAGCTTTGGTTTAGATGTCGCCTTCATTCTATTATCCCGAACCGGAGAAGGTTCCGGCGAAACGATGACAGGTATGCTTCAAATGACAGCGTCTGCGGAAAGAGCGATCATCGGCTTTATGATTATTCTGTCCCTCCTTTTGGGACTCGCCCTTCTTTGCCTTTCACATAGGCGCCGCCTCCCGTCGTTTTTCGGACATTCGTAGAACCACAAGATCATAGACGAAACCAAAAGGCCATGGGCGGCAAAACCCATGGCCTTTTTTATTTTTGAAAAAAAGGAGCTTGAGCATGGAATCGACAGACGGCAGGAAAGCGGAAGAGCGGGTATTCATCTTCGACACGACGCTCCGAGACGGCGAGCAGTCGCCGGGGGCGAGCATGAACCCGGACGAGAAACTGCGGATCGCCCGCCAGCTCGAGAAGATGGGCGTGGACATCATTGAGGCGGGCTTTCCGGTTGCCTCGGAGGGGGATTTCGCCTCGGTGCGGCAGATCGCCCGGGAGGTCCAGGGCTGTCAGATTGCGGCGCTTGCGCGGGCAAACGCCGCCGACATCGACCGCGCCTGGGAGGCGATCGCCGAAGCGGCCGCGCCCAGGATCCACACCTTCATCTCCTCTTCGGACATCCACCTGAAATATCAGCTCCGCAAATCGCGGGAGGAGGTCCTGAACGAGGCCATCGCGGCGGTCGCCTATGCCCGCCGCTACACCAGTAACGTGGAGTTCTCGCCGATGGATGCGACGCGGAGCGACCGCGACTACCTCTCCCGGATGGTCGAGGCGGTGATCGCCGCGGGGGCGACGACGGTCAACATCCCGGACACGGTGGGCTACGCGATCCCGGAGGAGTTCGGCGATCTGATCGCGACGCTTTTTGCGCGGGTGAAGAACATCCGCCAGGCGGTCGTTTCGGTCCACTGCCACGACGACCTCGGCCTCGCGACGGCCAACGCGCTGGCCGCCGTGCAAAACGGGGCGCGCCAAGTGGAGTGCACGATCAACGGGATCGGCGAGCGGGCGGGGAACAGCGCGATGGAGGAGATCGTGATGGCGATCAAGACCCGCAAGGATCTCTTCGGCCTCCGGACGGGGATCAAAACCGAGTATATCCACCAGACCTCGCGCCTCTTGACGCAGATCACCGGCATCCCCGTCCAGCCGAACAAGGCGATCGTCGGGGCGAACGCCTTCGCCCACGAATCGGGCATCCACCAGGACGGCCTGATCAAGGAGAAGAGCACCTACGAGATCATGACCCCCCAGTCGGTCGGGATCTCGGAGACCCACATCGTCCTTGGCAAGCATTCGGGACGCCATGCGATCGCCGATCGCCTCCGGGCGCTCGGCTACGGCCTCAAAGAGGAGGAGATCAACCGGATCTTCGTCCGCTTCAAGGAGCTTGCCGACGTCAAAAAGGAGGTGTTCGACGAGGATCTGGAGGCGATCGTTTACGAGGAGTCCTCCCGGAGCGCAGAACGGTACCGCTTCGTCTATCTGAACGTCGTCAGCGGGAACGCGACGGTGCCGACGGCGACGATGCAGATGGAGGTGGACGGGAAGATGGTCCAGGAGGCCGGTTTCGGCGTGGGACCGGTGGACGCGACCTTCACGGCAATCCGGAAGATCACGAAGACGGACTACCCGCTTTTGAAGTATTCGGTAAACGCGGTGACCGGCGGGACGGACGCCCAGGGGGAGGCGACAGTGCAGCTCAAGTTCAACGGCCGCTCCGCTGTCGGGCGGGGCGCCCATCCGGATGTCCTGGTCGCCTCGGCCAAGGCCTACATCAACGCGCTGAACCGGCTGGAATGGCTGAGCAAGGACATCAAGAAAGTGAAGGTTGCATAAATGGACAAGATCCGGTAAAAACGGGATGCCGTCCGGGAAAAGGCGTTTCTGAAATCATCGAAGGAGTGTGGAACCATGACCATGACCATCACGGAAAAGATACTGGCCCGGCATGCGGACCTCGACCTGGTGCGCCCCGGGATGCTGATCAACGCACGGGTCGATATCGCACTCGGCAACGACATCACGGCCCCGATTGCGATCGACGTCTTCCGAAAGGCGGGGGCGAAAAAGGTCTTTGATCGGGACCGGATCGTCCTCGTCCCCGACCATTTCGCCCCGAACAAGGACATCGAATCGGCCGAGCAGTGCAAGATCATGCGGGATTTTGCCCACGAACATCAGATCAGCCACTACTTCGAGGTCGGCGAGGCGGGCGTGGAGCATGCGCTGCTGCCGGAGAAGGGGATCGTCGGCCCCGGGGATCTTGTTGTCGGCGCCGACAGCCACACCTGCACCTATGGGGCCCTGGGGGCCTTCGCCACCGGCGTCGGCAGCACTGATCTTGCCGCGGCGATGCTGACCGGCGAGCTCTGGTTCAAGGTCCCGGAGACGATGAAGTTCGTCTATCACGGAAAATTGCGTCCCTGGGTGGGCGGCAAGGACCTGATCCTCCACACGATCGGACGGATCGGAGTGGACGGGGCGCTCTACCGGACGATGGAGTTCACCGGCGAGGCGATCCGGGAGCTGCCGATGTCCGACCGCCTGACGATGGCGAACATGGCGATCGAGGCGGGCGGGAAAAACGGGATCTTCATCCCGGATGCGATCACGGAGGCCTACGTCCGGGGGCGGGCGGAACGTCCTTACGAATTCTACTCCTCCGATTCGGATGCGGCGTACCATTCGGTGATCGAGATCGACGTCGGCAAAATCGAACCGCAGGTGTCGTTTCCCCATCTCCCCTCCAACGCGCGGGGGATCAGCCAGGTCGGCGACGTCCGGATCGACCAGTCGATCATCGGCTCCTGTACGAACGGCCGGATCGAGGATCTGCGTGTGGCGGCTTCGATCCTGAAGGGGCGGCATGCCGCCCGGGGGATGCGGCTGATCATTCTTCCCGCGACGCCGACGGTTTACCGCCAGGCGATGCACGAGGGGCTTTTCGATATCTTCCTCGACGCCGGGGCGGTGATCAGCCTGCCGACCTGCGGCCCCTGTCTCGGAGGCTACATGGGGATCCTTGCGAAAGGGGAGCGGTCGGTTGCGACGACAAACCGGAATTTTGCCGGGCGGATGGGCCATCCGGGGAGTGAGGTATATCTTGCCGGACCGGCGGTCGCCGCCGCAACGGCCGTCGCCGGCCGCCTCGCCGGGCCGGACCAGTTGTAGGGGAAAGGATTTGAATATATGAAAATCAGCGGAAGAATCTGGAAGTTCGGAGACAACATCGATACCGACGCGATCATCCCGGCGCGGTATCTGAACATCTGGGAGCCGCAGGGGCTGGCCGCGCACTGTATGGAGGACGCCGATCCGGGGTTCATGAAAAAGATGCGACCGGGCGACATCCTTGTCGGCGGCGAGAATTTCGGCTGCGGCTCTTCAAGGGAGCACGCCCCGATCGCGATCAAGGCGGCGGGGATTGCCTGCGTCGTGGCAAAGAATTTCGCCCGGATCTTCTACCGGAACGCCTTCAACATGGGGCTTCCGATCTTCGAATCCCCGGAGCTGTGGGGGCGGGTGGAGAACGGGGCCGAGATCGAGGTGGACGCGGACGCAGGGCTGATCCGGATCGTCGGCGTTGCCGCCGATCCGCTGAAAATCCCGCCGTTCCCGCCGTTCATGCAGCAGCTAATCGCTGCCGGCGGTCTGATGAACCACATCGCGAAGGGGAGGGCAAAATGAAACCGTATCGCATTGCCGTTCTTCCCGGCGACGGGATCGGACCCGAGATCGTCCGGGAGGCGGTGAAGGTTCTCGGCGTCGTCGCCGAACGGACCGGCGTCCGGTTCGACCTTCAGGAAGGGCTCGTCGGCGGCGCCGCCTACGACCGTTTCGGCGCCCCGCTTCCCGATCACGCGATGCAACTGGCGCTTGCGAGCGACGCCGTTCTGTTGGGCGCCGTGGGCGGGCCGAAATGGGAGTCGCTCGATTACAGCGTCCGGCCGGAGCGCGCTCTCCTCGGTCTGCGGTCGGGGCTGGGGCTCTATGCGAACCTCCGCCCGGTCGTCGTCTTCGAGGATCTGATCGACGCCTCGCCACTCAAACCGGACGTCGTCCGGGGAATCGACCTGATGATCGTCCGTGAACTATTGGGGGACGCCTATTTCGGGAAGCCGCGTGGCGTCCGGATCGAGAATGGCCGGCGGATCGGGATCAACACGATGGTCTATACCGAGGAGGAGATCCGGCGGATCGCGAAGGTGGGGTTCGACCTGGCGCGCGGCCGCCGCAAGAAGCTCCTCTCTGTGGACAAGGCCAACGTCCTCGAAATGACGGAGCTCTGGCGGGATGTCGTCACGGAGGTCGGCCGGGACTACCCGGAGGTCGAACTCCGGCACATGTATGTGGACAACTGCGCGATGCAACTCATCCGCAATCCCGGGCAGTTCGACGTGATCGTGACGACGAATATGTTCGGCGACATCCTGAGCGACGAGGCGTCGATGCTGACCGGCTCGCTGGGGATGCTCCCCTCCGCGAGCCTCGGGGCGAAGACGGCGATGTAAGAGCCGAGCCACGGCTCCGCCCCGGACATCGCCGGGAAAGGGGTCGCCAACCCGCTCGCCACGATCCTCTCGGTAGCGATGATGCTTCGCCACTCCTTCGACAGGGCGGCGGAAGCGGACCTGATCGAGAAGGCCGTCCGCATGGTCCTGAAGGAGGGGCTCCGAACTGAGGACATCCGCCAGCCGGGCGCCAGGATCGTCAACACCACGGAGATGGGGGATCTCGTCGTGGAAAGGCTCCGGGCGTTGCCGGACTAACGGCGCGCAAGGCGCTCCCGGGATCTTGCCGGCGTCGGGAAGGATCGGACGGTACCCTCTTTTCCCGCTGGTAAACCCGGGATAAATATGATAGCGCTCCCGCAGCAACCGAAATCCGGGAGGGGGAAAATGGAGATCCGGAACGTAAAAGAGAGGCTGATCGAGATCATCCTCGAGAGGTCGTTTAAATACAGCGACGACCCGCCCTTCACGCTCGTCTCCGGGCGGAAGAGCAACTACTATTTCAACTGCAAACCGACGACGCTCGACCCGGAGGCGATGAACCTGATCGGAGAGATCCTCTTCGCGATGCTGGCCGACGCGGAGGTGACGGCGGCGGGCGGCCTGACCCTCGGCGCGGACCCGATCGCCAACGCGCTTTCGGTCATCTCCTTCCAGAAGGGAAAACCGATCCGCTCCTTCATCGTCCGGAAGGATGTCAAGGATCACGGCATGATGAGCGGCATCGAGGGGAACGTCCGGCCTGGGGAGAGGGTTGCGATCCTCGACGACGTGATCACCACCGGCGGCTCGACGATCAACGCGATCGTCCGGGCGCGGGAGGCGGGGCTGGTGATCGACCGGGTGATCGCGCTGATCGACCGCGAGGAGGAAAGCGGCAGGGAGAACATCGAGGCCCACGTCGCGCGGGTGGACGCCGTCCTCACCCGGACGGAGATCATGTCCCGGTACCGCGGAAAGGGGATCGGCGCCCTCAATACCGTCAAAGAATGAGGATCTCGCGCGCGCGGGCGACGTCCCGGTCGATCTGGGCGATCAGTTGTTCTGAGCTCGTGAAGCGGATCTCGTCGCGGATCCGCTCGATGAAGTGAACGTCCAGAATTTCCCCGTAGATATTCCCGTGAAAATGGAAGATGTGGACCTCGATGGAGAGCTTGCCGTCGGCGAAGGTCGGGTTGAAGCCGATGTTGAGGACGCCGTCGTGGCGTTTTCCTTCCAGCAGGCAGTGGACGGCATAGACGCCGCGGGCGGGAACAAGCTCCTTGTCCGGTGCGATGTTCGCCGTTGGGAAGCCGAGGCCGCCCCCCCGGCGGTTGCCGGAGACCACCCGGCCTGAGAGGTTGTAGGGACGGCCGAGGAGCGTCGCGGCGAAACCGACCTCCCCGGCGAGGAGCGCGTTCCGGATTTTCGTGCTGCTGATGACGGTGTCGCCGATGCGAAAGGCGTTCATCACCTCGACCGCGAATCCCAGGCGGCGGCCGGCTTCGGCGAGAAACGCCTCGTTGCCTTCCTTCCCGCGGCCGAAGGTGTAGTCGTGGCCGATCAGGATCTTCCGGATCCGCAGCCTCTCCCAGAGGATCTCCCGGACGAACGCCTCCGCCGTCGTCCGGGCGTATTCGAGCGAAAAGGGGATCAGGATGAGCGCGTCGATCCCGAGCTCGGCGAGGAGGCGGATCTTCTCCTCCGGGGAGGTGATCAGGTAGAACGGCCGCCGCTCCGGATGGAGGACCATCTTGGGGTGGGGTTCGAAGCTGATGACCACGGCCGGACAACCCTCCCGGCGCGCCTCTTCGACCAGCCTCCGGAAGATGAACCGGTGACCCAGATGGACGCCGTCGAAGTTGCCAATGGTCACGACCGCGCGCTGCAGGCGGGCGGGGATTTTTTCACTGTCGCGGATCACGTCCATAAAAACCGCTTGACCTCCTCTATGGGGTCGATACCATAGCATCAATTGCGGCAATTTCAAGCACAATCATCCATTGCCCGGGGTCGCCCCGGCAAAGAATTCCGGAATGGATGCGGCCGGATGCCGCGCCGTCATTTTCACTTGACAATGGCCGGAACGCCGGTGTAGATAGGCGCGAAGTTCCAGACATGAGGACATTGCCGAAGTGGCGGAATTGGTAGACGCGCCAGGTTCAGGGTCTGGTGGGTGTACGCCTGTCCGGGTTCAAATCCCGGCTTCGGCACCAAAAGAGAAACGGGGGGTTGGCTCAGAAATGGGTTAACCCTCTTTTCTTTTGAGGGGCGCAGCATCGACGGTTGGGTTTTCAGAAAGCCGCCCCAGGAAAACGATTGCGGGAAATCCAGAAAACCTCTACAGTGGCATGGAAACGATCTTCAGGAGGGACGATGCGGAAGAGGGGGACGGCGAAGCGATGGGGAGACCAAACGTGGTACGGCATTCTCCTGACGCTTCTGCTTTTCATGCTGGTCTGGGGCGGCGTTGCCGAGGGGGCGGTGATCCGGGATCTCGGCGATCTCAGCCAAGACCCGCTTTCCTATCTGGACCGGAACAGGGCGGATGACCCGCTTCTCCCGGCGCCGGAGCAGGCCCGTCTGAACGCCGAG
>MNZQ01000095.1:8171-8524 GCA_001873745.1 Syntrophaceae bacterium CG2_30_58_14
CCGTTCGACAACCTCCAGGAATCTTCCGCCCCGGCGGGGATGCCCCTCCTCGTGACGCTGGTCAGCCGCGATCGCAAATGGTTCCTCGCGGAGACGAGCCACCTCCTCGGCTGGGTGCCGGCGACGGATATCGCGGCCGTCGATCCGGAGTTCATGAAGAGCTGGGAGAACGGCCGTTACGTGGCGATCGTCCGGGACAAGGCGCTGGTGAAGGACGGGAAGCGGGTTCTCTTCCGGGCGCCGCTGGGGGCGATCTTTCCAACGACCGGCGAGGATGCAAAAAGGACCTGGATCTGGACGGCGGCGCGCGACGCCCGGGGGAGGGCGCGTCTCCGGAAGGCGGCGGTGGCAAA
>MNZQ01000188.1 GCA_001873745.1 Syntrophaceae bacterium CG2_30_58_14
TATCGGTGGAGTTAACCCCCTAAAATCTCATAACCGGCAACTTTCACTGGGTCCACTGAAAAAGCAAGATGGGTTCATTGAATATCGGCGGTGGCATCCAAAGGGTTCCGCCTTGTCACGGGCCGTGCGCGCCCAGAGATAGGCGACGGTAGGCTCACCATTGATGACGGGATACCGAGCAGCCAAATCGGCTTTGGCCCTTTCCAGGACCCAGCAGCCCCAGGCGCGGACATGCCAGGCAAGATCGGCATCGTGGAGAAAGACGCTGGCCGGCGCTTCTTCTGCGATATGGAGGGGCGCGCTCGGAGATAGGAGGGGCTGGCTGGGCTGCGAGAAATGATGCTTCTTGTTGCCCTTGCGTTTCTTGATCTTCCCGGCGAGATAATCCTCGATGAAATCCGGCCAATCTTTCACAAAATCGGGCAAGGGCCATTTCTTGCCGGCGAATTGCTGGGGGTAGTCGAGGGTGCATTTGAGGATGAACCACGCCACGGGGTTGAGATCCGCGGCTGTGACGTCGCAGCCGAGGCGCATCGCCTCCAGGGGAATTGCGCCGCCGCCGGCGAAGGGATCGAGGACCTTTGGCGCATGGTCGCCATAAAGCTCGCGGACCCGGGTCCGGAAACTGTCCATGGACGGGTCGTTTTCCTGTCCCCAGGCTAGAACCCCGCCCGCAAGCGTTTCCTTTTCTTCCGAAATGACGGTGCCGTCCTCGTCGGTCGTTTTAACCTCTTTTGCGACGACCTTGCCGCCGATCTCGTCCAATAGGGCTTGTCGTTTTTCGGGATCGCCCGGGTCGGGGAGGAGGGTGGCCAGCAGGGCCGCCCGGCAGGCGGCCAAGGGACGGCGGGCGGGCCAGATATGGAGCGTGGAGATGTGGCCGTGACGGACGTTCTTTTCGTGAACGCTGGCAAGAGAGGCCTGCTGCAATGGAAAGGCCACTTCAATCAACCGGAGAACATCCTTCGTTTTATCCATCCTTTTGAAACCCCTCTGTTTGAGTGATTAACTGACCATTCAATCCCTCTCCGCTTCCTGGATGATGTCGCCCAGGTTGATCGTAAAGCTTTGCCGGGTCTTGACGGCCAGCTTGAAGGCCGGGTCCTGGACCCGGTAGAGGGTGGGGCTGGTGGCGCAATCCACGACGACGTAGAGCCAGTAGCGATCGCGGACGTTGGCTGCTGTGGGCCACTCGTTCTCCGTCAGTTGGACTGCCCCGCGACCCGCCCGTCCCTTGACCTCGATGACGACCTTCTCGCCATTCGCCCGGTGGCTTTCCAGATCGTAACCCCGGGCGAGATGGGGGGAAGAGACGTCGTAAACGCGGGCCTTGTAACGATCCACCTCAAAATTCCGGGCGATCCGCACGGCCATCTCCTCGATGTTTCGATCATAGGCCTCCCGGACGGCCGGGCTGGGATCGGGAACGACCAGGGCGACGGCGATCCTTTCCAGGTTGATGATTTCCATCCGGTCGGCCCGGCGCTCTTCGTACAGCAGGCTCTGTGTCTTCTCTTCCTCCAACTGCCGCTGCCGGTTGCGCACATCGTCCAGGGCCGGCATCGCGACTTCATCTCCCTCGCGGACGCGGCGGGCCAGATCGCCTCGGTCCTTGGCCAGATCGCTGGCAATGAAATCATACCCTCGGGCCAGATCGTCGATCCGGGCGACCGTTTCCGCTTTGATCAGGGATCGGGCCTGCTGCAGAAAAAGGGAATCCGCCAGGGCCTGGGCAAAACGATCCGCTTTCCGCACCTGCTCCTCCGGGTTCAGGAGGAGATTTCCCGCTTTCCAGATGAGGGACCGCGGTGCGGCAAGGAGGGACAAAAGGGCATTGAACGGACATTCTGTCGGCTCCTCCGTTTCGTCCCACCGGATGCCGATCAAGCGGCGGTCGGAGAGGGTCCTAAAAGTCTTCTCCCGAAGAGAGGTCCTTTCCCCGATCTGACAGGTATAGACGGCGATGTAGTATGCCTTCTCCGTGGCGGGGTCGCAGAATACGGCGCCCCGCATAACATCCGTTTGAAAGCGGCCGATGGTTTCTTCACAGACGGTGTCAAAGACGACTTCGCCGGGGCGGAGAAAGATAGAGCGCTGATGGTCCGGATCCGGAAGTACGGGTGTCCGCTGGACGGACAAATAATCGGGAAGCCCCTTGGGGAAAGCGTCCGCCAGGCGATAGAGCCACTTGCCTTCCGCACCGGCAATGGAAAAGCGGGCAGCCTCGCTCAGATCCCCCTCGATCCGGATGCCGAGACGGGGGGCCGATTTTTCCATGAAGTTTTGGACGTAGGCGGGTAGGAGGCGGTTGAACTGTTCCACCTCGACCTCGCTATTCAATTGGCCGAGACGCTTTGCCACGTCGCCGAAGGAGGAGGCGGATTTCCGCTGCTCCTCGACGGCCAGACGGAGCTTCTGCGTGGCGAAGTTGGACTCGATCCGCCGTTTGGCGGTAAGGGGCGACGATTCCAGGAGGGCGTCCCGCAGAAGATCACGGAGGGAGAAATCCTGAAGCAGTTGTCCCACGACGTCGAAGACCTTGTCGTTATAGAGGTCCTTGCGCGCTTCATCCAATTTTGCAAGCAGCGTTGCCAGAACTTCGCCTTCGCGGGTGTTCTCCGCGACGAGGTTGAAGATCCGGACCTCCGGATGTTTCTGGCCAAAGCGGTGCAGGCGGCCCATGCGCTGCTCCAGACGTGCGGGGTTCCAGGGAATGTCGAAATTGACCATGATCCAGGCGAACTGGAGGTTGATGCCTTCGCCGGCGGCATCGGTAGCCAGAAGGACGCGGGCACTCGGTCGGTCAACGTCGGAAATTCCCTGGAGGCGGCGGAATTCCGGGGACATGAAAAAGATGCGCTGCTCTTCCCGCTCTCCGACATCCATGCCCCCGTGGATGGATGATATTTGACCCGTGTATCCCAGGGCCTCAAAGCGGCGGCGCAGATACTCGAGGGTGTCACGGTGTTCCGTGAAGATGAGCAGTTTTTCGTTCTGATACTCGGCGGATTCGATAAGCTCCCGCAGGTTGGCGAACTTCGCCTCCTGCTGAAGATCCATGACGGACTGGCCGAGGCCGATGACCCGACCGAGGTATTCCAACTCCTTTTGCAACTGTGTCCGCTATATGATATTTATCTTGAGGAGATTTGGTAGGAAATTATTCGTATATATATGTCCAAGGAACTCTTTGTATCATTATTCCGGATGAGATAACCAAGAAGACAGGAACACCTTTCATCCTCATGCATGCGCAAGTTGACGGATTCCAGCGATCCTGCGGCTGACAACCTTTTCGGCCATTTTGAGGTCATAGGTCGCCTGCAAGTTGATCCAGTATTGAGGCGTCTGGCCAAAGGCCTTGCCGAAAAGTAAGGCCATCTCAGCGGTGACAGGTCTTTTTCCTTTGACAACGTGGGATATTCTCATGGGCGAAAGTCCAATAGTGCGGGCAAACTCAGCCTGAGAGATCCGCAATTCGTCAAGATTCTCTTTAAGAAATTCACCCAGATGAACCGGAGGAAGATTATTTTTCGGATTCATGGTTTTACCTCCTCAGGTTATCGACAAATTCCATCGCGGCATCCGTAATGGCATCGTGCTCCACGATATACCGGATATCCTGCTGGATATTTCTGCGCGAAGCGATCTTGACCATTCGGTTTGTATTCAGGGACATTCTTCGTCTCATGTTGAGGTAAATCCTGACCAGCTCTTGAATCGAAAGGGGGTAGTTTCTCCGGCTGACTTCGTAATAGAGATCGACAAAAGCCTTTTCAAAAGTGGCCAGGCCGTTGGCTGCATAGGCAAATTCCTGCGTAGGGATCAGCAGGACAAGCTCGCCCACGGAGGACATTCGCCGGATGGCAGAATAGTCCTTGATATTGGTATAGGGGACGACGTCGATTTTATTCCTTGAAAGAATATCGGCGATCTCATCTACGACGGATTTCCCCGCGAATAGGAGAACGGGATAGGTCTCGGGGACGTGATCCATGAACACCGTCAGGATGTCCAGGCCGGAGATGAAGAAATCATGCCCGGTTTCCCCGAGGACATTGAGTATCCTGCTTGCCAGCGTTGAGAGGATCGGTTGGATCGATTCTGCTCCCCTGTTTTGGAAGGAGTACAGACCCTGTCCGGTCCGGGAAATATAACCGCCTTGTGTGAGCTTATGCAGGGTCCAGTAGAGCGTCGATTGCTTTTCCTGAAGTACGGATGCGGCATCGGAAATGGTAAAGTCGGGCTTGTCCTGGAACCGTTCCCGGAGAAGCGCGGCCTTATCCTCCAATTTTAGCCTGCCCGTTAAATTCAATAAGTCTTTCGCTTTGCTCATATCTGCACTCCCGGCTGTTTCATGACACAGAATAATCAAGAAATCAACAATGAAAAGTCGCAAATATCGTCTTTGCGACTTTTCACCAAAAAGAATTTCCTGGCGGAGATGTCCCGGAGGGCTCCTCGAAGGGCGTCAACATCTTGGTCAAGATCGACCGGATCGAGGACAATCACACCCGTCGTTTCCGGATCACCCAGATTTCAGAACAAATGCATTATGCAGGAACGAAAAAATGCTGCCAATCCTTCACATGTTTCATCCCGTATTCAATAAGGTCGATCGAATGAGTCTGGTAGCAGACTTCTTTTGAAGTGTTGCGTGCTCGCAACAAAGGTAGATCCAATGAGGAAGTAAGCATGAGCCGGATGAACCGGATTTTTTATGCCATAAAGCAAAAAAAGTTGCAATATATTTTGCTTTGCCGCGAATGAAGATCGGTATCCAGGCGTCAAGTGACCAGAATCCGGTTCCTTCTGCGCCCCTCAACAGCATCGTTGGCTTTTCCCAAGTGCTTTTAACGAAGAATTTTAGCCCGACAGCCATCTGCTTGGTGGGTCATCCCAAACGTTTTCGAAGATCGTCCAACTGCCTCCTGATCCTTGCGGGGAGGCGGTCGCCGAACTGGCCGAAGTGTCTCTCGATATCGGAGATCTCGGCCTTCCAGGCATCGGCGTCGATGCGGAGCAGTTCCTTCAGATCCGCGTCGGGAATGGCGAGCCCGGTGAGGTCGAGGTCGCCCTCTTTGGGCATGAGGCCAATCGGGGTTTCGACGGCCCCAACCGTGCCGTCGATCCGCTCGCACATCCATTTCAGCACCCGGATGTTGTCGCCGAACCCCGGCCAGAGCCATTTCCCTTCCGGGCTCTTGCGGAACCAGTTCACGTAGAAGATCCGCGGGGCGTGCTTGCCGAAGCGGTCGCCCATCGCCAGCCAGTGCCCGAAGTAATCGGCCATGTTATAGCCGCAGAAGGGCTGCATCGCGAACGGGTCGCGCCGGAGGTTGCCCACGGCGCCGATATTGGCTGCGGTTGTCTCGGAAGAAGCGGTGGCGCCCATGAAGACGCCGTGGTCCCAGGAATAGGCCTCATGGACCAGCGGCATGACGCTTGTGCGGCGGCCGCCGAAGACGAAGATGTCGATCGGAACGCCTTGGGGTTTCTCCCAGTCGGGGCAGATGACCGGGCATTGCCTGGCCGGGACGGTGAAACGGGCGTTGGCATGGGCGGCAGGTTCCTTGGCGTCGGGAGTCCAGTCGCGTCCCTTCCAGTCGATGGCATGGTTCGGCGCCGGGCCCATCCCTTCCCACCAGATGTCGCCGTCGTCGGTCAGGGCGCAGTTGGTGAAAATCGTGTTCTCCTTCACGGTGTCCATCGCGGCGGGGTTGGAGTCGTAGGAGGTTCCGGGGGCGACGCCGAAGAAACCGCATTCGGGGTTGATTGCATAGGGTCTGCCGTCTGGACCGATCTTGATCCAGGCGATGTCGTCGCCGACGCACTCGCATTTCCAGCCGGGGAGGGTCGGCGTGAGCATCGCGAGGTTGGTCTTGCCGCAGGCGGACGGGAAGGCGGCCGCAAGATGGTACTGTTTGCCCGCGGGATTCGTCAGGCGCAGGATCAGCATATGCTCGGCCATCCACCCCTCCCGTTTCGCCATGGCCGAGGCGATGCGCAGCGCCAGACACTTCTTCCCCAAGAGGGCGTTGCCTCCATAGCCGCTCCCGTAAGACCAGATGAGGTTCTCCTCCGGGAAATGGCTGATGTACTTCTGATCGAGGGGGGCGCAGGGCCAGGACGCATCCTTCTGCCCCGGTGCGACCGGCGCGCCGATGGAGTGCAGGCAAGGGATGAACTCTCCGTCGGCGCCAAGTTTTTCCATGACGGTTGTGCCGACGCGGGTCATGATGTGCATGTTGCAGACCACGTAGGGGCTGTCGGTGAGCTCGACGCCGATCTTCGCAATCGGTGAATCGACGGCCCCCATCGAAAAGGGGATCACAAACAGGGTGCGGCCCTTCATGCAGCCTGCGTAGAGGCTCTTCATCGTTGCCTTCAGCTCTTCCGGCGCGACCCAGTTGTTGGTCGGTCCTGCGTCGTCCCTGTTTGCCGTGCTGATATAGGTGCGCGATTCGATTCGGGCCACGTCGCCCGGTTCGGAGCGGAAGAGGAAACTGTGCGGACGTTTTTGAAGCGGCGTGGCCACGCCGCTTTCCACCATCCGCTTCATCAGGCGGTCATACTCCTCCCGGCTGCCGTCGCACCAGTGGATGGAATCGGGACGGCAAAGGCCCGCCACCTCCTTCACCCAGCCATTCAGTTTTGCATGTTGCAATGTCATGAATATTCTTCTTAATTTTTTACCGGTGCAGCTCGATCCCGGCGCTCTTTTCGTAGAATCGGACCAGGGCGCTGTGGTCGGCGTCGCCCATTCCCTCATCCCGGAGCGACAGCATCATCTTGATGACTTCGTCGGTGAGCGGCGTCGGCGCCGCAACCTCTTTCGCGGTGTCCAGCACGTTGTTCAGGTCCTTGATGTGGAGGTTGATCCGGAAACCGGGCTTGAAATTCCGGTCCATCATCATCGGGGCCTTGGCGTTCATCACCGTGCTGCCGGCCAGGCCGCCCCGAATGGCCTGAAAGACGAGATCGGGGTTGACGCCCGCCTTGGTGGCCAGAACCAGGGCCTCGGAGATGGCGGCGATGTTGGCGCCGACGACGATCTGGTTGGCGAGCTTCGTGACGTTTCCTGCCCCGATTTCACCGCAGAGGACGATGGAGGCGCCCATCGTCTTCATGGCAGGCAGGAATTCATCGAAGTCGGCCTGGTTGCCTCCGACCATGATCGAGAGCGTTCCGTCGATCGCCTTCGGTTCCCCGCCACTGACCGGAGCGTCCAGCATCCGGATCTTCTTTTCGGCAAGCCGGGCGGCGACCTCGCGGCTGACGAGCGGGGCGATGGAGCTCATGTCGATCAGGATCGATCCGGGGCGCATGGTTTCCATGACGCCGTCCTTCCCCAGGACGACCTCCTTCACCTGCGGTGAGTTGGGGAGCATCGTGATGATTACGTCCGCCTTTGCGGCGACGTCTCTCGGGGATGCGCCTTTTTCCGCCCCTGCCTGCACGACCTCAGCGACCGCCGCGGCGACGATGTCATAGACGACGAGCGGATATCCTGCTTTCAGAAGATTCTTGCTCATGGGCTTTCCCATGATTCCCAGTCCGATAAAACCGATTTTTTTCATCTTTCTTTACTCCTTTCTATTAAACGGTATCCGTGCGCCGACAACCATTGGAGAGAAGTCAAGGTATCGGGCGACGGGATGTACTCCAGCGAGACAAACCCCGGATAGCCCATGCGGTCGATTTGCGCAAGAAGGGACTTAAAGTCCGTTTCCCCCGTGCCGGGCTGGTGGCGGCCCGGGCAGTCGGCAATCTGGATATGGCCGATCCTGCCGAAATGGTTCCGGAGGATCGCCGCCACATCTTCGTTTTCGCGCCGGGCGTGATAGACGTCGAACTGGAGGTAGGCATTGGGATGGCCGATCTCCTCGATAAGCTCGATGACTTGACTGCAACTGTTCAGCGCGAATCCAGGCACGTCGAGATGGTTGATCGGCTCCACCATCAACTGGACGCCCGCCTTGCCCAGCGCCCCGGCTGCATAACGGATATTCTCCATCAGAACTTCGCGGGTCTCTTGATCGGAGAGGCCATCCTTTTTCAAGCCGACCAGGCAGTTCATCCGCTCGAAGCCGAGGGCCTGCGCCGCTTCGATTCCTTTTGCAATCCCCTCGCGGAATTCATGTTTTCGCTCCGGGTCGGTCGCCGTTCCGCGGTCTCCGGCCGCCCAATCGCCGGCGGGGAGGTTGCACAGAACAAGGCTGAGGTCAAGCTCCTGGAGTTGCGCCTTGATATCGTTCATGTTGTAATCATAGGGGAACATGAACTCCACGGCGTCGAAACCGGCCTGCTTCGCCGCGGAAAACCGATCCATGAATGGGACTTCCGTAAACAGAAATGTCAGATTTGCTGCAAAGTGTGGCATCTTTTTCCTCCTGTTCTTATGTATGAGGTAATTGCAAAACCATTTGTCATTCCCGAATGCCTCTATCGGGAATATGGTTTTTCAAGCTGTTAGAACCAGATTCCCGCTCAGAATCGTTGCGGGAATGACAGAATGGGGAGTTTTGCAATTGGCTCCAAGTATATTACTGAATCCCGGATGAAACAGCCTTTCTTGCATAAGCCTCAACCTTTCAGG
>MNZQ01000148.1:0-8379 GCA_001873745.1 Syntrophaceae bacterium CG2_30_58_14
GCCCGACAGAGGCAAGACGCCTGGGCGGACTGGTGGCGGACTGGATGCGTTCCCTGCTTGCACAGAGGGCTGAATTTGCCCTTTTGATGCACATGGACAGGGTCGTGGACTCCTGGGACAAGGGGAGCGATCGAATCCTGCGTGGCGCGCCCCATCTGGTCGTGGCTCACGGGTTATCGACCATGCCCATCTCTCAGTCATCCTGCTTCATTGCCTTGACTTACCTGGAGCTGGCGGCGCCGTCTCTCGGCTTGGGCACCTGTTGGGCCGGTTATTTTACTGCCGCAGCCAATTTCCATCCCCCGCTGCAGGAGGCCCTGGCCTTGCCTCAGGGTCACCTGCCTTACGGGGCTGTGATGGTCGGTTATCCGAAGTACCGCTATCAGCGAATGCCCCCTCGAAACAAACCCGAAATAACCTGGCGATAAGAAAGAAGTTGCCTGCCAGGACAACACATCTCTTCATTTTTCACTTCCCATGGCGATGACGTCTGATGGTTTCTTCAGGTGAAGGGGTTCGAGATTGTTCTCGATCCTACGGATATTCTCCGCCACCGCCTTCACGATTCCCCGCATCGAAACATCCGTGGATCCTCTGATGTGGGGAGTGGCGGGGAGAATTGATGATTTCAGACAGCAAACAGCATATAATGATCCGGAATCGTATCCTGTCCTGGCACAGCATGTCGTAACGAAATTCCCTTGACATAAAAGGTCGATTTTCTTAACCTCCAGCCATGCAAAAGCAAGTTCTTATTCATTTCCAGCATAAGAAATTCAGAATCATCGCCGTGATGGCGATGCTTCGGCCCTTCATAGAATCGGCGGGAAGGACGCTTTGATCCGAAGATATCTCCTTCCAGTCCTCGCAGCGGCCTTGTTGCTCCACGTCGGCTACCTGTACTTCAAGGTAGGCCGGGGAGTTGCCCGGGACGCCTGGGAAGCCCCCTCAATCCTCTATGGCCGCCCCACGGAGATCCGCAAGGGGCACCACCTCGGAAACCTCCGCTTTGCCGAGCGGCTGCAGAGACTCTCCTACAGGAAAGTCGTGGGGAAGCCGTCCACAGCCGGGACGTTCTCCGAAGAGCCGGCGAAGATCCGGATATTCCCCCGCGACCATGGAATCGAAAAATCCTCTCACGATAGCGGCCCGGTGGAGATCGTGGTTCGCGACGGGCGGGTCGTGTCGCTGGTCTCCCCGGCCGGTGTGCAGTTTGACTCGATCCGCCTGGAACCGGAGGAGATCGGCCGCATCATGGGTCCGAAGATGGAGTCCCGGCGCCCGGTTGTCCTCTCCGCCATTTCTCCGTTCCTGCAGAATGCGGTGATCGCGTCTGAAGACGCGCGCTTTTATTCCCATATCGGGATCGACGTCCTCGCGATCGGCCGGGCATTGTTTGCCAACCTCAAGGAGCAGCGGTTCGTTCAGGGCGGCTCCACCGTCACGCAACAGCTCGCGAAGAACTTCTTCCTCTCCCCCAAGAAGACCCTCGGGCGCAAAATACGCGAGGCGGAACTCGCGCTCATGATCGAGTTGCGGTACTCGAAAAAACAGATCCTTGAGATGTATCTGAACAAGATTTACTTCGGACAGGAGGGCCCTCGGGGGATCTACGGCATCGAAGAGGCGGCGGGATTCTATTTCTCGAAGCCGGCGAAGGATATTTCCCTTGAGGAGGCGGCGCTGCTCGCCGGGATCATCCGCTCCCCGAACCGGTACTCCCCCTTCAAGGACCCCAAGGCGGCAAAGGAGCGGCGCAACGCCGTCCTGGTGCGGATGCGCCAGCTTGAGATGATCCGGGAGGATGAGCTCCACAGGGCTGCAAACGCGCCGGTGCGGATCCGGCCACGAAGCGGTTTTTCCGTCCACCAGGCATCGTATTTCATGGACTACATCCAGAGGATCTCCGCGGAAGAGCTGGGAAGCGAGAAGCTCTACCGCACGGGGTACCACTACTACACCACCCTCGACCCCGCACACCAAGCCGCCGCCATAGCGGCCGTCGCCCAGGGGCTCGGGGAAATCGAGAAAACGGCCCGTCCCGCCGGCGAACCGCTGCAGGCTGCGCTGGTCGCCGTGGATCCCACAACCGGGGAGATGACCGCCATGGTCGGCGGGCGGGACTACGGGCAAACCCAGTTCAACCGGGCGACGGACGCGAAACGTCAGCCGGGGAGCGCTTTTAAGCCCTTCATCCTCCTGACGGCGCTTTCGCTCGCGACGCAGGGCAACGGAGATAAGACGCTCTCTACGATGGTGTCCGGTGAGCCGGTCTCCATCCCTACCAAGGAGGGGATCTGGACGCCGGCGAATTTCGATAGGAAGAGATACGGAACCATGACGATCCGGAAGACCATCGAGGATTCTGTAAACACGGCCGCCGTCCGGCTGGCGAACGACGTCGGTCTGAAGGAGGTGCTCAAAACCGCGCGTGCGGCGGGTATCACAAGCCCACTCTCAGAAGTCCCCTCGATGGCGCTGGGGAGCTTCGAAGTCACGCCGGTGGAACTCGCCTATGCATACACGACGATCGCCTCCGGGGGTATCCGTTTCGACCCGTTTCCCCTCTTCTCCGTGACCACGGCGGACGGAGATATCCTCACGGCGAAGAAGGTTCACCGGGAGCGGGCCATCGACCCGCGCGCGGCATACCTTACCGGCTATGCGCTGGAAGGGGTACTGGAGCGCGGTACGGCAAAATCGGCAAAGGCCATGGGGATTTACTTCCCGGCAGCGGGGAAGACCGGAACGACGGATGGCAACCGGGACTCCTTGTTCGTGGGGTACACCCCCGACGTGGTCTGCGCCGTGTGGGTTGGTTACGACTCCGGCGCAGATACGGGGCTGACCGGAGCGCGTGGAGCGCTCCACATCTGGGCGCGGTTCCTGCGAGCCCTCTACCCCCAATCCGGGCCTCCGGCCCTGACCCGGCCGGAGGGGGTGGAGACCGCGGTGATCGATCCCGAGTCCGGGTACCTTGCCACCGCTTCATGCCCTCAAACACTGCGGGAAGCTTACCTCACGGGGACGGCGCCGAAGGAAACGTGCCCTCTCCATCCCGTGAACCTTGTCGTGGATACCATCCGCAGGGGAATGCGCAGCGTCGGGGACTTCTTCCGCAACCTGTTCAAGTAGGCGGCGCGCCAATTCCCCGGCAACGCCTGGATTGGCGCCCTCCCGCCGTTCAGGATCTCATGGAGAATTTTTTCGTAAAATTGGCTACTTCGATCTTCCGGCCACCGCGAAGATCCTCTCGACCATCCCATCCCGGATGCCGTAGATCTTCTGCTGCATGCTGATCGCGAGCGTCGCGTTGTTGGGGACGATTTCCAGCCGATCCCCGATTCCAAGCCGTTTTTCGGGAGCGATATCCGGGTCCATGTATTGCACGCACGCCGTCTCCGCGGAGATCCGTCCCGGCCAGAGGTCCTCCCGACCCGGCACCGAACCGAAACTCGGTTTCCCCTGCCAGAAGAATCCGGGCATCTCTCGATACTGGATCAGCGAATCGGCCCCGAAGGTCTTGTAGCCCGCGTCGATCACCACATGCCGCGGATCGGCGGCGCTCATCACGGTGCACAAGATCGCCGCCGCGCACGCCTCACGCGAATGGACCCGCGCACGGACGTGCCACATGTCGCCGATTGCGCAGTGTCCCGGGTGGATCTCCGTGATCTCGGGGAATTGCCTCCCCTTCAGCAGGGCGCAGGTGGCCCGGAGCGTCGGCGAAGCCCCGACGGAGACATGCGCCGCGGGGATCTCCTCTCTCGTCAGCAGTCGCGCCGTTTCCACCGCCATCGTGGCGGAGTCGAGGGCCAGACGTTCCATCCCCTCCGGGGTCGGTTTCCCGCCCGACTCGTGCACATAGATGCCATCGAAGACAATTCCCTTCAGACGGCAGAGCTGCTTTGCGATAAGCAACGCCGGTTCGCCCGGACGAACACCGAACCGGTCTCCTCCCGTGTTGACCTTCAGCAGCGTGGGAATCGCCCTGCCCAGTGCCTCCCCCATCCGGGAGATCCCCTTCGCCTGCTCGATCATGTCCACCATCACGGTGATCTTCAAACCCGGCTTATCGAGGAGCCGCCGCAGGATGGCCAGTTTGTGATCGCCGTAGAACGGGTGGGCGATGAGGATGTCATCGATCCCAGCCTCGGCCATGCAGAGGGCCCGCTCGATCGCCCCGACTTCGATGCCGCAGGCGCCGGCGGCAATCTGCATCTTCGCGATCTCCGGGCATTCGTGAATCTTCGTATGGGGGCGCAGCCTGACCCCCGCCTCGCGGGCGAGCTGCGACATCCTTGCGATGTTCGATTTCAGAACATCCATATAGACGATGACTGCCGGGGTCTCGATGGCGGAAACGGGCATCCGTTGTTCGTTCATGGCTTCCTCCTGAAGGTTGGGATCGCACGGAAAACAGGAAATTACTTTATGCCCTGGAATACGAGGGGCAATCCTGACGGGTTATTCCCCAAGCCCGATCGAGCGCCTCCACCACTTTCATCGGAAGTTCTCCGCTCAGGCTGTTCAAATTGCATTCCCACTGTTTCAGATTCGATGCCGCAAGGATCACCCCATCTCCAATCGGACCTTTCAAAAAGGAGTATCGCAGAAGCCAACGCAGAGCCATCTGGATCATAGACAGCCCTGCCTGCTCGGAGGCATTTTGGACAACTTCGATCGCATCGAAGTAGGATTTCTTCCAAAAACGGTCCAGGTATGCGCTCTTGAGCGCGAACCTGCCTTCCCGCGGCACGTTACCGATCTGAGAATATCTTCCGGTCAAAAGACCGCCGGCAAGCGGATTGTATGCGTAAAATCTGATTCCGAAATTGCGGACAGCCGGGAACAGCTCGCTTTCCACATCCCGGGTGATCGCGTTGTACCTTCCTTGGTAAACCGATGGGATCATCCACCCGTTACGCCGGCAAATATGCCATATATCCGCCACCTGCCAGGAGGCATAATTACTGAGCCCGAGTTCTCTGAACTTACCATCTTTGAAAAGCTTTTCACATGCCTCCAGTGTGACTTCAATGCGGATCTTTGGGTCCGGCGCATGCAGATAAAGAAGATCGATATAATCCGTTTTTAATCGACGCAAGGAGGTGTTGACCTGCTTGACGATGTTTTCAGGTCCCAAACCGCCTCCGCTGAGAGGGCTTGCTTTCGTAGCCAGATAGACTTTGCCCCGACGCTCGGGCGTGAGAAGACGGCCCAGCATTTCTTCGGACGCACCATCATTATACTTATAGGCCGTGTCAATTTCCTTATAACCACGGTCGAGGAACATCGCCAGCATATGATCTGCTACAATTTCATCGACTTGCTCTCCAAAGTTCATGGTTCCCAGAATGATCCGCGGAACATCAGTCGCCAAATTCAAAACCGCATCCTCCTTTCCATTCAACAGGTGATATTAATAAGCCACGGTAGATAAAAGAGTAATATTTTTTGCATTTCTGTATAGATTTTTTTCTGGGTTTGCAATGTCATTTTTTTATTCGTATAGAATCCGGCTACCTTCCACAAACCGTCCGCCTGAAAGAAAATGCAAGACTTCCGGGCGTAATCAGTGATGCAATATCCTCGATATTTATGGTAGGGATGATCGAAGATAAAAGGCTCCCGGAAGGAGGAAAACACCATGGTTCCGAAAGAGGCGTCTGGAAGGCCGGAAAAACTGGGATACAGAAAGCTCACGCTGTTCTTCATGAGCGGCACCGGCAACTCTTACCGCAACACCAGGTGGATCGAGTCCGAGGCGGCCAAGCACGGTCTGGAAGCGGGCTTGAACCTTGTTCCGGCCACGCATCCGGCCTCCATCTCCGTGGAACGGGAGACCCTTTTCGGATTTGTGATGTCCACCCACGGCTTCACGGCCCCTTGGCCCATGATCAGGTTTGTGTTGAGACTTCCCCGGGGGAGAGGAGCGCACGCCTTTGCGATCGTCGGCCGCGGCGGTTCCAAGATCGGCAATAGATACATCCCCGGCGTGGAAGGAACGGCCTGTTACCTGATGGCGCTTCTTCTCATGCTGAAAGGATTCAACGTGCGGGGCGTTATGGCGGTCGATATGCCCGCCAACTGGGTCGTCGCCTATCCGGCGCCGACGCCGGAAAAGGCGGCCGGCATCATGAACCGTGCCAGGACCAGGACACTCGCTTTTTTCGCGAGGATACTGGAAGGCAAGAGGTCTTTCGGCGGCTGGATCGGTCTGCTGATCGGATTTTTACTTGTGCCCATTTCGATAGGCTACCTCCTGGTGGGACGGTTCTTTTTGGCCAAGCTCTTTTTTGCCAACAACGACTGCAACGGCTGCGGCCTGTGCGCCGGAAACTGTTCCTATGGCGGCATCAAGATGAAAGGCGGCGAAAAACCATGGCCTTACTGGACCTACAACTGTGAAAGCTGCATGCGCTGCATGGCCTACTGTCCGGAGAAGGCCGTCGAGGCAGGCCATTCCTGGGCGGTCATCCTCTATTTTGTCTCATCGACCAGCGTCTCCATGTATCTCCTGAATCTCCTTGTTCCCTACACCGGCGAATTTATCATGAATCGCTGGCTGTCGCGCTCACTGGAATACGCCTACCTGCTGGCATCCATGGCGGCGGCCTACTGGCTGTTTTCGCTTCTCCTCCGTGTGCCCGTCATCAACAGCATCTTCACCCATACGACCTTTACCCATCTCTTCCGACGCTATCACGAGCCGGAAACAAAGGCCCGGGACCTTTTATGATTGAGTAATTTTACTCAGCCGTTGAGTAAAATAGCTTGCATCGATTGAAGTCCTTTGATATAAGGCCATTATGAGCTACGAACGTCCCCTTTTATCGACCCTGCGCACGGAACTTTCCCGGCCGACGCCGGTGATCCATGTCCTGATCGGCCCCCGGCAGGTCGGCAAGACCACCATTGCCCGCCAGATTGAGGAATCAATCGGCATTCGAACAGTATACGCTACCGCCGACAGCCCGGTCCCTCTGGATTCGGCCTGGATCGAGACCCAGTGGCGTCGCGCCGTTGCCGACGGCGGCCCATCGGGCGGCCCGCTGCTTCTCATCCTCGACGAGGTGCAGAAGGTGCGGGGATGGAGCGAGACCCTCAAGCTCCTCTGGGACAGCCGCCCGGCAGCGCCGGAGATCCGCGTCCTGATCCTCGGTTCGTCCTCCCTGTTGATGCAGGAGGGGCTGACCGAGAGTCTGGCGGGCCGGTTCTTTCTGCATCGCTGCAACCACTGGGGGTATGCGGAGTGCCGCGCCGCCTTCGGCTGGAATCTGGAGCAGTGGATCTTCTTCGGCGGCTATCCGGGGGCCGCATCCTTCACGGAAAACGAATCGTCATGGAAGCGCTACATCACCGACTCCCTTATCGAAACGGTCCTCGCCCGCGATGTGCTCCAGATGAGCAAGATCGCCAAGCCGGTCCTGCTGCGCCATCTCTTCGTCCTGGCGGCCACCCTTCCGGCCCAGTTCGTCTCCTACACCAAAATGCTCGGCCAACTCCATGACGCCGGGAACACGACGACCCTGGCCCATTACCTGAAGCTCCTCGAATCGGCCTTTCTGGCGAGCGGCCTGGAACTTTTCTCGCGGGGGAAACAGCGAAAGCGAGGAAGCAGCCCGAAGCTGGTCCTGTGGAACAACGCCTTGGTCAACGCCCTTTCGACGCGGACATTCACCGACGCCCTCGGCGACACGATCTGGTGGGGGCGGCTGGTGGAAAATGCCGTCGGCGCCTATCTCTGCAACAGCCTCCCTTCGGTGGAATACGAGCTCACCTACTGGCGGGAGGGGAATCACGAGGTCGATTACGTCGTCGCCAGGGGACGGGACATTTGGGCCATCGAGGTCAAAAGCGGCCGGAGTAGCAAGGCTTCCGGCCTGACGCGGTTCCGCGACCGCTATCCCCAGGCGCGGGCGCTCCTCGTGGGGGGACAGGGGATTCCCCTCGAAACATTTTTCAATAAGGATGCAACATCCTGGCTGGTTTGATAAAAAGTACCCATGGGCACGGTCGGCCGGAAAGAAAAATCTTGTCCTCTGTCACCGCGCCCTTTTGAGGACTGAAGTTGATACCGCTTTCCTTCCTTCTCAGCGCTTTTCAGTCAGGTTTTCCTTAGCGGCCAGAGCTGCGATAAGGTCCGATTTGTTCATGATCGTTGTCTCCTTAAATGTTTAATTATATTGCTTTTATGCGAATGATATGACTATGTTGATAGATAAGTCAACCGAAAATGATCGTCAACATCAAGCTATTAGGAAGGCAGTCCATGAGGTTCAAAATACCCTACTATGCCCAAAGCTCCGAATTCACATGTGGTCCCGCTTGTGTGCTGATGATTCTCAAGCTTTTTGACCACCATCTTAAGCTTAA
>MNZQ01000148.1:8391-8467 GCA_001873745.1 Syntrophaceae bacterium CG2_30_58_14
GTTTGAGGTATGGCGTCAATGCAACATGATAGGAGTCAAAGGCGCAGACCCTTTCGGTATGAGCGTCCCGTTGCTG
>MNZQ01000053.1 GCA_001873745.1 Syntrophaceae bacterium CG2_30_58_14
TGCCCGATTGCTCTTATCGGGCACCCATGATTTCAGGCCGTTACAAACTGGATTCCCGCCCGGAAACGTCGCGGGAATGACAGAATTGGGAGTTTTGCAATTAGCTCTGTTATATGCAAATACCCTCCCCTCGACGGGGGAGGAAGGGGTGGGGGTGTTGATCCTTCGTTGTGCTCACCTCGGGCATGGAGGTTAGGAAAAGGAACCTGTTGAACCGATCCCAAGGGTCACCGACCTGTCTTGACTTCGGCCTGACGGCGGCGACGCTCCTCCCCTGCCCGGGCAAGCGCCTCGCGGTTGCCGTCGTCCACCCGCATGAAGGCGTCGCGCCATGTGTCGTTTTCCCAGTGAAACGGCGTCTGGATCGTGGTGCGCGGCATCCAGGCCCGCTCCAGCAGATCGAGCGCGCTTCCCACGATCGAGCGCTGCATCTCCTTGTCCCAGGGCTTCCCGCCGGGATTTCCGAGCGGAAAATCGGTGAACACGAAGCGGGCGACGCCGCACTCCTCAACGATGTCCCGCGCGCAGCCCATGATCACCGTGGAAACGCCGTTCGCCTCCAAATGCCTCGCAACCAGACTCACGGTCTGGTGGCAAACCGGTCAAAGCGCCAAGAGGATCACGGCGCCGAGGCCATCCTCGCGGCACCACTCGAGGATCCGGGGGGCGGCGCCCTGCAACGTTCGGCTCTGGCTGTAATCGGTGGGCACTCCGTAGAAGCGGGGCGACGCCGACCCGATACGCCCGCCGGCGGCCTGTTCAGCGAGGCGGGTTACCGGCAGGAAGCTGTCGACGTCGTCGGTGTGGGTCGCCTTCTTGTCCCAAAACAGATCGTCCGTGAACAGGCTTTTCGGCGGCGGGTCCGCCGGCGCCGCATAGGGATCCCGCTTCAACCCCCCGGCCCCGATCATCCCCTCCGCCGTCGTTCTGCCGGCGGTCGTTACCAATCCCACACGGCACAAGGAGAGCGGCTTTGGCAGCGGGGTAAAAGGGACATCGTCGTGGTGGGCCCAGGCGTAAGGCTTGGAGTAGCCCTGGGCGGCGTAGTACTCCCGGCTGCGATCGATGTAGCTCACGAAAGAACGGTACGGCCGAAGACTATCCATGGAATCCTCCTGTTTTCCCGGGCGCATCAACTTGGGTATTGCGCAGATCTGAAACCAGTTTCCCGCCGGCGGCAAAGGCCTGCGGAAGCGCTTCGGAATTTTTCCGAATGTCCCCGCAGGCGTCAACCTCCCGGAAGAGCAGTTCACCGGTATAATCGGTATTGAAGGCATCAAAAAAATACCGAACCGTGAGAATGGCCCCATCGAACACACGCGGACCCTTGGTCCCGCCCACGGAAATAAAAAAGCCCCGCCTCTTGATGCTTTCTTTCCCTAATGCAGGATCGTGAAGCACGTACTTTCTGGCCCACAGCGCCTGAACGCGATCAACCATCGCCTTGGCCCAACCGGTTATCCCGTAGAAAAAGATCGGCGAGGCCAGAATGACAATATCCGCCTCCAGAAGACGCGGGTAAATCCCCTGCATCTCATCAGTGATGACACAGGCCCCGGCTTTGAAGCAGCCAAGACACTCCCGGCAGGGGGCAATTCTGCAATCCGACAGGTGTATCCCTTCCACCGTTGCCCCTTCCGCGGCCGCCCCCTTCAGCGCCTCGTCGAGGAGCAGCTCCGTGTTCCCGCCCTTTCGGGGGCTGCCGAAGAGTCCCAGAACCTTCACCACGTTGCTCATCTTTCTACCTCTATTGTGCGGGATTGTAAGAAAAGCAACCTCCCGTGTCAACAACATTTTTACGTAACTACTTAGGTATTTAGGCTGAAGACCGAAGGCCGAAGGCTGAAGGGGAAGCGTCCTGACAGTCTTCAGCCTTCAGCCTATTACCCTTCAGCCTATCTTCCTGAGTACTTACATTTTACTATAAATATAAAGACTTGCCGATCAAGGGGATTGATGTTATGGTTTGGCCGGGAAATGAACAGCGCGAAAGGAGATCAGCAATGGGCTTTGAGCGGATCTGGCACAAATCCTACGCCGCGGGGGTCCCGCCGGCGATCGAGCCGGAGCGGATCACGATGGCGGAGGCGCTCCGGAGGACGGCCGGGCGATTCCCCGACCGGACCGCCTTCCATTACCTGGGCCGGAAGATCTCCTTCCGGGAACTGGAATCCCTGGTCAACCGCTTCACGCGGGCACTCGCCGCTCTCGGTGTTCGGGCGGGGGACAAGGTGGCGACCCTACTGCCCAACATTCCCCAGCATGTGATCGCCAACCACGCCTGCTATCGCCTCGGCGCCGTCACGGTGATGAACAACCCCCTCTACTCGGAGCGGGAGCTGGAGGCCCAGCTCAACGACTCCGACGCGCGCTTCCTCATCACCCTGGACCTCTTGCTGCCCCGCGCACTGAAGATCAAGGCCGCAACGAAGATCGAGACGATCATCCCCTGCCACATCAACGACTACCTCCCCTTTCCAACCCGGCAGCTTATCCCCCTTCTGCAACCGAGGCTGCATCTGAAGGTCGTTCCGGGGCCCGGCATCCACCCTTTCCTCGATATCATCGGGAAATACCCCGATGACCCCGTCCCGATCGCCGCCCGCTGGGAGGAGACGGCCGCCTTCATCTACACGGGCGGCACGACCGGGGCAAGCAAGGGGGCGATGCTGACCCATGCAAACATCTCGGGGGTGGTCCAGCAGTTCCGGGCCTGGTTTCCGGACCTCAAAGACGGCGAGGAGAGCCTCATGGGGGTCTATCCCATCTTCCACTCCGCCGGCTACTCGGTGAGCCAGAACCTCACCATCTGGGCGGGCTGGACGAACATCATGATCCCGCGGCCGGAACCGGTGGTCATCATGGAGATGCTGAAGAAATACCGGCCCGGCTTCCTCCCTGGCGTCCCGACGATCTTCGTGGGACTCCTGAACCGGGCGGCGTTCCGGAAGATGGATCTGTCATTCATCAAGGGGTTCTTCGCCGGGGCGGCGCCGCTTGCGCCGGACACGGTGAAGCGGCTCCAGGCGCTGACCGGCAAGGGAATCTTCGATGTTTACGGTCTCACCGAAAACACCGCCTTTGCCACCTGCACCCCCTGGAAGGGGAAGGCCAAGCCGGGCACCGTCGGCGTTCCCCTCCCCAATACCGATCTCAAGATCGTCGATCTGGAGACAGGCCTGCGGGAGCTGCCGGCCGGGGAGGCGGGCGAGATCTGCATCAAGGGTCCCCAGCTCATGACGGGCTACTATAATAAACCCGAGGAGACGGCGAACGCGCTCCGCGACGGCTGGCTCTATACGGGGGACATCGGGTTTCTGGACGAGGAGGGGCACCTTTCGGTCGTGGACCGGAAGAAGGATATGATCGTCGCCGGCGGTTACAACGTCTTCCCCAAGGAGATCGACGATGTTCTCTTTGGCCACCCGAAGATCCTCGAGGCCTGCGCCGTTGGCGTCCCCGACGCGTACCGGGGGGAGACGATCAAGGCCTTTGTCGTCGTCAAGCCCGGCGAGTCGCTGACCGAAGCGGAGATCATCGAATATTGCCGGGAGCGCCTCGCGGCCTACAAGGCGCCGAAGCGAATCGCGTTTCTGGACGCCCTCCCCAAGAGCGCCGTGGGGAAGGTCCTCCGGCGGGAGCTCCGGGCGCTGGATGCGATCCGGTAGAAAACGGCCGGAAGCGCCGAGCTTAAAAAACCTTACGGCTCTAGGCATTTAAAAACAGAGCCCCTGAAACGATGAGGAAGATCATGGAAATCAGTTCCCGCTTTGTCGGCGCCCCCTTGAAACCCATGGAAACACAAATCACCTGGCGGCAGACGACGAATTACGCCGCCGCCCTGGGCGACGCCAACCCCCGCTACCTCGACGACGAGCGGCAGGAGGGCATCGTCGCCCCCCCCATGTTCTGTGTGGCCGTGACCTGGCCGATCTCGGAGCGCATCGGGGAATACATCGAAGCCCCCGACTTCCCCTCCCAGATCGTCGCCACCCAGGTCCACTATACCGAACACCTGCAGCTCCACCGCCTCGTCCGGCCGGACGACCGCCTTACCATCCGGGGCCGGCTGGCCGCCATCCTCCCCCACAAGGCCGGAGCCCTGATGGTTCTCCGCTATGACGCCCACGATCCGACGGGCGACATCGTCTTCACCGAGCATATCGGCGGCATGATGCGGGGGGTCCGCTGCACCGACGCCGGCGCCGGGGCGGAGCAGCTCCCCATCGTACCCGCTGCTGCCGTTCAGGGTCCGCGCCTCTGGGAAGTGACCATTCCCATCGACCGGACAGCGCCCTTCGTTTACGACGGCTGCACGAACATCTGCTTTCCCATCCATACGTCGGTGAAATTCGCCCGCCAGGTCGGGCTGCCCGATATCATCTACCAGGGGACGGCGACCCTGGCCTTGGGGGTGCGGGAGATGATCGACCGGGAAGCGGCCGGCGATCCCGGGCGCGTGAAATCCATCGCCTGCCGTTTCACGGGAATGGTCATCCCGGGCCGTGAAATCCGCGTGCAACTTTTCGGACGACAGTCAGACGGCGACCATACGCATCTGTTTTTTACCGTCCTGAACGCCGACGGGAAAAGGGTTGTCAGCGACGGCGTTGTCACCTTGTCGGAATAATCATCCATCGAAAGGAGGAGAATCATGGGCTGGAAGGATTTGAATTTGACCTGGCACTACGTCGAAAAATGGGCGGAGGCGAAACCGGCGGCGGAGGCGCTCGTCTTCGGCGAAGAACGGTTGACCTGGGGGGATTTCAAGAAACGCATGGACCGGATCGCCCGGGCCTATCTGGAAATCGGCGTCGAGAAAGGCGACCGGATCGCGCTTTTGTCCGCAGCGCGCAACGAATTCCTCTTGAGCTACATGGCGGCGGGCAAGGTCGGGGCGATGTGGCTCGGGTTGAACCCGAAGTTCACCCTCGATGAGCTCCGCTATCAGATCGGCGACGCGCAGCCGGCGATCCTCATCGCCGTGCGCACCTTCCTCGGCAACGATTTGGCGGGAACGATCACGGCCCTCAAGCGGGAATTTCCGTTTCTGAAGAAGGTCCTCATCATCGGCGAACCGGTGGAAGGCGCCGAGGGTTTCGGGGATTTTGTCGATAGAGCCCGACCGGAATTCGACGCCGCCCTAACAAAACGCGCCGCAGAGATCCATCCCGACGACGAGGCCCTCCTCATGTACACCTCCGGCTCCACGGGCAAGCCCAAAGGGGTCGTCCACACGCATGCAAGCATCGTCGAGAACATCAAGGTGGAGGTGTTGAAGTTCTATGTCAACGAGGAGACGCGGTGCCTCCTCCACTTCCCGATCAATCACGTTGCCGCGGACGTGGAAATCGGCTTCGCTGCGATCATGGCCGGCGGCGCGCTGATCTTCATGGAACAGTTCGATCCCGTGGGCGCGCTTAAGACCATCGAGAACGAAAAGATCACGATGTTCGGCCAGGTCCCGGTGATGTTCCTCCTCCAGATGAAACAGCCCCAATTCTTCCAGATCGACTTCAGCCACGTCCGGCTCATGGCCTGGGCCGGCGCCGCCGCCCCGAAGGTCATGGTCGACGTCCTTTCCGGAATCTGCGGGCAGACAGGGTCCATGCTGATCACGGGCTACGGCAGCACGGAGGTCTGCGGTTTCGTGACCTACACCGAAAAAGGCGACGATATCAACACCCTGCTCAAGACCGCGGGCAAGATCGCGCCGCCCTTCGAGCTTAAAATCGTCGCTGACGACCGCCGGGAACTGCCGGATGGAAAAATCGGGGAGATCGCCGTTCGGGGGCCGTTCATGTTCAAGGGATACCTGAACAAACCCGAGGCCACGGCGGCGGTCATGGACAAAGACGGCTGGTATTACACCTCCGACCTGGCCTTCAAGGATGCACGGGGGTATATCACGATCACCGGCCGGAAGTCGGAGATGTTCAAGACCGGCGGCGAGAACGTCTATCCACGCGAAATCGAAGAGGTTATTGAAACGCATGCCAGCGTGCTCTTCTCCGCCGTAATGGGCGTCCCCGATGAGATCTACCAGGAAGTCGGCTGGGCTTTCGTTATGCCGATGCCGGGCAAGGAAGTGACGGAAGAGGAACTGCGGGAACTGTGCCGCACGAAGCTTGCGAACTTCAAGGTTCCGAAGAAATTCATCATTCGGCCGCTCCTGCCGCTCTTGGCCAGCGGCAAGGTGAGCAAACTCGCCCTGAAGGAAGAGATCAAGGACATGATGAAAACATGATGTCGCCTTTCGGGGCCGAAGCCGTTATCGTTACAAGCCGGTGCAGAGCGGGGGGCGAGATGGGAAAATTCGATCGTCACCCTGCCGTACTGGACGTTCCGGGCCGAACCGACCGCCGCGCTGAGCGTCAGTGCGGTGCAGACCACCGGGGATTGCAGCAGAATGCCGTGACGATTCAGGGCTTATTCGCAGGAGATGTAGGACGGGGCGCGCCCCTGCTCAAATTCGGCTTTCCCGGTGAACCGGCCTGCCATATCGTGTTGGTGCGGGTAAAAAACGGCGCGGTGACGACGGAGATGGTGAAGGTGAATGAGTAGATGGACATACTTCTCAGAATCGCCCGATAGAATGAACCCACATTTATCTTGCCTCTACCGGGAAAATGCTTTAATAATCAGGGAAGCATGAAAATACAAACCAACCAGGAGGACACACACCATGGCTACAGACTTAATCGACTTAACAGCGGACATCGTTATCGCCCATGCATCAGTAACTGAAATGTCGTCGGACGACCTGTTGAAGGATATCAAAATGGTCTATGCGACACTGGAAGGCTTGGGAAAGGGTAAAATTGAAATCTCAGACCAGGAACCCAAGAAGCGGGGTAGAAAAGCGCAGAAAACTGTCGAAGCAATTACAGAGGAAAAACCTGCCATCCCTCCGGCGCCGGCCCTGACCATCGAAGAGGCATTCAAGCCGGATCAGGTAGGCTGCATGATTTGCGGAAAGAAGGGTTTGACAACCCTGAAACGCCATCTCACTGCGGCTCACAATTTGAAGCCCGGTCAATACAGAAAGCAATTCAAGATCCCCAAGGACCAGCCGCTGGCAGCCATGGAATATGTTGCAAAGAGACGTCAGATGGCTCTGGACAGGGGCTTGGGAGGTAAGCTCGCTGCAGCAAGAGCGACCCGAAAAGCGAAACAGACCGGGGAATAACCCCCATGCCCGGGTTGGGCACAACGAAGGATGAAAACGCATTGTGGTGCGAAAATGGAGGGAGAGGGATATGCCTACAATTATTGTCGAAGCCGATGAGGGAAGAACAGTCGAACAAAAGAGAGGACTCGTTAAGGATATCACCGAAGCTGTTTGCAAAAATTTCAAAGTTGAACCTCAAGCAGTTACTATTTTCATTCACGAAGGGAAAAAGGAAAATCGCGGGAAAGCTGGCAAATTGGCTATCGACTGAGCGGTAATATTGCTAAAACTGATGTATTGATGGGACTGGTAAAAGCCGTTGGACTTCCCGAAAATGAAGTTAGAGAAGCATTACAAATGAGAGCCTTCAAGGAGTCTGTCGATTCCGATTGGGCGCTTGTTGATAAAATAGGAATATCGTCAGTTCCAACCTTTGTGCTCAATGACCAGACAGTGGTTGGGGCTCAACCCTATGAGGTCCTGGAACAATTTCTACGGGAAAACGGGGTTAAGAGGAAAGGATAAACCATGTCTCTTTTTACCGTTGATCAAAAAGAATGCCGGCGGGATGGGCTCTGCGTGGCCGAATGCCCGGCAAAACTTATTGAAATCATTGGGAAAGAAGGCTTTCCCACTCCGATTGACGGAGCCGAAGAGCTTTGCATCCACTGCGGTCATTGCGTTTCAATCTGCCCTCATGAGGCATTGTCTCTAAAAACAATGTCTCCGAAGGATTGTCTTCCCGTACAAAAAGAGCTGCTTCTCAGCCCGGAACATTGTGAGCATTTTTTGCGCTCCCGAAGATCGATTCGCAGCTACAAGGAAAAACGGGTGTCGCGTGATCTCTTGCAGAAGCTGATCGAAACCGCTCGCTATGCACCCACGGGTCACAACAGTCAATCTGTACACTGGCTGGTTATTGAAGACCCGACAGAGGCAAGACGCCTGGGCGGACTGGTGGCGGACTGGATGCGTTCCCTGCTTGCACAGAGGGCTGAATTTGCCCTTTTGATGCACATGGACAGGGTCGTGGACTCCTGGGACAAGGGGAGCGATCGAATCCTGCGTGGCGCGCCCCATCTGGTCGTGGCTCACGGGTTATCGACCATGCCCATCTCTCAGTCATCCTGCTTCATTGCCTTGACTTACC
>MNZQ01000045.1:0-43857 GCA_001873745.1 Syntrophaceae bacterium CG2_30_58_14
CGTCGCCGCCGGTCGAAATCAAAGGCCCTTATGATTCTGAAATTCCAGTAGAATACCTCAATCGCCTTCGCCGTATCCCTGCCGCCGCCGATGAGGCCGCTCCGCTGACCCTGCTTGCCGTTGCCGACCACTTTGCCGTACGGGGAGAAGTGGACAAGGCCCTCCATTTTCTGGACCAGGCCGCCAATGGGTTCGTCCTCGGAAAGAACCGGAGCGGCGAGGCAACGGCATGGAGTCGAAAGGTTATTCTGCTGTTCCATTTTAACCGGGAGAATGAGGCGCTCGGCCTGATCCGGGAGGCCGGGGAAAAATGGAAGGCGCCGCCGCTGACCGCCTTCCCCGCATATCTGGAGGGCCACCGCGCCCTGCTGCAGGGGGATTTCCACCGCGCCCTATCGCTCTTGAACCGGGCGCTCCAGGACAACGCCGCGTTCCCGGATGATCCTTACCTCCGGATTCTGCGGCGGGATACGGAACTCGACGCGGGGATCGCCGGAATTCTCTCCGACCGCCTTCCCCAATTGCTTGCGATCTACGGTGTGAACGGCGCACCGGCGACCCGGAAGGAAGCCGCAGCCGGCGAAACCCATCTCCGCAATGTCCTTGCGCTGAATCAGCAGCTCCGGCAAACGAAGTTGGAACGGCTTCTTCCCGCAGCCGATTTCGGGAAATCAGAGGCCGATGCGCACAACTTTCTGGGCCTGGATGCCTGGATGAAGGGGAGTCGGGAGGAGGCGCTCCGGCATCTTGTCGCTGCGGGGGAATGGTCGCGGCGGGCAGGATTCCCGGCGGCAGAGCTCCGCGGCCTGCTCTTCCAGGGCGAACTCGGTCTCCAATGGGAAGAGGGAATCGAGGGGCGGCAGGCGGCCGAGCTGCTACTGGAGAGGGCGGACCGTTACCGGGCCTCTCGCTATCGGGTCTGGGCAAGACTCATCATGGCCCGCTACGAGGCGAGGACGGGACGGAACCGGGAAGCGATCGGGTTACTCCAGGAGGCGGCCGCCATCATCGAGGCTGAGCGGTCCGGTCTGAAGGCGGAGATGCTCGACGAGATCTGCCGCCGCCAACGCCGGGCGGTCTATGAATCCCTCGTTGAGCTTCTAACCGGGGAAGGGATGGTCTCGGAGGCGCTGACGGCGGCGGAGAAGGCTAAATCGCTCATGACGGTGGATCTTCTAAGCGGGCAGGAGCTCGGAAGAAATCCCGCCGAAAGGGAGCGGATCAGAGAGGAGGTCGCACTCGGTGAGGCGATCCGGGGTCTGCAGCGAACCATCCTGCAGCTCTCCGATGAGGCGACGGCGGATAATCTTCGGGAACGGCTGAAACATGCCGAGGCAGCCTACCGTGATTGGCTCGACCGGATCGGCGGGGAGGATGAGAATCTCCTCTCCCTGATCGCCGTGCGCGGGGCAGATCCGGTTGCCCTTCAGCGCCTTCTCGATGAGAACACCACCCTTTTTGACTATTTCGCAACGGCGGGCAGCCTGTATGTCTGGGCCATTCACCGGGGGATGATTCATCAGGAGAGGATTGACCTGTCCCGCGAGGAGCTGCGCACCCTCGTCTTTTCCTTTCTCGCGGCCATCCGCGACCGAAATAAAAGAAAAACGGAAAGCATTTCCCGCAAGGCCTACGATCTGCTGCTCAAACCGGTCATTCCTTTTGTCTCCGGAGAGAGGATCGGTTTTATCCCTGACGATGCGCTCGTCTATCTTCCTTTTGCGGCGCTGAACTATCGGGGAAAGTTCCTCGCCGAAGGCTTTTCCATATTCCAGCTTCCCGCGGCCGACCTGTTCCATAGCGCCATGGGGGGAAAGGGCGCTCGGGGTTTGCGCATCCTGGCGTTCGGGAACCCCGATCTTGAAGACGAGGCGCTGGATCTCCATTATGCCCCGCGGGAGTTGGAGCAGATCCGGAAGCGGATCGGCGGCGCGACCGTTCTCCTCGGTCCGGATGCGTCGGAGGCGAACGCGGAGGAGATGCCGGCGGGTTACGACATCCTCCATTTTGCCGTCCGGGGGCAGTTTTTTCCGGAAGAGATCCTGAATTCGGGCCTGCTGCTGACACCGGGCGCAGGCCAGGATGGCCGGCTGACCATCCGTGAAATCTTCGGCCTCCGGTTTCAGGGAAGGGGCGTTGTTCTGAGCGGCTGTGATCCGCTGCCGGAGCAGGATCCGGAGGGAAAGGGATTGCTCGCCATGCAGCGGGCGTTTTTGAACACGGGAAGCCCCGCGGTGATTTCCACGCTGTGGCTTAGAGACGACAAGGCGGCAGCCCATTTTATGGAACTGTTCTACCGGCAATTAGACCGAAAGGTGTCCTTTGCCGATGCGCTCCGGGCGGCGCAGATCCATCTGCTCCGCGAGGGGCAGCCGCCGTATGTCTGGGCGGCGTTTGTGCTGACCGGGGGATACTGATGACGGCTTCGGATCTTGAATCTCGGCTGGTTGAGAAAGGAAAATCATGGATAGCGACAATGTACTGGTTACAGGGGGCTGCGGTTTCATCGGGAGCAACTTCATCCGCCATCTGCTGGCAGGGGCCGGGTTCCACGGCCGGATCGTCAATGTGGACAGCCTGACCTATGCGGGGAATCCGGAGAATCTCCACGGGATCGCGGAGGCCTATCCGGGGCGGTACGTCTTCGAAAAAGCGGATATCTGCGATCCCTCCGCACTGCAGGGCATCTTTGCCCAATATCGGATCGATACCGTCTGCCATTTTGCCGCCGAGTCCCATGTGGACCGCTCAATCAGGCGGCCGGACAGCTTCATCCGGACCAACATCATGGGAACGTTCAATCTTCTCGAGGCAGCCCGGGCCGCCGGCGGTTTCCGGCTTTTTCATCACATCAGCACCGATGAGGTCTATGGCAGTCTGGGCTCGGAGGGGTATTTCACCGAGGAGACGCCCTACCGTCCGAACAGCCCCTACTCCGCCTCCAAGGCCTCTTCCGATCATCTCGTCCGCGCTTACCATGAAACCTACGGCCTGCCGACGACGATCTCCAACTGCTCGAACAACTACGGCCCCTATCAGTTTCCCGAAAAACTGATCCCGCTGATCGTCCTCAACGCCCTGGAGGAAAAGCCCCTCCCCGTTTACGGGGACGGACGAAATATACGGGACTGGCTCTACGTTACGGACCACTGCGAGGCGATCCGGACGATCATGGAAAAGGGACGGCGCGGGGAGACCTACAACATCGGCGGCCATGCGGAGATGGAAAACATTGCCATCGTGGAGATGATCTGCGATCTCGTGGATGAGCTGGCGCCGGCGGCGGGCGCCAGGCGGCGTCTGATCACCTATGTTGCGGACCGGCCCGGCCACGACCGCCGTTACGCGATCGATTTTTCGAAGTTGCACGACGAGCTGGGCTGGTCTCCCGCGGAATCGTTCGCCTCCGGACTCCGGAAGACCGTCCGCTGGTATCTCGAAAACAGGGCCTGGAGCGACCGGATCCGCAGCGGCGCGTATCAATCCTGGATCCGGGAACAATATGGAGAACAGCCGGACTGATCTTCAGGAAAAGGGTTTTGCGTCAATCCTTGAATGTGGGATTCATATTGGGGGTGATGGCAGATTGGGCGGCAGATGACCCATATTGTGTTTGACAATAGCAGGCATTCACATTAAATGCATCCCGCAGATCACACGTAACCGATGTTCTCATGATTGCAGGACACCGTTGAAGGAGGCGCCGTTGGTTGAAGAACCTTATTTTTACCTGATGGAACATGAAGGCGAAAAGGATCGCCTTGAAAAGAAAACGGATCCTTTGGCTTTGCGCAAACAGGCCGAGTGGTGCGGCATCAAGCCCGGTCAGCATCTCCTGGATTTGGGCTGTGGCCCGGGCAAAACGACCGCGATCCTCTACGACCTGATTCAGCCGGGCGGATCGATCCTGGGGCTGGATGCATCCCCGGAACGGATTGCCTATGCAAAGAAGTGCTATGGGGGCAAAGCGGGGATGGAATTCGCCGTCCATGATATCCGGAGGCCTTTGAACGGTTTTGGTAAATTCGATGCCATATGGGTAAGATTCGTCCTGGAATATTACCGCCGGGAAAGCCGGGAGATCATACAGAATGCTGCGGATAACCTCCATCGGGGCGGCTTTCTGTATCTGCTGGATCTGGACTACAATTGTCTCAGTCACCATGAACTGCCGCTGCCCCTGGCGAAGATTGTTCCCGAAATCATTCATCGTTTGGAAGACCTCTATAATTTCGATGCGTATGCCGGCCGTAAACTTTACGCCCATCTTTTTGATCTGGGCTTTGAGAACATCGAGATCAATGTCACGGCCCATCACGTGATTTATGGGGAGATTCGAGATGTTGACAGTTACAACTGGACGAAGAAAATCGAAGTGATCGCCCCACGTTTGGCGGATCTTTTCGAGACATATCCCGGCGGATACCAGGGGTTTTTCATGGATTTCCGCAAATTTTTTCATGATCCCCGTCGGTTTACATACACCCCCTTAATCATGGGTAAAGGAATGCGACCTTACGCCGATTGACCTGCATCATCCAGAATTTCCCTGATTTTATTGCTCATGTCCTCAATATAATATGGTTTCTGAATGAAGGCCCTGGCCCCGGCGTTGATGATGTCCTTTGTTTTTACATAGGTCGTGTTCCCGCTTGCGATCATCACCTTCATCGCGGGAAAGATCTTCCGTATTTCCACAAGGCATTTTTCCCCCCCCATTCCGGGCATCATCAGATCCATAATGACGATGCCGATGCGCCCCCCCTCCCGTTTGATCGTGACCAGCGCGTTTTCCCCGGACGATGCAGTCAAAACGTTATAACCGAGATACGACAGGAGCTCCTGGCCGGTTTCGAGAAGAGACGGTTCGTCATCGACCAACAAAATGGTTTCATGGCCCTTTGATAAATCGGGCTTTTTGCCCATTTCCATCCTTTTTTCAATCCTCATGATATCCAAAGCAGGCAGATATAACTCAAATGTCGTTCCCTTGCCCGGTTCACTGGCGCAAAAGATGTAACCGTTGTGATTTTTGATGACGCCATAAACAACGGACAGTCCGATACCGGTACCTTTGCCTGCCTCTTTGGTCGTAAAAAAAGGTTCAAAGATTTGATCCAGGTTTTCTTTTTCGATACCGCATCCCGTATCGGAAATCCTGAACAGAACATGATGACCCGCGTTCATCTTTACATGATCCCGTTCAAGAGAGGTGGCGAGTTCGATATTTTTTGTCTCGATGCTCAGTTCACCGCCGTTGGGCATGGCGTCTTTTGCGTTCACCGCCAGGTTCATGATGACCTGTCCCAACTGGGTCGTATCCCCGTGGATGGGACGGAGATTGTCCGCCAGATTCAACCTTATGGCAATCGTTTTGGGGAAGGTGCTGACCAGGAGTTCATGATAATTCTTGATCTCTTTGTTCATATCGATGGGGACCAGTTTGCTTTCGGCTTTTCTGCTGAAAATGAGCAGTTGTTTGATCAAGCCCGTGGCCCTTTTTGTTAAGTCATTGATATTCATAAGATACTTCCAATCAGGATCGTCCTCCGTCTTTTTTATAGTCAGCAGTTGATTGTAAGCGCTGATGGCCTGTAAAATATTGTTAAAATCATGAGAAATACCGCCGGTAAGCCTGCCTATCGCGTTCATCTTGGAGGCCTCGCGAAGTTGATATTCCAATTTCCGTTGTTCCGTGACATCTTTCAAAGTGCCGACAACGCCCGTCATTTCTCCGGAAGCATTGAGATTGGGGGCGCCGCTCATGTCGAACAATCGCACCGTGCCGTCCTTGGACAGGAGTTTCCCTTCGAAATTTTTTATGGTTTCTTTACCTTGCTTGATTCTGTCAAACCCTTCTGAAATCGTTCCCACATCATCCGTCTTGATAAATTCGGTAAAATGTTTACCAATTACATCTTCTTGTGCATATCCCATAATTTCATCCGCTGCCGGATTGACATAGGTCAGGAACCCGCTGTTATCTACCGTGTAGATAATGTCCGGCGAGTTTTCGCTGAGGGCGCGGAAGCGTTCCTCGCTTTCCATGATCTGGCGGAGAGATTTGGCGTTGTTGATGCTGATGGCGATCTGAGGGGCAATCCCCATTAACAGACTTACCTCGCTTTGGTTGTGCGGTCTGTGGGATCGATAATTATCCACCGCCAGGATGCCTTCCGATTTTCCCTCGTAGATGATGGGGACGCAGATAAATGAACTTACACCCAACGTTTCGATCAAGTTCGCGCTCCGCGAGGAAATAACTTTTTGCACATCCTCGATGTCGTTGACCTGGATTGGCTCCTGCCGTTTGAAGGCGATCACGAAGGGGCCCTTGGATTTGGGGTTGTCCAGGTGGAACTGCGTCTCTTTTAAAATCATTTCAAGCTCGGGGCTGTATCCGTAGCCTGTTACATAGACAAGTCTCGTTTTGTCCGGGTTGGCGAGCATGATCATGCCCCGGTCAAAATCGAGCCTCTTTTGCAGCGTCTCCATCACAAACTTCAGCAGATGGTCGATATCCAGGATGCTGGATACAGCCTGACCGATCTCTTGCACCAAAAGGGCGTTGTTGTAGCCGAGGGTGATCTGGTCGAGAAGACGATTGGCGGTATCGCCCTGCTGTTGGATTTTTGCATAAATATCGTTTTTTTCGACAGATTGAGCGTAATAGGAGATTCCAAAGATAATGCCCGCCAGCACGGATCCCAATCCCGCGAGTTGTAACGGGGAGAGTATAAAACCGCAGACCACCAGCGATAAAACGGCGGGGACGGCCAAATAATTCCGAATCCGTTGCCATTTCAAAAATATCGGTTCTTCCCAACTGATGATGTATTGGCAATGACTTCCGCCTTCGTGAATACAGACCGGATGTTCCAAAGTGGGGAATTTGTTTGTGAAGAGTTTGGCCACGGCCTCGAAGCTGCCCTTGCGATTCTCGCATTGATAGGGCTTGTCGCTGACGCCGTCGACGGGTTTGATGATGATTTCAACCTTGTTCCGGCTGATCTTTTTTGCCTGGGAGGTCACTCCGCGGTCCAGGTAGGACATGATCTTCCCCAGCATGGTGTAGGCATGGACTGGTGTAATAAAACCCATGAGGAACTGACGGAGCGCGCTCAAAGAACGGGAAGATGCCATGTAGCGCCCGGCCTCCCGGAAGATCGAAGGGTCATCCGTTTGCCTCAGCACGGCATCGTGAAAGTCGTCCACCTGCCGCTGCGTCAACCAGTGCCCTTCGTCCTCCACCTCATAAGACCTGATGCCGGAATCCATCAGCAGGGCTTCGATATCGATATCGGGCCGGGCATTTCGGAAATACTCCAAAAAAGTGTTGATGATCCTGCTGTTGTATAGACGAGGTTCTTGCATCTATCCACCATAATCAAATTTTATTCGTAACTTCCGTCTAAGATATTCGACGTATGCATTTGCATATTGCATATCCGTAATCCACAGAAGATACTGTTTTTTCTCATAATCTATACCTGTTTTCCGGGCATAGTCTTCGGGAGAGATCAGCAACGAGAAGGACTCCGTGGAACGGTTGCCGATCAATTCAGCGATTGCGCTGAAAAGGATATCCGGGCGAAGTTCGGGGTCCGCGACAAACACCTTGAAGCCGTTCAGCAGGTTTGACAGGTTGATTCCAGCATCGGATTGTTCGGCGATGATGAAGGCTTTCGGCTGATCGAGATAGGTCAGTGCAAAGGTCTGCCATCTGCGGACAAAGCCGCACCCGGCAAACGCCTCTTCGATCGACGGCCTGTTCCGCCGATTCTTTCCCGTGAGAATGGACCAAAAGAGGCCGCCGGAATGGTTTTTGTAAAACTGTTCAAATTCCCATAAGTCTGAAGAAGAACATTCTCTTAATGACCAGCGAAGCGGGAGTTTATCGGCGGTTTCGCGGGTCGGATATGTGAGGCAGGTGAACAGATCGAGGGAACAGTGCTGCGGATTGTTATGGTCTTCGGCGAATCCCCCAAAAAAGCGCGCCGGGAACTCATTTTCCGGACGATAATAGGCAATTACATAGTCCAGATTTGCAGAAGGGAAGCGATATAAATCAACCAGGGAATAGATCAATTGTTTCAGAACGGCCAGACCAATAGATTTTCCGCCAGTCGGCCGGGCGGCGTGGTGGTGAACCATCCATGTCCGTTCATAGGCCCGCAGCATCGAGATGTGGCCATAGATCCGTCCGTTGATCTGATAGGTAAAATGGTGGGCGATCTCCGGCGCTTCTTCGTAGAGCCTCCGATAGGTGTCGCGGAAATGATCCTTGAATGAGCGGATAACTTTATATTTGGGGGGATAGATAAAATCCGTGTCGAAAAAAAATTCCCAGAGGGCATCCAAATTGACCTCGTTTGACATGCCCGTATCGGCACTGTGCAGGTTGTTCAGGAGTCGGTTTAAATGTTTATAGTTGGTTAAATCCATGTCCAGGATCACGAGACCGAAACGGATCTGATCGTCTCCCCCTTTGCGATAGATAACCTGGGCCTTGCAATGAATCTTGAGAACCCCGGCATAGGTGATCGTCATGTCGGGGATGATCATCCCCGGAATCAGCACGACCTCCTCGGATTTGTCGCTGATGGAGAATCCGGCGGTGGAGATATCGAAGATTTCGCGTTGTATCTGCCTTTTGGTAAAAGGATGTTCAAAAACGGCATGGAGAGGGGAAGAGCTCTGCCTGCGGGGATTGCGTAGAGCCTTGGCCTTGAATCGCTGTATCTGATCATCTGTGGGGGTTAGAATGATCTCGCGGCTGCGGCCGTCTTGTTTCTGATACATGCAGTTGCAATGACCCGAATAAAAAACCTCTTTGCCGTCCGACAGGTGGAGGGCGGCCGGCGCATCGAGATTAAACCATTGAAACGAAGAGGGCGAGTCGGCTTGAACGCGGATGTGAAAGGCATGGGGACCGAAATCCATTAATACTCCCTCCGCCTGGAAGCCGTTCTGCCATAGTTCGGCTTTGACGCCTTGGCAGGGGAAGCGTGGGGCTTGTCGTTGGCTGATCACAAAACTTTGCTCCGGCAGTCGCATGGTCATTCCGTCGCTGTTCGTAACAAACATTCGGGTGGGGACGAGGATAATGGATTGCTCATGGGGGAGCACCAGATATTGGAAATCGTATTGCTCCAGTTTGTAAACGGAATAGGCCCGATCCCAGTGACAGATGAATTCATCGCCCAAACAGGGTTCAGGATGGGCTTTGACCAAAATCCCTTCTTCATACCGAGGATGCTTGAGGAGCACATAGAGATGATCCCCCTTGAAATGTAGATAGTTGAGCGTGTTTGTCAGTTTCTTTTTGTCGATATGAGCTGCGGACGCGATTGTTCCGATCAGGTCGTTGTGGCGGAACAACCAGGGCGGCAGCAATGTTTCCGCATTCGGCTGAATTTCGAGGAATCTAATTTTGTCGATAACGCCTCTGGTCTTCTCGGGATTATGAATTATAAGTCCTATATATCTTTAGAGATAGTGTCTGCTTGTATGGAAAGTGATCATACATGCTGTCACAATCCTTTGCAAGAAAAAAATGTTATAAATTTTGATTTGGATGTCGGCCCGGGGCGGAAAACATTCTCCGGCTGCATATCTACCTGATCGCTCATACATCGCGAAACATGGCTTGCGAAATCCCCGGCCGACAATCATATTCAGCTTGAGGGTGGAATCAATATTTGATAGAAGCAGGATGGTCGGCGGTGGGGTGATACGGCGCCCGGGTCGTCGTGCTCTTTTTCCTTCCCTATCCGCAGATGCGAAGTCATTACTCCGGCAACCATAAATGCCAATACTGTCATTCCCGCGAAAGTGGGAATCCAGAACAGGACTGGATGCCGGATCAAGTCCGGCATGACAACCATTGACAGGTTTACTTGCCGGAGTAACAATTTCCGGGGGACCGATTCGAAGATGAGGAGGCGGCGATGGGATTGAACTACGAAAAGGAAGGGCATATCGTGAAGGTGGGGATGAACCGGCCGAAGGAGCGGAATGCGCTGGATCCGCAGATCCTGATGGATCTCCATCAGGCCTGGAAGGAGATCAACGCCGATGATGCGATCCGCGTGGTCATCCTCCACTCCTGCCTGCCGGAGATCTTCTGCTCCGGGATGGACCTGCGGACGGCCATTCCCATCCTGACGAAGATGAAAGAACCCCAGACCGACGCGGAGCGGTGGCTGTCCCGGATGGGCCCGCATGTGGGGGAGGCGATGCTGAAGCAGAACACCGTGAAAAAGCCGGTGATCGCGGCCGTCAACGGCTACTGCCTCACCGGGGGATTCGAGATGATCATGGGGGCGGATCTCCGACTGGCCTCGGAGGATGCGGTCTTCCAGATGCGGGAATCCAGCCTCGGCATCATGCCGACCGGCGGATCGAACGTCTATCTCCCCCGAATCCTGACCCCTTGCCGGGCGCTGGAGATCTTGCTGACTGCCGGGAATTTCAGCGCGCGGACCCTCGACGAGTGGGGTTTTCTGAACCGGGTCGTTCCGGTCGGCGGTCTGATGGAGGCGGCGATGGAGATGGCGGAGAGGATCGCCGGAAACGGGCCGCTGGCCATCCAGGGGATCGTCCGCTGCTTCCGGGAGAGCCGCGAGATGGGCTATACGGATGCCTTCCGGAAGGAGATGGAGATCGGCATGCCGATATTCAGCAGCGCCGACGCCCGGGAGGGGATTCGCGCCCAGAAGGAGAAGCGCAAACCGGAATTTCCGGGAACGTACGACTGATGAACTCGTAAAAGTCTGAAAATCACATATTCTGTCATTCCCGTGAAAACGGGAATCCGGTATTATCAATTCGTTCCATCATCTCTGGATTCCTGCCTGCGCGGGAATGACGACTTTTTGCGAGAGCGTCACAACGGATGACCCTAAAAGTCGTCCCCGCAATGAAGCGGGGCGCATACCAGAAAAGGAGAATTTCATGGAAAAACGTTTGGATGCGCTGGACATTGCGTTGAAGAATGAGATGAATGAGCACCATTTCTATCTGAAGAACGCCGAGAGAACGGCGAACCCCGTTGGCAAGGCGATGTTTGCGCAGATCGCCGCCGAGGAGTTGGAGCACCACGAGCGGCTGAAACAACTGGCCGAGAGCTGGAAACAGGACAAAAAGTGGCCGGAGACCGTTCCTCTGAAGGTGAACGATACGGCGGTCCGATCCGTATTCGGGAGGGCGGCCCGGGGAGGCGAGAAAACGGCCGGGGACGACGATGATCTGAAAGCCGTCCGCACGGCGATCGCGTTCGAGGCCAAGGGCGCCCAGTTCTATGCGGGGCTGCGGGACCAGTCGGCTGATCCGAAGGAAAAGGCGTTCTTCGGGCTTCTGGCCGATATCGAACATGAACACTTTGTCTCCCTCAAGGATACGGAAGAGTTTTTCATCGATCCGGCCGCATGGTATCAGAAGGCGCAGAGTTCGGGCCTGGATGGGGCGTAACGGAGACAAGGTTTATGATTGAAACGATGGGGCGGGCCGGTGTGATGCCGGCCCGTTTTTATTCAACACAGTCATCCAGGTTCTCGAAAAATGATGCGACCCTCTCAAATATTCCCGAACGGGAACAACAGGACTTTTCAGGAGGCCTTTGCTAACAATTATTCCCGAACGGTAATATTGTGCTTGACAGGGGTTCGCAACCCATTATTCTTACCGAGAGGTAACCATATTGCGATGTGCATCGGAGGCAGACTTGGATGAACGTCCAACTCTTCTCCAAGGCCGCGAGAAAGTCTTCCCGCGTTTTTTAAGCCATATAGCGCTTCAGATCGCGGTAGAAATTCTCGTGCGCGCCCAAGGCAAGCAGAAACACTTCCTTTTCATCGTATTCATAAGCCAGGAGATACAAGCTATCCCGGACCTTGAATTTGTGAACAAAAACGCCTGTCAGGTCTCCCTTTTTCGCCTCGCCGATTTCGGGCGCCTCGCAGATGCGCCGGACCTCGTCATCCAGAACGGCAATCTCCGCTTTTGTCAGACGCTTCTTTTTCCTCTCAAAAAGGGGCGACTGGGAAACCTGCCGACTCATTTGCCTTCACCAAAGACATAGGGCGTCTTCAATCCGTTTTGCACCTGCGCTTGGGCGATGAGGATCTCCTTGATCAGGGAGACCGGAAGATCAGCGTTTTCATCTGCTACCCTTCCCAGCTTCGCCCAGTACTCCACCTGGCCGGCAAGTGACCGACCCTCGACGCCGGCATATACCGCGGCGGTGCTTGCCAGCTCATCGGATATTTTGACGGCTTTCGGCATAATTGATCCTCCAATCTATTTTTTATAGGTTCATTGTATTGCATTATGAAATATTTTGCAACACCTTTGCCATCTCACCTCCTCACCTGCTGAAATAAAAGAAAATCTGTGCCTTGCCGCGACGCTGCCCCGGCTTGTGAAAAAGAGGCACAATAATCAGCAATACCGCCGCCAGCGCGGCCTGAAGCAGGGTTAAAAAGACCGCCAGATAGCCGATTTCAAAAAAAGGAACGGTCCGGTTCCCGAAATGTTCCGCGATGTTCGGCAGGCTTTTCCAGCGCAGAAACTGGGCAAAGTAGGGGCGGTCGTCCGTGGCCGGACGAATGTTGAAATCGTAAGCGGCATATAGAGATGTTCGTTCGGGCGAAAGCAGTTGGTCGAGGTGGTTGAAAAAAAGATCATCCTGCAGGGCGTTGAAGAAGGCGCGTTCGGCTGCCTCGATGTCGGGCAGAAGGGCAGGATCGAAGTTCAGGCGGCGGCAGAATGCGCGGATATTGCTGATTTCTTCAGGACGGAAGGGTGTTTTCTTGACCATGAAGGTGATCGCACCCCAGCTTCGCGCGGGGACGGCGTCCGTATAGGTCAAGCTGAGTTCTGGCGCGTAACGGAGCGCCGGCGATGAAAAAACCAGCATGAAACCGCAGGGGCTGTTTTTCCCCAGCGTCGTCTGCGCCTCAGGAAGCTGCATGGCCCGGCTTAACCCTTTGTATTCAGAGGGAACCAGCGCCGGAGGCCGGAGGATCGTTGCTGTTACACAGATCAGAGAGAGGGTTGCCATGATCAGGATCATGGCGCCAGGTTTTCTGGGAATGACCAGAAGACCCGAAAATACGGGGATCAACGCCAGGATGGCCGGTATTTCGCGGGGCGGGAAAACCCACATCAGGCCGAGCGCCAGCAAACCTCCCGCTCCGGAGCCGACCAGATTCCAGAAATAGAGAACGCCGATGCGACGGCTGTATTTTGTAAAGGTCAGCCCGATGGCCAGACAAAACCTTGGCGGGATCACGGGCTTCTCCTGAAGGGGACGAATTGCACGGGCAACAAGCTCGTTGTTTTGACTTTTCCCTTGTCTTTTTCAACCAGCATGAGGGTCTGCACGAGGAAGGGGGCGCCAACGGGGATTACCATCCGGCCGCCGTCTTTTAACTGCCTGATGAGCGGCGTCGGGATATAGTCCGCCGCGGCGGTCACGACGATGGCGTCAAAGGGGGCCTGTTCCGGCCAGCCGTCATAGCCGTCAGCCACGCGCACCTGGACGTTGCGGTATCCCTGTTTCTGCAAACGCTCACGGGAGGCATTGCCCAATTCCGGGACGATCTCGATCATATAGACCTGCTTGACGATTTCTGCCAGCACGGCGGCCTGATACCCGGAGCCGGAACCGATCTCCAGGATTTTTTGGGTCGCTTTCGGCCGGATCAGCTCCGTCATAAAGGCGACGATATAGGGCTGGGAGATGGTCTGCCCGTAGCCGAGGGGCAGAGGCTGGTCTTCATAGGCGCTGCCGGCCAGGTGAGGCGGGACAAAAAGGTGCCGGGGCACGGCGCGCATCGCCTGCAGCGTGGCCTTGTCCCTGATTCCCCGTTCCGCGATCTGCGTCCGGACCATGGCTTCCCGTCTGGTTTGATAGGCGTCATCGGCCAGTGCGGACGGCGTAAAAAGAAGGATGAAAATAGAGATAAGCTAGGTAATTGCAAAACCATTTGTCATTCCCGAATGCCTCTATCGGGAATATGGTTTTTCAAGCTGTTAGAACCAGATTCCCGCTCAGAATCGTTGCGGGAATGACAGAATGGGGAGTTTTGCAATTGGCTCAAGCGACCATCTTTTGTTCATAGCGGCCTCCTCCTGTGCCATACCCATACGTAAACCGAGACATTGATGAACAGAACCGCCAGGCCCAGGGCCATCTGCAGCTCTCGCGTAAGCGCAGCCGGGTAAAGGACCGGCATCATGTAATGCTCAATAAAATCAGAACGATAAATCACCTTCCCGGCACGGTGGCGCAGCAGGTTTTCCAGCGGCGTCAACGGACAGATCCAGCCGGCCATCTCCACCAGCGCCGCCCACAGGACAGCCGGGATATGGAGCCAGGCCAGCCGCCGCCACCGAAGGACCAGGAAACCGCCGAACACCGCGAAAAGAACAAACGCCGCGTGCACGAGGACAACAATGTCGGCAAGAATCCCGTAAATCATCTCCATTTGCCCTGAAGGCTCCGCTTTATCTGTCCAACCGCCTGATTCCGGCCGCGATGGCATCCCGGACGGCGGCGGCGTATTCTGCAGGAGTGATCCGCCGGTCGATCATGGGATCGCCCGTGGCCTTGCCGCAGGGATGGTACTGGGCCATGATGTTGACATAGGTGTCGGGTGAGACCTCCTCGGCCAAAAAGGTCATGACTTCCCGCGTGCCGGCCAGACCATTGGGCATCACCAGATGGCGGACCAGCAATCCCCTGACGGCCAGGCCTGCATGATCCAGGACCAGGTCGCCCGCCTGGCGGTGCATTTCCCGGATGGCGGCCGTGGCCTGCTCGCGGTAATCCGGCGCCTGACAGAAACGGGTCGCCCAGGCTTCCTCCCAGAACTTGAAATCCGGCATGTAGATATCGAAAACGCCGTCCAGCATTCTGATCGTATCGGCGCTGTCATAGCCGCCCGAATTGTAAACAAGCGGAATATTCAGCCCCTGCCCGACGGCGATGAAAAGGGCCTGCAGGATCTGGGGAACCACATGGCTCGGCGTGACCAAGTTGATGTTGTGGCATCCCCGCTTCATGAGATGGAGCATCATGGCGGCGAGGCGGTGGGGGTCCACTTCCTCGCCCTCCCCCAGATGACTGATCGCGAAATTCTGGCAGAAGGAACAGAAAAGATTGCAGGAACTGAAGAAGATCGTTCCGGAGCCGGCAGACCCCACCAGCGGGGCTTCTTCGCCGAAGTGGGGATGAAAACTGGCCACGCTGGCTCGGGCGCCGGTCCGGCAGACACCCAACTCGCCGCTTAGCCGGTCCACATGGCACTCCCGGGGGCAGAGGCGGCAGTCTTTCAGCAGGTCGAGAGCCTGCCGAACCCGTGACGGCAACTGCCCTTCCCGGTAAAGCTTAAGATAGGAGGGCTCACAGCGTTTTGTTGTCATGGCCTTACCCGAAAATCCCCACCCTTCAAGGGCATCACGCTGGATGCCCCCGGAACGCCGTCATGGCTTCTTCGGCCAGGACATGCGGAGCGATCTTGTATTTCGGGGAAAAGTGAAAGGGGACCATCCGTTTCACGTGCGCCTGTCTCGCCAGCGTGCCCGCCTGCCGGGCGGTGAGGTGATATTTCCTTGCCGCCGTTTCTGCATGATCCTGAAGAAAGGTCGTTTCGATAAAGAGCAGATCGGCATGATCGGCCAGTTCAAGGATGGCGGCGCGATTTTTCCGACTATGGATCGCATCGGTGACATAACCGATCCGCAGGCCCGGACTCACCTTTACGGCCTGTTTCAGTGCGCCCAGGGGCAGCCACGTTTCCCCGACGTTGCCCAGTGGATCCCTGGACCAGATCCGGACGGGCGTCTCGTCGTCGTCGCCGTTTACGAGATGTTCTTTCAAGGTCATCAGCCAGGCGCCCGTGGGCAGGTCCATTTCCTTCAGAACCGTCTTCAGGATGTTGAACCGTTGCCGCTCCTCGAAGCGGAAGGCAAGGCAGGGGATGAGGTGATCGAGAAAGACGCCTTGCACGGTGAAGAAGCGTGTCTCCACGAGGATGCCGTCAAAAGCACGGCATTCCTCAAGGGTTTCCGGCTGGAAAGCCGTCCGGCAGCAATAGCGTTTTGTGGTCTGAGCATGCGGATGGACCTCCGTCGCGATTACCGCGAAATCGTTCGTGTAGTTTTCCACGAGATTCCAGGTGTAGGCCATCAGTTTGTGCTCCAGGTGCTGGAGAAACCCCGGTGGGCCGAAGAGGTGCAGGTGCTTGTCCCGGCCCAGACACAGCCTGAGCAGATGATCAAAACCGATAAAGTGGTCCATGTGGGTGTGCGACACAAAGATGTAATCGATTTTCAGGAGTTTGCGGGGCGGAAGGAGATGCAGATCGCCGAGATCAAAAAGGACGGCCTCGCGGCGGTACTTGCATTCCACGTAAGCCCCGGGATCTCCGAAAGGATCGTTAATGAGTGCGGCGTTGTACATCGCTACACCATTCCCTCCCGCCTGCTCCATAAATGTCGAATTGCGGAGCAGGAAGTTATTAATAACACCCCTACACTACCTTCATTACTCAAGCCCCGTTCACCCTCTCTTTCAATTCCTTTCCAACCTTGAAAAACGGCAACCTCTTCGGTTTAACGTCAACCTTCTTTCCGGTCTTCGGATTCTTTCCCGTATATGCGCCATACTCCCTCACGGAGAAGCTCCCAAAACCCCGGATTTCAATTCTTCCACCCTTCTTGAGCGTATTGGCGAAACCATCAAAGATGAGGTTGACGATGGTGTATGCCTCTTTTTCCTGCAACCCTTCTTTTACTGCCAATGCTTCAATCAGATCCGCCTTATTCATGTGTTTTCTCCCTCAATTCTCTCCCCAGATTTATCGAGCAATTCCCTGATAACGGGTATTACATATAGATCGTCCATCTCAAATCCCTTCAATGTCTTTATGATAATCCCGATCTTCTCTTTTACGGTTAACCGGGAATGAATGATCAATACGTATTGTCCTTTAACCCGGCATAGGCCTCCCGTACGGTGTGACTCTTCAACGGCTATATTCCCATAGCGGATCTCGATCCCGAGTTTTCCGGCCAGTTCCTCAATCTGATTTAAAAGGACCCCGTCATCCAATGGAAAGATCCTTTGTCTAATCAATAAAAAGGGTAATGATTGAAATCACTTCAGTGCACTGAAGTGACTAATTTATATGATATCATTTATAATACACAGACACCACCGATCATTTTCATGCCACCTTTTGAAATGGAAAAGAGGGGCCACGATTTTACATCGCGTCGCGGAAGAGATCGATGAGGCCGAAGGGCATCAGACCCAGGTAGATGATAACAATATTGAAGACACAGCAGAGAACTTTTTCATGGAAGGCCAGAGCGAGGGGACGCAGCTCCTCCGACTCGCGGGAATAACTGACCCGGACGAGGTTGAGGTAGTAGAAGAGGGAGATCACGGTGTTGACGGCCGCGATGATCACAATGGCGAGATAACCCGCCTTGAATGCGGTCACAAAAAGGAAGAACTTGCCGGTAAAACCGCCGGTCGGCGGAATCCCCGCCAGGGAGAAGGCGGCCACGGCCAGGGTCAGGGCCAAGAGCGGAGACCTTCGGGCAAGGCCGCTCAGGTCGTTGATCGTGACATTCTTCTCCCCCCTTCGCGAAAGCAGCATCACCACATAGAACAGGGCGAGATTCATGAAGAGATAAACGGCAATATAATAGGCAGCAGCCGCATTCCCCTCCCGGTTGAAGGAGAGAAGACCCATCATCAGGTAGCCTGCGTGGGCGATTCCCGAATAGGCAAGCAGCCGCTTGAGATCCTTCTGGACCAGGCCCACCAGGTTGCCGAGGGTCATCGAAAAGGCGGCAAACACGATGATCACCGTCGCTAATTGCGCCGGGGACGACGAGGCCAGCATCGCCAGCCGGATCAAGAGCGCCGTGGCCGCGATCTTCGGAACCGTCGCAATAAACGTCGTCGTGGCGTCGGATGCGCCTTCGTAGATGTCCGGCGCCCAGAAATGGAGCGGGAAAAGGGAAAGCTTAAAGAAAAAGGCGCTCAGCGCGAGGATGATCGCCAGCACCCCCAGCGGCTGGGAAAGAAACTGGGGCAACCTTGCCATGATATCCGGGAGATAAGTGGAATGGGCCATGCCGTAGAGGTAGCCCATGCCGTACAGCATGATCCCCGTCGAAATGGCGCCGAAAAAAAGATATTTCATCGCCGCTTCAATCTGCGTTCGGGTCTGGGCCTTTCGCAGCGGAACGATGGCATAGAGGCTGAAGGAGGAGATCTCCAGACTGACGACGATGGAAATAAGCTCGACCGAACTGACCAGGATCATGAGGCCCAGCGTGGAAAACCCGAGAAACATGAAAAATTCAGGCAAGTTTTCCACTTCGTTCTCTTTCTCGAACATGAAAACGACGAGCGTAAATCCGGCGGAGAGCAATACCTTGAATATCTGGGAGAAAAAGTCAACCTGGTAGGCCCCGGCGAAAAAGACGCCCCGTGCGCCCGAGCAGACCAGCGTAATGAAGAAACCCACCAGCGCAAGGACCCTGGCCGCGGTAAATAGGGAGGTCCTTTTCTTCCCCACCGACAGGAAGAGAAAGAAAACGGAAAACAAAAACATGTACAGTTCTGGAAGCAGCGTCATCTTTGTCAACCCCTTACTGGGACAATTTATTCAGTTGCATAAAAAGGTGTACGAGCGTGGTTTCCATAACCCGGACAAACGGGGCGGGGAAAAGCCCCACCCAGAGCACAAAAATGGCAAGCGGCGTCAGGTAAACAAATTCCCGGACATTCAGGTCTTTGAAATCCCTCTTGTCTTCCCTGCCCCAGGCGATCTGTTTCAGAAGCTTCAGCATATAGGCGGCGGCCACGACCGCCCCAACCACGGCGAAGAAACCGGCCGTTCTGCTTCTAACAAAGGCACTGATCAGCACATACAACTCGCCCACAAAACTGTTCGTCCCGGGAAAGGCGAAGGAGGAGAGGGCAAACAGGCCGAAAAAACCCATATAGGCGGGCATGAATTTGCCCAAGCCCGCATTGTCATAGATCTGGCGGCTGTGCGTGCGCTCGTAAATAATGCCCACCATCAGAAAGAGCGCGCCCGTGGTGACTCCGTGGTTGAGCATTTGGAGCATGGCGCCCATAAAACCATAGACCGTGAAGGTGAATATGCCCAGCGTCACGAAGCCCATATGGGCCACGCTCGAATAGGCGATCAGCTTTTTCATGTCCGTCTGGCTCAGGCAGACAAACCCCGCATAGATGATTGCAACGATGGAAAGAACCATCATGAAAGGGGCGAAATAGATACTGGCCAGGGGAACAATGGGAAGGCAAAACCGGATAAATCCGTATGTTCCCATCTTCAGCAGAATGCTCGCCAGCAACACGCTGCCCGCCGTCGGCGCCTCCGTATGGGCGGCCGGCAACCATGTGTGAAACGGAAACATGGGAACCTTGATCGCAAAGGCAATCGCAAAGGCCAGAAATACCCAGATCTGGAACGTGAAACTGTAGCCTTTGAACATCGCCTCGGGGATGCTGAAGGTGCCGTTCACAAGGTAGAGGGCGATGATGGCGACCAGAAGAAAAACGCTGCCGAACAACGTGTAAATGAAGAACTTCAGCGAGGCGTAATCCTTGTTCGGCCCGCCCCAGACGGCAATGAGAAGGTACATCGGGATGAGCATCGCCTCCCAGAAAACGTAAAACAGGATAAAATCAAGGGCGCAGAAGACGCCGATCATCGCCGTTTCCATCAGCAGGATGCAGATCATGAATTCCTTCACCCGCTTCTCGATCGCCTTCCAGGAGCAGAGAACACAGAGGGGGGAGATCATGGTCGTCAGCACGATCAGCATGATCGAGATGCCGTCCACCCCGAGAGCGTAGGTAATGTTATAAGCCGGTATCCAGGCGAGACTCTCGCCGAACTGGAAAAGCGGCGTCCCGGCATCGAAGTTGAAAAAAAGGATGAGCGAGGCCGCCAGTGTCAGAAGCCCCGCGACGAAGGCCGTGGTCTTGATCTTGTTGCCGTCCTTCAGGAAAAGGATGAAGAACACCCCCGCCAGGGGCAGAAAGATCACCGTGGAAAGTATGGGGAACCCGAAGGGATTCATGGTCAAGTATGGCGACATGGTTTCTTTTTCCTTAAAAGCCTTTAAGTATCCACCCTATAAAACCAGCCACAGGATCGCAAAAAACAGGAAAAGCGAAAGGCCGATATAGGTCTGAATTCTTCCCGTCTGCATTTTTTTTACGACGGAACCGAAATCCATGACGGAATAGGCGGCGCCGTCAACAACCCCGTCAATGGCCTTCCGATCGAACAAGTAGGAAAGTTCCGCATTCTTGAAAAGCGCACGGAGCCCAAGCGTGCGGTAAAGTTCGCCCCACAGCGTGTCAACCGGCGCGATCACTTTTTCGTCAAACTTCATGAAGAGCAGCGTCCCCTTGCGATAGAAGTAATCGACGTCGAGGTTCATCTTCGCCTCGGGCGAGAGTTTCTTCACCATCAGGTAGAAGACCAGGCCCGTAAAGCAAAGGATCTGCATCGTCTCCGAGAGGTGGCCCAGGTTATAGGGGCGGTATTCCACCGGGAAGGGCAGCAGGACATACAACGTCTGCGGGAAGACGCCGATGATGAAGCAGAGAAGGGCGGTGAGTCCCATCGCCCAGAGCATGTTCAGCGGGGGTTCCTTGGCATGGAGAGGCTCCGCCGCTTCCTTGCCGAAGAAGGCAAAATAGGTCACCTTCAAGCCGACGGAGAGGAAGGTTCCGATGCCGGCCAGATTCAGGAACGACATGAGCCAGATCCTCCCCTCATGATGCGCCGCCGAAACGATCATCGATTTGCTGACAAACCCGCTGAACAGCGGAAATCCGGAAATGGATACGGCCCCCACGACGTAAAAAATCATCGTCAGCGGCATGTATTTGTATAAACCGCCGAGGCGGCTGAGTTTCGCCGTCCCGGTCACATAAAGCACGGACCCGGCGCCCATGAAGAGCAGCGCCTTGTAAAGGATGTGGGCAAAGGCGTGGGCTGCGGCGCCGTTCACGGCCATCGCGGTGCCAATGCCGACGCCGGCCACCATGTAGCCCACCTGGCTGATGATGTGATAGGCCAGAACACGGCGGATGTCGTTTTCGATGACGGCGTAGCAGACCCCGAATACCGTCATGGCCGTTCCCATGATCGCCAGGATTTCAAAGCCGGTAAAACCCCTGGCGAGAACGTAAACCGCCGTTTTGGTCGTAAACGCGCATAAAAATACGGCGCCTTCGACGCTCGCCTCCGGATAGGCGTCCGGGAGCCATGCATGGAGGGGCAGTACGGCGGCGTTCAGTGCAAAACCGGCGAGAATCAGGTACTCCGGCCAGGAGGCGTTGGGGGGAAGGATGCTGTTGAAGGCAAGGCTCCCCGTCTTGTGGTAATAGAGCATCATCCCGGCAAAGAACAAGAGACCGCCGAAAATATGGAACAGCAGATAGCGGAAGCCCGCCGCGATCGATTCTTTCTTCCTCCCATACCAGATGAGAAACACGGAAGAAAAGGCCATGATCTCCCAGAAGATGAAGAGGGTCAGGTAATCGCCGGCAAAGAGGGCGCCGAGGGCGCTTCCCACATAAAAGAAACCGGCCATGTGGTGCCCGTCTTCTTCCCGGTGCAGCGCATAGAGGGCGCCCAGGAAGGCCATGATCACGAATACCCACGCAAAGACCATGCTCAGCTTGTCAACGCGCCCGAACACCCCTTCCGCGCCGAGGAAATGGTACGCCCCGTACATCCCGTACTGGGCAAACGCAACGGAGACGATGGCCGCAACGGGGATGAGGAGAATAAACCCCTTTTTTGCCTTCCCCCTAAGCAGCGGCAAAAGCAAGGCTCCCACGAAAAAGAAGAGCGCCGGATGAATCCAACTATCCATAATAATCCTCGTCCTTGCTCAGAAACAGGTGCGCGATGCCTTTGCATATCTTGATGAGCAGAAAGCAGCCCGCCAGCGCAAAAAACGTCCAGAACGCCCAAATCTTATCCACAACGTAATGGGCGTCCTCCCGCGGCAGCAAGATGTCCAGCAAAACCAGCGCGCCCAGGAATACAAAAAAGGCGATCCTCAGCGGCCCGGCTTTCGCTCTCAGGTATTCTATGATCTTCAATACATTCATGGTAAACCCCTAAAATAGCTTCCCGATAAGCCCTACAAAGAAATCAGGAAAGATTCCGAGCACCAGCGAGATGAGCGACGCCAGAACAAGGGGCGCGACCATCGTCAGCGGCGCTTCCTGAATATCTTTTCTACTCCAGCGCTCCTTTTTCCCTTGAAAAAACGCCCGGAACGTAATCGGGACAAAATATCCGGCGTTCAGGAGGCTGCTGGCCAGCAGTACGATGACAATCGGGATATTTTGGATCTCAAGGGCGCCGTTCAACAGATACCATTTCGTAACAAAACCGGCCACGGGCGGCGCGCCGATCATGCTGAGCGACGCCAAGGCAAAGGCCCCCATCGTAAAGGGCATGGCGTAGCCGATCCCCGCCATGTCGCTGATCTTTTTCTTGTGGTGGGCCACATAGATGGCCCCGGCGCAGAAGAACAGCGTGATCTTGCTGAATCCGTGATTGACGATATGAATGATCCCGCCTAACACGCCCGTATTGTCCAAGAGCGCCACTCCCAGGATGATATACGACAACTGGCTGACCGTGGAATAGGCCAGCCGCGCCTTCAGGTCATCCTTCGTGAGGGCGATAATGGAAGCGGCGAGGATGGTGAAGGATACAAAGTAGGCCGTGATCAGGCCGATTCCCAGATCCTGCAGGATGTTTGTTCCGAACGTGGAAAGCATGACCCGGGAGATGCAGAACACACCGGCTTTTACCACGGCAACGGCATGCAGCAGTGCGGTGACGGGCGTCGGGGCGACCATGGCCGAAGGCAGCCAGTTGTGGAGGGGCATGATGGCGGCCTTGGCAAATCCGGCGACAAAGAGCACATAGGTCACGGTAATCCACAGCGGATCGGATGTAGAGTGAAACACGCCCGTACGGATGTTATCGGCGAAGTCCAGCGTCCCCGTCATGATATACGTCAGGATCAGGGCGGGAAGGAGAAAACCCTTCGATGTTCCCATCAGATAGACAAGGTATTTCTTGCCCCCGGCATAACCCTCCTCATCCTGGTGGTGTGCAACGAGCGGATAGGTGAAGAAGCTGAGAATCTCATAGAAGAGATAAACAGAAAAGAGACCTCCCGAATAGGATATGCCCTGAGCGGCCAGGATGGAAACGGCAAAACAGGTGTAGAACCGCGTCTGGGCATGCTCGTTTAAGCTCCTCATGTAGCCGATGCTGTAAAATGAGGTAAATATCCACAAAAAAGACGACAGGATGCCGAAGATCAGAGAGAGGGCGTCCACCCGGAAATTCAAGGAGATTCCGGGGGCAATGGTGGAAAGCGTATAAAGGATGCGGTCGCCATGCCAGATGGCGGGAACCATGGCCATCACGGAAAAAAAGGTGAGCACGGCGCCGGCAATGGACCAGAACTCTCTCAGGTTCGGCCGCTTGCCCGAAACCATGATCAGAATGGAGGTAACGAGAACAATGCCGATCGGCAATAGGGGTAATGCGCTCTCTATAACCATAGGTCAGTCTTTCATCTCCTTCAGATCTCCGCCCTCGATGTGCCTGTATTTCTTGAAAATAAGCATGATGATGCCGAGCGCGATGGCTGATTCCGCCGCAGCAATCCCCATGATGATGAGCGTAAAAGCCATCCCGTAGCCGTTCTCGGGGGAGACGAATCGGTTCAGGGCAGCCAGGTTCAACCCGGCGCCGTTCATGATCAGCTCCATGGAGACCAGCATCCCGATCAGGGTGCGCCGGTAAACCACGCCGGCAATGCCGCAAAAGAGCAAAAACAGGGCTACAAACAAATAGATGTGCTGATAGTTGTATAACAAATCGGTCATTTGTTCCCCCTGGAAAAAAGGGCAAGCATGATCGCGCCTAAAATGGCCACAACCACAAGAAGCGATATCAGCTCAAAGGGCAGAACCAGATCGTTGAAAAAAAGGCGGCCGATCTCTTTTGTCGTGATCTTGAAAGAGGGACTCTCCGCCAAGGGGACACCTTGCGGCAAGGTGTCCCCAAACGTTTCCATGACGAACCGGACGAACGTAAATAGGGAAACCAGCGCAACGCCAAGCGCCGCGACGAATTTTCCGACGGTGGTCCACTCCTTCGGTTTCCGGTAAAGCGGGCCGATCAGCATGATGGCAAAGGCGATCAGAACGGAAACGGCCCCCACATAGATCAGGATCTGCATCATGGAGAGAAAGGGGCTGTTCAGGAAGATATAAAGACCGGCGATTCCGAACATGGCGGCGACCAGCCCCAACAGGGCATAGACGATCGACCCGGATAAAACGGCCATTGCGGCGCCGCCCAGCGTCGCGACAACGGTGATCAGGAAGATGATTTCACCCAAATTCATGATGTCTTTTTCCTTTTTTCAAATTCCTTGACCAGATCGAAATGAAAATCCTCCCGTTTAAAGCCTGCAAGGTTGAAATCTGCCGAAAAGTCGAGGGCAGCGGACGGGCAGGTTTCCACACAGATGCCGCACTGGCTGCACGTCGTAAAATCGAGGAGATAAGAGGTAGCGGTCTTCCTCTTTTCCCCTTCCCGCTTTTCCCCCTCGACCTTCTTGATCGATCCCGACGGACAGTTCCTGACGCAGATGCCGCAGGCAATACAGCCGTTTTTCTCCGGGTTGTCGCGGTCGGCAACAAGCTTCGTATGGCTGCGGAACCGCGGGCTGATATTGAGCAACTGGCGCGGATACTGGGAGGTCACCACCGGCTGAAAGAACGCCTTGATCGTAACCCCCAGACCGGCAATCAGGGAACCCGCGCCTTTGATGAATGCCGAAGGTGATGCCGTCATAACTTCAAAAGCCCTCCCGTAATGAGCAGGTTGATAAAAGATAGAGGGATCAGCGCTTTCCAGGAGATGTTCAGCAACTGGTCGAACCTCACGCGGGGATAGGTCCATCGGAGCCACATGATGACGAAAACGAGGAGATACGACTTGAGCAGAAACCAGATGATGCCGGGTAAAAAGGGCCCCTGGTATCCGCCGAGGAAAAATGTGACGGCAATGGCGCTGACGATAAAAATGTTCGTATATTCAGCCAGAAAGAAGAGCGCAAACCGCATGCCGGAATATTCCGTGTGATAGCCCGCCACCAGTTCGCTTTCCGCTTCGGGCAGGTCGAAGGGGGTTCGGTTGGTCTCGGCGACGCCGGCGATAAAATAGATCAAAAAGGCGAATGGCTGGTAAACGACAAACCACAGCCCATGCTGCGCCTCCACGATGCTCTTCAACGAGAAGGAGTTGGTCATCATGATGATGGGCAAAAGCGCCAAGAGCAGCGGGATCTCATAGGCAATGTTCTGGGCGATGCTCCGGATGGCCCCGATCAGCGCATATTTGTTGTTGGACCCCCAGCCGGCCATCAGGATGGAAAAGACCGAAAGGGATGAAAACGCCAGGATCACCAAGATGCCCACGTTGATGTCCATGACCTGCAGCGAGGCGTCGAAAGGAATAACAACGAAGGATACCAGAACGGGGACGAAAATGATCATCGGGGCGAGATAGTAGAGGGGTTTGTCCACCTCCCGCGGCGTCAGGATCTCCTTGCCCAGCAGTTTCAGCGCATCGGCGATCGGCTGGATCAGACCATAGGGGCCGACCTCCTTCGGGCCGATCCGCCGCTGCATATGACCGGCCACCTTTCTCTCCGCCCAGGTCAAGATCAGCGCGTTCAGCACGACAAAAACCAGCACGCCGACAAGGCCGACAACCATTTTTACCGTTTCCCAGCCAATCATGTTTCCGATCTGTTCCATTGGGCCATCACTAAATTATCGATCGATTTCCGGTATCACCAGGTCCAGGCTCCCGAGGATCGCCACCGCATCGGCCAACAGGTTCCCTTTGGCCAGCTCGGGGAAGATCATCAGGTTCGAAAAAGAGGGCACCCGCCACTTCATCCGGTACGGCTTGTCGCTTTCATCGCTGACGATATAGATGCCGAGCTCCCCGCGGGGCGTTTCCACCGTGTGATAGAGATCCCCCTTCGGCGGTTTCAGTTTCCTGGGCGCCTTTTCCGTCATGATGGGGCCTTCGGGAAGTCGGGCCAACGCCTGCTCGATGATATTCAGCGCGTTTTCCATCTCCCGGATGCGGACTTGGTACATGTCCAGGGCATCCCCGCGCGTCCCCACGGGGACATCGAAATCCATTTCTCCATAGGCGGCGCAGGGTTCCGATTTTCTGATATCCATCGGTATCCCCGCCCCGCGCAGGACCGGCCCGGAAACGGCCTGTTTTCTCGCCCTCTCCTTCGTAATCACGCCGATGCCTCGCGTCCGGTTGGTAAAAATCACATTGCCGCCGACCAGCTTTTCATACAAGGAGAAGCGGCTCCGCAACCTCTCGATGAAGGCCCTTGTTCCGGCGACGAAGGCATCGTCCACATCGTTGTAAAGACCGCCAAAACGGAAATAACAGTAGGTGAGCCGGGAGCCGGTGACGGGCTCCAGGATGTCGTTGATCTCTTCCCGGTCGTCAAAGACAAAGAGGAACGGGGTCAGCGCCCCCAGATCGGCAAGATAGGCGCCCAGCCACATGAGATGGCTGGACAACCGGTTGAGTTCGGTCAAAATGACGCGCACGTAATTCGCGCGGTCCGGCACCGGGATGCCGCAGAGCCGCTCCACGGCGGTCACATAGCCGAGATTGAAGGCCATGGGCCCCAGATAGTCCATCCGGCCCGTGTTGGGAAGAAACTGAAGATAGCTTCTGTTTTCCGCCATCTTCTCGTGCATCCGGTGGAGATAGCCGAGGACCGGTTGCGCATCTTCGATATACTCGCCGTCCATCTTCAGCACGACCCTTAACACGCCGTGCGTGCTCGGATGCTGAGGCCCGAGGTTGACAAAGAAGGTATCCTCCCCCTCTCCCGGACGGAAGGCGCCGAGCGCCTTTTTATCTTCGTCGGAAACGGGAATCTTCTCCTTGCGCAGCGGATAAAAATCGATCCCTTCGTGGAGAAAGAGATAGGTCATATTGGGATGGCCGTCGAAGGAAACGCCGAAAAACTCGCGGATCTCGCGCTCATGCCAGTATGCGCAATCAAAAACGGTGGAAATCGTGGGAGCGACGGGTTTGGCGGGATCGATCTTCAGCGTGATCTTTACCTTGCAGAGCGATGCATGGTTGCTGAAGATGTAAACCAGCTCAAGATACTCCTTATAATCCACGCAGATGAGAGCGGCCAGATAAAAACCGCGTTCGTCGAAGAAACGGGCGACGTTCAGAAGATCCGCCGAGGCCACTTCGGCAAAAAGATGGTATCCCCGCTCCCGATAGTCCGCCTCCCCAACGGGGGTCTCCTTGAGGGTGGCGCCAAGCTCCGCTTTAATTCGCTCTACCATCGACTTTCCGGTCCCGGGAAACGTCTTTTTCCCGTTATTTTTTCCTCTAACTTCAGGAATCCTTCGAGAAGGGCTTCCGGTCTGGGGGGGCATCCGGGGACATACACGTCCACCGGCACGAGGAGATCAACGCCTTCGATAACGTTGTATTGACCCTCGAAAACGAACGGGCCGCCGGAGATGGCGCAGTTTCCCATCGCAAGGACCCATTTCGGCGACGGCATCTGCTCGTAGAGGGTGACAAGAACGGGCGCCATCTTTTTGGTGACGGTGCCGGAGACAATCATCAGGTCGGCCTGCCGGGGGGTGGCCCGGAAAACCCCCGCCCCGAACCGGTCCAGATCGAAGCGGGACATGGCGGTGGACATCATCTCGATCGCACAGCAGGCGAGCCCAAACGTCATGGGCCAGATGGAATTGGCCCGGGCCAGATCAAGCACCTTTTCCACCACGGCAAATTTTACTGGGAAAACTTCCTTTTCCAGGCAAACACCCCTTTCCCCCAAGCATACCATATCGCCAGGGCAAGGATTAGGACAAAGCACAACAGTGCGTAAAATTCATCCGGCCTTTCACCCTTCGCATAGTTCAACGCAACCGGGAAAAGGTAGAGTACGTCCACATCAAAGGCGATGAAGATGAGGGCATAGATGTAATAGTGCATGCCGTACCTTACCCAGGCGCTCCCGTAGGGTTCGATGCCGCACTCATAGGTATTGAGGGTTCTGGCCCCTTTTGTCCTTGGGGCCAGGATATAGGCGATGATGATCGGGGCAAGTGTAAAAAGGAGGGCGACAACGATGAAAAGGGCTACCGGGGCAAATTCCTGCAAGCTATTCATAACGCCACTCAATCCAGGTCATTATTTCACACGAAACAGATCAGAGGTTTACCACTGAACGGCGCGACTATAATGACGGCAATTACGGTTGTCAAGAACTTTCTTCTCCAATGGTAAAAAAATCCCATCCGCTTGATTCTACAAGCATTGTGGAGATCAAGAGAGAAGCAATCCCCAGACGCTGAATAGCAGGTAACTAAACAACACCAATAGAATAAATAGTTTAATAACGGGGCGGTGCGCGTCGGGGCTGAAATTTTCCTCACCCGCGGCGCCGGTAAACAGGGCCGCCGGGTTGCGACCGAACACCGCAAGCCTCTGTACCGCGTAGTTCATCAGCCTCTCCACCCCGTTGAAGACAGCCTCGAGGTCTTCCAGGAAAATTCTCTGCACCCATCCCGCGGGTCTGCGGTAAAACCAGTCCACATCCAGGGTAATGCCGGCTTCACCGGCGACTTTCTTGCGGAAAATCCAGAAGGCGGCAAAAGTGAAGAGCAGGATCTGCGAGGTCTCCACAACGTGGGGGAATGTATAGGGCGCAAAATGCACCGTGTAGGGCAGCATGTCGTATAACAGTCCGGGCGCCACCCCGTGTAAAATACAAAAAAAGGCCGCCGCCTCCATTGCCAGATACATATTCCGCGGCGGGGGAAGCGGGGTTAAGCCCCGGTTCTCGCCGTACCACGTGAAGTAAGGCAATTTTAAGCCCACGGAAAGAAAGGTTCCCACGGAGGCCAGCAGCATAAGCAGCATGGCGATAGGGTAATGCGCCTCGCCCGCCGCCGCCACCACCATGGACTTGCTGATGAAACCATTGAAGAGGGGAAACCCGGAAATGGAAAAGGCGCCGATCATGTAGAACCATAAAATCAGGGGTTGCTTTTGCGCCAGTCCGCCGAGTTCCGTCAGTTTGCTTTTCCCCGTAGTCTGGAGGACCGCCCCGGCGCCCATGAAAAGCAATGCCTTGTATAAAATGTGACTGAATGCGTGGGCCGTGGCGCCATTGATCGCCAGCTCTGTGCCGATGCCGGCGCCGGCCACCATGTAGCCCACCTGACTGATGATATGGTAGGCCAATATCTCCCGTATATCGTTGGCCAGGACCGCAAAGACCACGCCGTACAAGGTCATCAGGACGCCCAGCGCGATCAGGATCTCCCAGCCGGGAAAAATCCTCAAAAGGACATAAACGGCGGTCTTGGTGGTCAGGGCGCTTAAGAAAACAGCCCCGGTTACCGTCGCTTTGGGATAGGCGTCAGGAAGCCAGGCGTGCAGGGGAATGACGGCGGCATCAAGGGCCACGCCCGCCAAAATCAGCCATGACGAAAGAGAGCTTTGGGAAGTTAGTTGCTCAATAACGATGCTGCCCGTTTCTTGCGTATGGATCAGGATGCCCGCAAGGAGCAACCCTCCCCCGAAGAGGTGCATAAACAGATAGCGCATTCCCGCCCTTGCGGATTCCCGCGTACCCCTGGCCCAGATCAGGTAGGTGGAAGCCACAGCCATCAATTCCCCGAAGACAAACATAGTTATAAAGTCGCCGGCAAAGGTTACCCCCAGCGCGCCCGTCGCGTATAAAAGGGCCGCCGTCTGCTGGCCTGTTTCCTTGATATGGAAGGCAAAGAGGCAGCCGATAAAGGTGATGAGGGCAAATATCACCCCGAAAATTCTGCTCAACCGATCGACCTTATATACGACAAGCTGATAATCCATCAGTTCCATGGTAAGGTGAGTGCCTGAGGGCGCCAGCCAGACAAGCGCCAGGGCGAGGAGGGGAGCCAGGAGCGAAAAAGTGGACCGAAAACTGCGGGGCAGCAGGGGCAGCAAAAGGGCGCCCGCGAGCATGATCAGGGCCGGAGGAAACGTTGCTTCAATCGGCATCGTAGTAATCCTCCCTTTTGCGCAAAAAGAGTTTACCCAGCGATTTGGCAAAGAAAACAATTAATAAACAGCCGATAAAACCCAAGAGGCCAAAGAAAGCCGGGATGCGGTTCCACCACGCATCATGAGCAACGTCAGGGGGCATCGTGAATCCCGCCAGGAGAGAAACAATGGTCATGATGCCCAGTAATATCCACCGCCATCTCTTCATGGGACGATCCCTCCCAATATGCTGCCGCTTACGGCGGCAGCAAGGCGATAAAAGTGAAAAAACAGATCGGGATTAAGTCCCAAAAGCAGGGACAAAAGCGCCGTAATCAAGAGGGGGATGACCATGGCGTAAGACGCCTCTCCATGTTCGTAAGGAACAGGAGGAGTTTTGAGAAAGGCGCGGTAAATAATGGGCGCAAAATATCCTGCGTTGAGAAGCCCGCTCAGCACCAGGATAGCCAATGGCAGCGCCTCGCCGGCCTGCAAAGAACCCAGCCCCAACTGCCATTTGCTGACGAAGCCACTGATCGGCGGTATGCCCGCCAGGCCAACGGCGCCCACCGTGAAGGCGCCCATGGTCCAGGGCATAACCCTGCCGATGCCGTCCAGTTCGCTGATCTTTTCCTTATGGTGCCTGACGTAAATGGCGCCGGCGCAAAAAAACAGCGTGATCTTCATCGTGGCATGATTGGCGATATGCAGCAACCCGCCGGTAAGCGACGCCGGGGAAAGCAGGGCCGCTCCCAGAACGATATAGGAGAGGTGTCCCACGGTGGAGTAGGCCAGACGTTGTTTGAGATTATCCTGCTGAAAGGCAAGCAGGGAAGCCAGAATGATGGTTACGCCCGCGACGGTCGCCAAAAAAATATTCAAGCCGAATTGATGCATCAGCGCCGGTCCAAAGACAAACCCGACGACCCTTACAACCCCGAACACGCCCGATTTGACCACCGCCACGGCGTGCAGCAGGGCGCTGACCGGGGTGGGGGCGACCATGGCCGCGGGAAGCCAACTGTGCAGGGGCATGACGGCGGCCTTTACCCCGACCCCGCCGATAAAAAGGAGAAATAAAGCCGTAATCGCGGCCGGGGAAAAGGAGGCGTCGCCGAACAGACCGCCGGCCCGGAAGTCCAAAGTGCCCGCTATTCGGTATGTCCAGGCCGTGGCGGCGATCAGCAGGGCGCCCGCCGTAAGGGTATAGACGAGATATTTTCTGCCTGCGGAAATGGCGATTTTCGTTTCCTTGTGAATCACCAGCGGATAGGTGGCGATGGTCAGGATTTCATAAAAAAAGACAAAGGTGAGCAGATTGGCGGCAAAGGCAACGCCGATGGTTGCGGAAAGGCAGACGGCAAAACTGGCAAAGTAGCGGGTCTGCTTGCGCTCCTTGAGTCCGCGCACATAACCGATGGAATAAATGGAGGTAAGGATCCATAAGCCGGAGGCGATCAACGCAAAAAAAACACCGAATTGGTCCGCTTTCAACGCCAGGGAGATTCCGGGCGATATCTCCCAGAAGGTGAACGCGGCAATCCGTCCGGCCAGGGCGCCGGGCAACAGCATAAAAACGAGGGAAAACTTTATTATGCTTGCCGCGAGCGTCCAGAATTCACGCAGGATGGCATGCCGGGAGCTGAGCATAATCAACGGCGCCGCGATCAGCGAAACCAGCACGGCATAAAGCGGTATGGTGGAGCTGTAAATTTCCGGAGATGTCATTGCCTGATAGCCGTTACATACCCAACGGGATGATCCGTTGAATAACCTCCTTCACGATATTTGCGTTCCATAAACCGATCAAGAGCAGGGAAAAGGAGAGAATCACTACGGGCATCATCAGAGAATATTCCTCCTCGCCGATAAGGGACCCCTTCCTCTTTTCCCCATCCGGGGAGAGGTTTTCACCCGCCGCTGGCGCCGGAGGCGGCGCAAGATAAACCTTCTCCAGGATCCGGAAGAAATAGACGGCATTTAGCAGACTGCTGATAAGAATAACCGCCAGAAACACCCAGTTTCCCTTGTCAATAGCCCCCAGGGCCAGGTACCACTTGCTGAAAAAGCCGGCCGTGGGGGGAAGGCCGATCATGGAAAGCGCGGCCAAGGTAAAAGCGGCCATGCTCCAGGGCAATTTTTTTCTGTAAGAGGCATCGAACCGGGAGATATCCGAATGACCGAAGCGCTTCCTCAGGTTGGCGGCCACGAGGAACAAGGTCCCCTTCATAAAGGCATGATTCAAAATGTGAAGCACCGCGCCTATGTAGCCGAGGGGATTCGCCAGTCCTATTCCCAGACCGATATAGCCGATCTGGGCAATGCTGCTGTAGGCCAGCATCCTTTTCAGCTCTTTTTGGGCCATCGCCAGCACCGATCCGTAGAGGATGCCGATGGCCGCAAGCCAGGCGATCAAGTCCGTAATCGGCAAGGATTGGCTTACAAATTTAACGCCGAAGACAAAAAAAAGGACGCGAATAATCACATAGGCGGCGACTTTTGTACCGATGGGGGCGATAAGCGCCGATGAAGTTGACGGGGCATAGGTATAGGCATCAGGCAGCCAGCCATGGAGGGGGAAGATGGCCATCTTGATCCCCATGCCGATGACCATGAACGAAAGGGCGGCCGCTACGGCAGGATTTCCGTAAACCAGAGGGAGGATGTTCCTGACATCCGCCATGTTCAGAGAACCGGTGACGATGTAGAGAAAACCAAGCCCCAGGAGATAAAAGGACGCCCCGATCGTTCCCATGATCAGGTAGCGAAAAGCGGCAACCGGCGCCTGCTTCTCGCCGATGCCGATCAGCCCGTACATGGACAAGGAGAAAATTTCCAGGAATACATAGAGGTTGAACAGATCGCCCGTGACGATGATGCCGTTTGCGCCGCAGAGAAACAGCAGGGTCAGCGCATAGTAGGGAACCGATTTCCCCGGAATCTCCCTTCCCTGTATGCCGCTCGAATGCCAGAGAACAAAAAAGGCGACGACATTGACCACCACCGCAATAAATGAGGAGAGGGGATCCAGCACATATTCGATCCCGATCGGGGGGAACCAGCCGCCGAAATGGTAGGTCAGCGGACCGTTTCCCCAGACGCGGAAAACATTGTAGCAAGAGATGACCACGGAAAGCAGAGAGGCAGCCATGGCTAACGGATAGGCCACTTTTGCTTTCTTGATCGCCAATACGGGAATGGAGATCGCCGTTGACAACAGCAGTAAAGGGACCAAAGCGGGCGAGTTATGTAACATCACGATGACTTCATCCGTTCCATCAGGACCGATTCGTCTAATGTTTTGTAATGACGGTAGATTACAATCGCCAACGAGAAGGCGACGCCGCTTGTCGCCACGCCCACCACAATGGCGGTCAGCATCAGGCAGTGCTGCAACGGGCTGATGTACTTTGCCGCATCGACAACGCCTGTTACGGGATCGAGTACAGGAACCGTCGCCGACCACTTCACGGCGCTGGCCACGTAAAACATGATAATGGAAACCTGGAAAATGGTCATCCCAATCAATTTCTTCGCCAGATTATTTTTAAAAATCATTCCATAAAGGCCGATAATCAGCAGGGCGATGATGCTCCAATAGACATAATGGCCAAAAATGAAATCAGTCATGGGGATAGCCTTCCAGCAAATCGTCGTAGATGGCGACCAAAATGGCCATCACGGCCAGACCGACACCGATTTCCACCATCAGGATGCCCAGGGCGCGAAGCCCGGCTTCGGTGAAGCCGGCGAAAGGGAGGAAACCATAGTTCAAGAACTCTCCCCCCGAAATCATAGCAAGAAAGCCGGTACCGAAGTAGATCAGAACGCCGATCGACCCCAACGGCGTCCCCAGAATTCTCTTGAATTGAATCTGAGCGATGTCAAAACCGGCGGCCAGACGAATCAGCAGCAGGGCCGCGGCAAGCAGAGTGCCGCCCTGGAAGCCCCCCCCGGGGCTGTAATGGCCGTGAAAGATGACATAAAGGCCAAAAATCATGATAAAAGGGGAAACGACGCGGCTTACCATCAATATGATCGGATTGTATTTATGTTTGCGCATCGGCGCCCGCCTTCAGTGGTTTTTTATCGTCCCGATTTGTTCTCCTCTTCCGTAATACAAGGTAACAGATCAGCCCGGCCGTCAGGATCACGGTTTCCTCGCCGAGGGTGTCGTAACCCCGGTAATCCGCCAGAATGACCGTGACCATGTTCAGAGTTTCCGCGTCCCGGTAAGCGTTGCGAATGTAGTATGACGACGCCCCCCAAGACCCTGCCGGGCTTTTCTCCCGGTGCATGACGGCATCCCCGTCGCCGCGGTTGGGCAATCCCAGGGAGGCATAGATCAGCAAGGCCCCGAAAGAGATCAAGAGAAGCCAGTTGACTATCTTCAATCGCCGCTCCTCCTTGAGGTTTGAAAAATCAGGACTACAAAAAAGATTCCGGTTACACCCGCGCCGACGACAGCCTCCGTAAAACCTACGTCAATTGCGCCCATAACGGTATAAATCAGGGCGGATATGAAGCTGAAGGCGCTCAGGGTAACGACTGCGGCAAGGAGGTCTTTGATGTAAAGAGAAATCAGGGCGGTGATGATCAGGAAAACAAAAAGAAGCGCTTCTATTTCCCAGTACATGGTCTAATCCGCCTTTCCCGCGTTTTTCCTGAACCAGGGTTTCAGCCCGCTGCGGAGCGCCGCGTTGGCAAGGGCATGGGTGCCCGTGGGATTCGTGAGAAAAACAAAGACGAGGGCAAAAAACAGCTTGGCGCTGTTGAGGGTGAAGCCCTCGATCAAAATCATTCCGAAGATCACGAGCATGATGCCGAGCGTGTCGCTTTTCCCGGTGGCATGATTCCGGCAGTAGAAGTCAGGGAGTCGTATCAATCCTATGCTGCCAACCAGCAGGAAAAAAGCGCCTCCGATAACCGCCGTCATGCCCAGGATGTTTCCAATCATTCTTTCTCTTTCTCGGCTCCCAGAAATTTTGCGATGGCGATGGCGCCAATAAAATTGAGAACGGCATATGCCAGGGTAATATCGACAAACATGTCGAATCTGTTGAAAATAAAACCGATCGCGAGGATGAGCACCATCGTTTTGGTGCCTATCGCCCCGGCGCCGAGCATCCGGTCAAAGATCGTGGGACCCTTGACGACCCGGTAAAGGGGGATGAAGATGATAACGGTCAATACAATGGTGTAGTAGAGAAAGAATTTATCCATCATATATCGGCTTCGTTTTTGATCACTTCAACATCCCTGACAACCTGCCCCGGTCTCCTTGCATAAAGTTTTGCAACCTCTCCCGGCAGGGTTCCGTCAATGATGCCCGAGCAAGAAATATCCATCAGGGAGTGGACCAGAAACTTCTCCTGCTCGATTTCCAGGGTTATGGTTCCCGGGGTCAGCGTAATGGAATTTCCGAGGATCACTTTCGCGCTTGTATTGACAAGCCCTGTTTTAAAACGGACCAATGCAGGGTCGATGGGACATTTGGGATGCAAGACGACGAAGGCCACCTGCATGCTTGCAATGATGATCTGCCAGAGCAGCCAGGGAATATAATAGATCAGTCTCCGGATACGGAAAAGCTGGTCGTTCGAGTGCTGTTCCATCGCAAGAAGACGTCTTCTCAAGGGATAATGGATGGAGATGATCACGGCGACGGAAAAAACTCCGAACGAGATATGCATCCAATCGTAATGACCACTCAAAAGCAGCCAGAAGATCATCAGCATGGCGGCTTGAATGATGGTGTTTCGTAAAAAGCGTGATTTACGTAGAGATCTCATTTTTTTAAAAAGCCACGATAATCAGTGCCGTAAAAAGGGCCGTTGCCGATTCGCCCGTTGTTCTTCGCTTTGCCTGAAAGCGGCCATCCCAGCGGACGCCTGTTGAAAAAAGCCGCCCAAAACCGTGGGCGTGCTATCAGAGATCGCATCCTGTGTCAAGCGCTAATTCCCCGCCGCCAATTCCCTGCTAATCTCCCGCCAGAGGAGCTCCTTTCCCTCGCCCGTTTTCGCGGAGAAGGTCATGAGCGCCGGTTCCGGAGAAAAGCGGATCTGCTCTTCGATCCGGCGCCGCCGGTTCGCGAACTCATTTTTCGACACCTTGTCCGTCTTCGTCAGGCAGATGAGGAAACGGATGCGGTAGAATTGCAGCCACTGCATGAGTTGCAGGTCCTCCCCCGACGGATCCCGCCGGACGTCGAGAATCACGACGACAAGCCGCAGGGTGTCGCGCTCCCGGAGGTAGGTCTCGACCATCGGCCCCCACTGTTTTCGGATCGCCTCGGGGACCTTCGCGTACCCGTATCCGGGCAGATCGATGAAGGCGAACCGTTCGTTGACGCGGAAGAAATTGATCTCCTGCGTCCGCCCCGGCGTATTGCTGGTCCGGGCGAGCCCCTTCCGGTTCAGCAGGGTGTTGATGAGGGAGGATTTCCCCACGTTGGATCGCCCGGCAAAGGCGATCTCGGGAAGCCCGGCGGGCGGATAATGGGCCGGCTCTTTCGCGGAGAGCACAAACTCGGCGGATAGAATTTTCATAATCGGCGACCTCTTTGCACAGGCGTAAAAAAGATCCCCTGAAAAGACGCCGAGCTTCTCAGGGGACTGAGGAAAAGGGAAGGTGTCCGAGCAGATCGTAAGCCGAATCCTGTTCCGCCTCCCGGTCGCCCGGGGGGCGGCGATGATCATTCCTCTTAGGACGGCCGTTGCCGGCCGCCTCAAGCGACACAACCCGAGAACATGGGGGCGGGCCGCCCCGTTCTCCTATTTGGTCTTGCTCCGGATGGGGTTTACCAAGCTTTCCCGGTCACCCGGGAAACTGGTGAGCTCTTACCTCGCCTTTTCACCCTTACCCCTCCTGAAGCGGAGGGGCGGTATCTTTTCTGTGGCACTTTCCTTAGGGTTGCCCCCAGTCGCCGTTAGCGACCATCCTGCCCTGTGGAGTTCGGACTTTCCTCCGCTCCGGTCACCCGGACCGGCGATCATCCGCTCTGCTCCGACACCCTTTTTCAATGATCCTTTCAGCCTTTATCCTTCAGCCTTTATTCATCAACCGTTCCGGTTTTCCCAGTAGATGATCCGGTTGCAGTTCGGACAGGTGGTCAGCAAGACCGATTTCTGCAATTCATTGTACAACTGGGGAGGAATGGACATGTGACACCCGTCGCAGACCTCCTTCCAAACCGCAACCACCGCTACGCCGCGCCCGACGCTTTTGATCTGCTCGTATTTCCGGAGGATCTCGGCCGGGATCTCCTTTTTCAGTTCACTGCCCTTCCGGACGCAGACATTCAGTTCCCCCGCAAGGGAGTTCAGCTCCGCCTCCAAACTCGCCTTTTCCTCTTCATAGAGCCGGCGATGGGCTTCCAGTTCCCCCTCGCCGGTCTTCAGCGCGGTTTCAAGACGGTCGATCTCATCGAGGAGGGAGATCATCTCATCCTCCAGGCGGCTGTTCTTTACCTCAAAAGCTTCGATCTCTTTCAGCATCGCCTGATACTCTTTGTTCGTCTTGACCTCAAAGAGCCTCTCCCGCGTCCGCTTCAGCGCCTCCTGCCCCGCCTGCAACTGGGCGTCCTTCTCGCGCCTGCGTTTCCGCAAGCCTTCCAGTTGCTCCCGCTCGGTATCCACAACCGCCGAAAATGACTTGAATTCCTCCTCCAGCGTTTTCATCCGGACCGGAAGGTCCTTCTCCTTTGCCTGAATTCCGCCTGCCGCCGATTCAATCTTCTGCAGTTCGATCAGGCGCGCCAACTGTTCTTTCAACCGCATCCCCCTTTCCTTGATTCTTCACCGGGGCGTCTGATAAAAAAAATGCACCAGCCACTGGTGCATTTTACGAGGCTACCCTGCTTCCCCGCTTTGTCGCTCCTGTGATCATCCATGAAAATCCGCGTCTCACGCACTCCTTCTCCCCTTGTTCTTCATCCCTGGTGGGCCCACCTGGATTCGAACCAGGGACCGACCGGTTATGAGCCGGTGGCTCTACCAGTTGAGCTATGGGCCCTTTCCGGGATGAATTCAGCTTTGATCGATGGAGGCTTATTAATACCCATCACCGGATCTTGTCAATATTTTATTTGCCCTCCGGTTTCAGAAGACGCCGCCGCGACGGATTCCGCAGTTTTCGGGTGGCGCCCGATTCGATCTGCTGGGCCCTTTCCCGGCTAAGTTCCAGAGATTCGCGGGATTCTTCCGCCAAATAATTTCCGCGCTCGCTGATCCCGAAACGCATACGGAGAACCTTTTCCTCCCGCGGCGTCAGCGTCGAAAGGATCTTCCGGGTCTGTTCCGCCAGGTCCATACTGATCGTGGCTTCCGAAGGCGACATTATTTTTTTATCCTCAATAAAATCGCCAAGATGGCTATCTTCTTCCTCCCCGATCGGGGTCTCCAGCGAAATGGGTTCCTTGGCGATTTTGAGGACCTTCCGGACCTTTTCCAGCGGGAACTCCATCTTGTTGGCAATCTCTTCCGGATTGGGTTCCCTCCCCAATTCCTGCACGAGATAGCGGGAGGTCCGGATCAGCTTGTTGATCGTCTCGATCATGTGCACCGGAATCCGGATGGTCCGCGCCTGATCGGCGATGGCGCGGGTGATCGCCTGTCGGATCCACCAGGTGGCATAGGTGGAAAATTTATAGCCGCGCTGGTACTCGAATTTATCGACCGCCTTCATGAGTCCGATATTGCCCTCCTGGATCAGATCCAGGAACTGGAGGCCCCGGTTCGTATATTTCTTCGCGATGCTGACGACAAGACGCAGATTCGCCTCGACCAGCTTTCTCTTCGCGATCTCCGCTTTTCTCTCTCCCGTATGGATCGCCACCATGGCCTTCTTCAGCGCCGTCACGGAGAGTCCCGTTTCCTTGGCGATCCTCTTGAACTGGCGGTTGGCCTCCTGGACGATCTTCTCGCAGGACCTCAATTTCCCCAAGGATACCCGCGCTTTTCTGGCCACCTGCTCCCCGCTTCTGGCGGACTTGTGCATCTTCGCCCAGGACTCTTCCAACTGGGCCAGGGAAAGACCCGTTTCCTTCTTGCACCGGAGAACCGCCTCTTCCGCCTGCAAAACCTCGTTCAGATAAACGCGGAGATTGGCGACCATCCGCTCGATCTGTCGCTTGCCGAACCGGACCTTCCGGCAGATCTTGACGATATTCAGGAGATTCTTGTCCAGATCCTCTTTGAGTTTCCGCCTTTCCTGGGGGCTGAGCCCTTTGGCGTTCAGCTTCTTTCGGATCACATCATTTTTGGCATCATAGACCGTGACCTTGTCGAGCAACTTGATCACCCGCACCCGATGCATGTCTTCCTCAACGATGCCGTCTTCATCGTCGAGGTTATCGACCACGCTCTTCACGCGGATCTCCCCGCTCTTCAACTGGGCGCCCATATTGACGACATCCTTGAGGGAGACGTTCACGCTGAAGACGGCCTCCATGCTCTCCTGTGCGCCCTCTTCGATCACTTTGGCGATCTCGACCTCGCCCTCCCGGCTGAGCAGGGAAACGAGCCCCATCTCCCGCAGATACATCTTCACCGGATCGCCGGTCTTGCCGATTGCCGGCAGCAGGCCGAGGATATCCTCCCGCTTGCTTTCGATCCGTTCTTCCGTCGCCTTCTTGACGATCAGTTTTTCCCCTTTGTCCGCGTCGATGATATCGATATTCTTCTCGCCGAAAAGCATGATGATATCATCGATCTGATCGGAGGAGACGACATCGGAGGGGAGCAGATCGTTGACGTCGTCGTACGTCAGAAAGCCCTTTTCCTCTCCCAGCGTGATCAACTTCTTGAATTCATCGGACTCGATTTCTTTTCCCATATCGGTTTCTCCCGGTACTTGGGGACATGATGCCGCATCGTGTCCCCACCATGATGCCGCATCGTGTCCCCATCCATCAGCCGTCCCGTTCTCAGACCGGCCGCTGCTTCTCATTAATAAATTCCCGCACAACTCAGGCCAGCCTTTTCTCTTCCTGAAAAAGCCTTTCCTTTTCCCGGAGGAGGCTGTCGCACAACTCGCGGTCTCCGGCTTCCTCGGCCTTAACGATCTTCCCCTTTAATATCCGGTGGCGTTCTTTATACCATTTCCGCCGAATCTTCCGGAGGGTATCGGCAATGAGGCGGTCGATCAGTTCCTCCGGATAGGGGCTCTCCCCCATCAACAGGTTGAGGAGCCTCGCCCTCACCGGCCCCTCCTCCAGGCCATGGACGAGAGAATATATGTCCGGTATCGCCCCGTCCTGTTTCTCCGCGGCCGTCAGAAGCCTCTCACCCAGCGACCGCAGCTCTTCCGATGTGAAACAGGCCAGCACCCCGGACGCCCCCACCGCCGGAATCCGGTCCGGACATTCCAGCATCATGTGAATCAGGCTCAACTCCAGATGATCCGGTTGGGGACACGATCCGGATCGTGTCCCCTCGGATCCTTTTTTCATCTGGGCGGCAAGCGGCGCCGCCTCATGGGAAAGGACGCGCCGGACCTCCGCCTTCAGGACCTCCTGATCGACGTTCAGCTTCTCCGCCACCTTCTTGATGAACAGGTTCCTCTCGACGGCGTCCCCGATCCGGCAAAGGAAGGCAACGGCCTCCCTGAGTTTGTCCCGGTCCTCCTCTAAGGTCCCCCTTCCACCGAGGATCTCGTCAATGTAGTAATCGACCATCGGCACGGCCCGGGCCACCAGCTCCTCCATCTTTTCGCGCCCCCGCGTGCGGACAAAGTCGTCCGGGTCATGGCCGTCGGGGAGGATGACCGCCTTTGCATGGACATTCCCCGCCAAAAACAGCTCCAGGCTTCTCGCTAGCGCCTTCCGACCCGCCTCGTCCGGATCGAATACAGCGGCCACGCGGGGCGCGTAACGCCGGAGCAGATCGACTTGGGCCCGGGTCAGGGCGGTTCCCAGCGTGGCCACGACATTTTGAATGCCTGCGCCCCAGAGGGCGATCAGGTCGAAATAGCCCTCGACCATCAGCGAAAAACCGGCCTGCCGGATCGCCTCCCGCGTCCGGGAAAGCCCGTAGAGGTTGTTTCCCTTCGTGTAAACCGGCGACTCGGGGGAATTCATGTACTTGGGCTCTTCCGCACCCATGACCCGGCCGCCGAAGGCGATCACGTGACCGTCAACATCCTCGATGGGGATCATCAGTCGTCCGCGGAACCGGTCGTAATGACCTCTGGCCCCCTCTCCGGCCCGCGGAATCGCAAGGCCTGCCTGTTCGCTGAGCTTCGGCGGAATCCCTTTCTTATCAAGGAAATCGAGGAGGTTTTGCCATCCCTCCGGGGCAAAGCCGAGTCGAAACGTGCGGATGGCCTCCGCTCCGATCCCTCTATTCCGAAGATACGCCCTTCCCCCCGCACCCGCCGGGGACTGGAGCGCCCTCGCAAAATAGTCCGCGGCAAGTTCGTTGACCCGGCGGATCTGTTCCCCAAGTGTACTGCGTTCGCGCTCCTCGCGGTTCAGAGGCCGGTCCGGAATGACGACCCCGACCTTTCCCGCCAACTGGCGGACCGCCTCCGGAAAGGTCAGATGGTTCAGCTTCATCAGGAAAGAGACGCCGTTCCCCCCCTCGCTGCAGCCGAAGCAGTAGAACATCTGTTTATCGGGGCTCACCGTAAAGGATGGGGTCTTCTCCCTGTGAAAGGGACAGAGCCCGAGATAATTCCTTCCCGCCTTCTTCAGGGTCACATACTCCCCGATCAGCGAAACGATATCGGTCCGTCTCCGGACTTCTTCGATCTTATCCTCGGGAATCGAACCCTTCAAACGCCACGCCCCCTGTCCGTCCGTTGAGGCTGCCCTTTCAAGGCCCCCCTATGCGGACAATCTAAGCTTGACTTTTTCGCCGACCGTCTTGCCGTCGGCCTTTCCGGTCACCTTCGGCATGAGGACCTTCATCACCTTCCCCATGTCCCGGACGCCCGCGGCGCCCGTCTCCCGGATCGCCTCGGCGATGATTGCATCGACTTCCGTTTCCGACATCTGCGCCGGCATGAACTCCTGGATCACCCTGAGTTCCGCCTCTTCCTTTTCCACGAGATCGGTTCGGCCGCCCTTTTCAAACTGTTCAATCGACTCCTTCCGCTGCTTGACCATCGCGGAGAGAAGCTGGAGGAATTCGGCCTCGGAAAGCTCGCGCTTCAGATCGATTTCCCGGTTGTGCAGACCGCTTTTCAACATCCGCAGGGCCGAGAGCCGGATCTTGTCCCGCGCTTTGGCCGCCAGGATCATCTCCTGATCCATCTTTTTCTTGAGAGTCATGGTTTACAGATCTCCATTTTGCTTAAGCTATCTCATCTTCCCGCTTTGTCAATGGGACAAGGCCATATTCAGGCCAGATCGTCCCGGAGTTTTCGGCCGCCCAACAGGTGCATGTGGAGATGAAAAACCACCTGCCCCCCCTCCTCATTGCAGTTGATCACCAACCGGAAACCCCTTGCGTCAACCTCTTTTAGCCGGGCGACCGCCCGGGCCGCGACCATCATGGCCTGGAGATCCGCCATTCCCTCCGCATCCGCGTCCATCAGCGTGGCAATATGTCTCCTGGGGATGAGGATGATGTGGGTCGGGGCCATGGGGTGGATATCCTCGAAGGCTACGACCCGCTCATCTTCATACACCTTCCGGCAGGGAATCGTTCCCGCCGCAATCTTGCAGAAAATGCACTCCTCCATGCTTCCCACCTCCTTCCTTCCGGATGAAACACCCTGGCGTACACCTCACGCCTCATCCCTCACCCCTCTTGCGCAGTCGATAGCCTCTGCGAGGGACAACGCGCCTGTATAGAGGGCCTTCCCCGCAATCACACCGAGAACACCCTGTTTTTCCAATGGCTTGAGCCTCTCGATATCCCGGATCCCGGAGACGCCGCCGGAGGCGATCACCGGAATCCCGACCGCTTTGGCCAGTTCCCCCGTTGCCTCGACGTTGACGCCGTTTTCCATACCGTCCCGGGCAATATCCGTATAGACCAGGGCTGCAGGCCGGTCGTCGACAAACCGGAGCGCCAGCGCCAGTGCGGTCTCTTCCGTCTTTTCCGTCCATCCACGAACGGCGACGCGCCCGCCGACCGCATCGATCCCCAGGATCACCTGCCCCGGAAACGCGCGGCAGACCTCCCGGACAAACCCCGGATCGCTCTGGGCGGCCGTGCCGAGAATCACCCACCGCACCCCGCTTTGGAGATAGGTCTCCACCGTCTTCATGGTCCGGATCCCTCCCCCCACCTGGACCGGCAGTCCCGTCCCCGCCACAATCCTCCGGATCACCCCCTCATGACGGGGAGCGCCGGCAAGCGAACCGTCCAGATCGACCACATGCAGGCGTTTGGCGCCCTGTTGCTTCCAGACGGAGGCCATGATCACCGGATCGTCCGCATAAACCGTCGTCCGCCCGAAGTCCCCCTGGGCCAGACGCACACAACGGCCATCCTTCAGATCGATGGCGGGAATGACAATCATCAAGCGATCTCCCCTTAAAACCAATACTGTTCATTTAAGGCTTAACCGTTCGCCCTGAGCTTGTCGAAGGGTGGACGGTAAGTGCTAAGGACTGAGTGCTCAGTCCTCAGCACTTAGTCCTTTTATGGCAGGCCGGGGAAGGTCTTCA
>MNZQ01000045.1:43868-58488 GCA_001873745.1 Syntrophaceae bacterium CG2_30_58_14
GCTCCGCCGCCGTGACCCACCTCCCCTTCTCCCGAAAAAAAGAGGAGACCTGCAGGAGATCCTCCATCAGCGAACCCTGCGTCCGGTCAAAGGCGCCCCGCCAGACGAGCGCCCCATCCTCAACCCGAATCAGATGGATCTCGTAGGCAACGGAAGCCGGCTGTTCGACGGCAAAGGACTCCCCTTTTCTCTCCCGGAAACGGTAGAGATACCCAACCACGATCCCCTCCGCCCCCAGTTCGTTTCCGACATCGCGCAGGACCTGCCGGAGCGGATCCTTGAGGGACGCCGTGGAAACCCGTCGGTAGGCCCCGGCGACACGTTCTCCCGCAATGATGTTCAATTTCGGGTTGCTTTCTTTCAGATATTCCAGGAAGCGCTCCTCGATGACCGCCTCCGGGCTCCCGGCGGCCTTCGCTGCGCTGAAAATCGTCCCGCAGAGGGGGCAGCGCACGACGCCCTGGAGAGAGTCTTCCGGAATGATCTGCTGAAAGGGAACGACGGCGATCCGGTCGAAGACGATCCTCCCCTCTGGAACAGGGCTGCCCTCATCCTGGCGATGGCGGCAGCCGAGGAGCGGCTGAAGGAAACAGAGGATCAGGAGGCCGTAGATAACCTTTCGGATACGATAGGATTTTTCGATGGCTTCAACCCCCTTGTCTCTGACGGAGGCAGCTTCCTTCTTTGTCGGGGCAACACCGCGGCATCCGCTCCAAGTATTATCAACCTTCAGCCTTCCAGGGAACCCTTGGTGGACAGAACGCCATCGATCCGTTGATCGGCCGCAGCCGCCTTGCGCAGCGCGCGGGCAAAGGCTTTGAAAATCGCCTCGGCCATATGATGGCGGTTCGTACCATATCGGAGGTTGATGTGCAATGTTATTCCGCTATGATCCGAGAATGACTTGAAGAATTCCCGGATCAGGGTCGGATCGAATTCCCCGATCTTCTGTTCTCCGAGTTCGGCTCTCCACACGAGATAGGGCCGACCGGAGAGATCCATCGCCACATTGCAGAGGCTCTCATCCATCGGAACCTCCGCCGAACCGTACCGGCTGATCCCCTTCCGCTCCCCGAGGGCCTTCCGGACGGCTTGTCCCAGGCAGATTCCGATGTCTTCCACAAGGTGATGATCGTCGACCGCGGTGTCGCCCCGTCCCCTGATGTCGAGATCGACAAGGCCGTGCCTGGAAAACAGGCTGAGCATGTGATCGAGGAAGGGAATGGAGGTGTCGATCCGTCCCTCCCCCTTTCCGTCCAGGTCGATCTCTACGGAGATTTCCGTCTCCGCGGTTTTCCGCTCAATGACCGCCTTCCGCATGCCCGCACCCCCTTCAGATTACCTTGTTCAACGGATACTCGATGATCCCCTCGGCGCCCGCTTCCTTCAGCAGAGGAATAAGATCCCGGACGATGTTGCCGCTGACGATGGTCTCCACGGCAAGCCAGTCAGCGGAGTAGAGGCCGGAGATCGTCGGCGCCTTCAGGGAGGGGAGGAGGATCACCAACCGGCCGAGATTCTCCTTAGCTACGTTCATCTTCAACCCCACCTTCCCCATCGCCTCGAGGGACCCGTTAAGAAGAATCCGGATCTGCTCGATCTTCTGTCTCTTCCAGGGGTCTGCCCAGGCCTTCCGGTTCGCGATTAACTGGGTGTTGGTCCTCATCAGTTCGTGGATGATCTTGAGTTTGTTGGCCCGGATGGTGCTTCCCGTCTCCGTGACCTCCACGATCGCGTCCACCAGCCCCTCGACCACCTTGGCCTCCGTCGCCCCCCAGGAGAACTCGATCTGGACCTTGATATTCCGCTCCGCAAAGTAACGCTTCGTGAAGCCGACCAGTTCCGTCGAAACATGCTTGCCTTCCATGTCCTCAATCGAACGGATGGGCGAGTCCTCCCGGACGACGAGCACCCACCTCGCCTGCCGCGTCGAGGTTTTGGAGTAGATCAGGTCCTGAACGGCCACGACATCCGACTCGTTTTCGATAATCCAGTCCTGGCCGGTCAGACCCAGATCGAGCGTGCCGTCCTCCACGTAGCGGGACATCTCCTGGGCGCGGACCAAGGTGCAGGAAAGCTCCTCGTCGTCGATGTCGGGAAAGTAACTCCGGCTGTCATAAGTGATACGCCAGCCCGCCCGCTTGAACAGGTCCACCGTATTGGCTTCCAGACTCCCCTTCGGAATCCCCAATTTCAATTTGCTCATCGTAGACTCTCGCAATCCGTTTCCATAGCCGTCATCGATACGCCTCTTTGGGATCGAAGACCCTTTCCCCGACGGTGACAAAGTCTCCATCGGCCCACTTTCTGTAAAAACAGGAGCGGTATCCGGTGTGACAGGCCGCGCCGCCCAACTGCTCGACTTTCAGCAGAATGGCGTCCTCATCGCAATCCAGCCGGACCTCGCGGACCATCTGGAGATGACCGGATGTCTCCCCTTTCAGCCATAGACTCTGCCGGGAACGGCTCCAGTAGTGGGCCTTGCCCGTTTCGAGGGTTTTCAGCCATGCCTCGCGGTTCATGTAGGCCAGCATGAGTATCTCCCCGGTCTCATGGTCTTGGACCACGGCCGGCACGAGTCCCCCCCCTTTTTCAAAATTTGGTTGTATCATAACACTCCCTCTTAATCATTCTAATTCTATTTTCATTCTATTTTCGATGGATACGCTATGGATGCCCCTTATAAACCCGGAATCCCTTCAAACACAGGGCGGCCCTGCAAAAAAGGCTCCGGAGGCAAGGCGCGAGCCCTTCGACAAGCTCTCCATAACAGGCAATCACCTTCTCTTCCGCCTGCCGGCGGAAAGGAGGAAATTGAAGCCCCCACATGGATTTTTTACGCCGCCGCCACCCTCGGTTCTGAGACCTTTAGATGGGCGATGAATGCTAATTTAAGAAATGTCATTAATCAAGCATTTTTTGCCTTAGGTAAGAAACAAGTAAACTTTCCAGGGTTGTAGCACTAATCTGTCCGGTTTATAAGTCACTGTTGGAGGTGACGAATGAGACGAACAGTGTTGCTGCAGGAGATCCGGAAGATGCGATTTGAAGAGGCGTATGATGGATGGACAGAGAGTCTGTCGAGGTTTGGTTTCCAAAGCGGCCAAGCGGGGAGCTCATCGCAAACTAAGGGGAGAGAGCCCTCTTACCCGTAAAAGAGAGCGGAAGTGACGATATCGACAATCGCCCGCGATAGTTTGATCATCTGCACCCCCTTCTTGTAGGCCTTATGGAAGGATTCAGAGGTCGTAAGGGATCACAGGATGTCCGATTTCAGTGTTGAGTGATCCAAGCCGTATTTGGCGACCAGATTGTCTTTTCCTTACGGTTTGCCATATTGCTCACGCAGAATAGTCTTTAAAACCTTGCCGGTGCCGCTTACCGGAAGGGTCTTGACAAAAACAATGCTTTTGGGGCACTTGTAACCGGACAACTGGGCTTTGCAATAGTCGATCACCTCTTGTTCCGTCAGTTCCTCGCCCGGTTTGGAAACCACGATGGCCCGGACAACCTCTCCCCAAAGGTCATCGGGAACACCGATCACGGACGCCTCAGCGATTTTTTCATAGCTGTTCAGGACGTCCTCCACCTCCGGGCAGTATATGTTTTCGCCGCCGCTGATAATCATATCCTTCTTCCGGTCTACAATGAAAAGGTAGCCGTCTTCATCGATCATCCCCATATCCCCCGTCTTGTACCAGCCGCCCTCATAGAAAGCCGCCGCCGTGGCATCGGGATCCTTGTAATAACCCATCATCACATTGGGTCCGCGGATAATGATTTCGCCGACCTCCAGAGGCTTCACATCCTTGAGTTCATGGTTAAGGACTCTTAACTCAATATTGATATAACCATGCCCTTTCTTCCCCACACTCCCCATTTTTTTTCGGAATTCCGATGCCGGTAGATAAGAAGCGGTGGCACTGGTCTCGGTGATGCCATAACAGTGCGTGGAATCGGCATTCGGGAAAACGGAATGGATTTCCTGAAGGAGTTTCAATCCGCTGGGCGCGGCGCCAAACGAGAATGCGGTAAGGCTGCTACGGTCATATTGATCGAGATTCGGCGCCCGTGTCAGCATCGTGATCTGCGTGGGTACCATCAGAGTCGCCATCGTCTTTTCCTGCTGAACCAGCCTCAGGAACCGGGCGGCATCAAAACTTCGGGTCAACACGATTTTACCACCCAGAAACAGGGTGATCAAGAACCGCTGGAAACCAGCCACATGGAAGAGAGGAATGGGAATAATCACATTCTTCTCCGGCATGTAATCTCCTTCGCGGAGCATGGAGTTGATGCAGCTCCACAGGTGGTTCCGGTGGGACAGCATCACTCCTTTCGGCAAGCCTGTAGTCCCCGCCGTATAGATCAGGCACGCGAGATCCGTCTCCAGAACCTCCGCTTCCGGTTCCCCGGGATGGGATGCTGTCAGCAACTCTTCGTAATGCTGGCCGTTCGCACTTTCCTTCCCCACGGCAATGTATTGTTTTACGCTTGCAAGCTTCATCTTCAGAGCCGAGATTAGGGGATAAAATTCGGTATCATAAATCAGGACCACGATATCACTGTGGTTGATGATGTATTCCAGCTCGATCTGTTTGAGGCGATAATTTAGCGGGACGCAGACGGCGCCCAACTTCGTTATTCCGAAAACGCCTTCGATAAATTCGTTGCCGTTATAGAGCAGCAGCCCCACCTTGTCTCCTCTGTGGACACCGAATTCCGTTAAAGCGTTTGATAGCCGGTTCAACCGATCGGTAAGTTGTGCGTAGGTATATCTCTTGCCGTCCACAACCAGCGCTTCGGCATCAGGTTGTTTCTCGGTCCCCTTCCGAATCATCCACCCCAGTGTCGGCTCCAAACCTTTCCATGCTGCAATATTCGCTATCCCTTTCATCCCGCCATCCTCCTTTTAAAAAAAACGGCCCGAGTATCGCGACCCCTGCCTGGATATTTATTCTGATTTGGCACCAGCATAATCAGAAATATGATCAGAAAGGGTGGTCATGTCACCTGGATAAACCACCTTCGCTACAGAGGAATGTTGCCATGCTTTTTTGCCGGCCTTTCCTCCTTTTTCCCCGTCAGCATGACGAGGGCATCAATCAGACGCGAACGGGTAAATCGCGGTTCGATCACGTCGTCGATGAAGCCTCGGCCAGCCGCCTCATAGGGATTGGCGAAAAGATTCCGGTATTCTTCAATTTTCTGACGTCTCATCGCACCGGGATCAGGGGCGGCATCGATCTCCTTCCGGAAGATGATGTCGGCGGCCCCGTGAGGCCCCATGACCGCGATTTCCGCTGTCGGCCAGGCAAAAACCTGATCCGCTCCCAGGTCCTTGCTGCACATCGCCTGATAGGCCCCTCCGTATGCTTTCCTTAGGATCAGCGTGATTTTGGGAACTGTCGCTTCAGAATAGGCAAACAGCATTTTGGCACCGTGGCGGATGATGCCGCCGAACTCCTGAGCGATGCCGGGTAGAAAGCCGGGGACATCCACGAGGGTAATGAGTGGAATATTAAAGGCATCGCAGAAACGGATGAACCGGGCCGCCTTGTCCGAGGCATTGATATCGAGACATCCCGCCAGATGCTTTGTCTGATTAGCCACGATACCCACCGGCTGTCCCCGAAGACGGGCTAAGCCTATCACGATGTTTATCGCATAATACCTCTGGATCTCGAAGAATTCCCCCCTATCGACAATGGGCAGAATCACCTTGCGGATGTCATAAGATTTTTGAGAATTCGCAGGTACCAGATCGTGAAGTTCGGGCACCTCCCTTCGTGGATCGTCGCCGGTTTCGGCAATCTGCGGATGCTCGCAATGGTTCGCCGGCAGGAAACCAAGAAGTTTCCGTACGGCGGCAATCGTCTCTTCCTCGCGGGCATGGACGAAATGGGCGACGCCGCTCACCCGATTGTGTGTCATGGCGCCACCAAGTTCCTCCGGGTCGACATCAGCGCCGCTGACGGCCTTGATCACCTGGGGTCCGGTAATGAACATGTGGCTGGTTTTATTCGTCATAAAGATGAAATCGGTCAACGCCGGCGAATAGACGGCGCCGCCCGCACAGGGACCCATGACGACCGAGATCTGGGGGATGACCCCGGATGCCATGGTATTCCGGTAGAAGATCTTTCCGTAACCGCTCAGGGCATCGACCCCTTCTTGAATCCGCGCCCCTCCCGAATCGTCGAAACCCACTATGGGGGCGCCCACCTTCATGGCCATGTCCATGACCTTGCAGATCTTGGCAGCATGCATTTCGCCAAGCGTTCCGCCGATGACAGTGAAATCCTGGGAATAGACGAAAATCAACCGGCCTTTCACCGTGCCATGGCCTGTCACGACGCCTTCGCCCGGAGCTCGGAGATGTTCCATTCCGAATTCACGGCACCGATGTTCCACAAAGGCATCGATCTCGACAAAGCTTCCCGGATCCAGAAGCGCGTCAATCCGCTCGCGGGCGGTTTTCTTTCCCTTTCTGTGCTGTCCTTCCACCTTCGCCTTCCCTCCACCGGCAACGATCTCGGTGCGGCGTCTGAGAAGATCCTCCACCTTGTCATCCACAGGTTTTTCTACCCTCATGATTTCACACGCTCGCAGAGTTCCACAAGGACACCCTGGGTTTCCTTCGGATGCAGAAAGGCGATCCGGGCGCCCCCGGCCCCGTAACGGGGCTTTTCATCAATCAGGCGAACCCCTTGTGCTTTTAATTCCTCCAGGGCTTTTTCGATGTTCTCCACGCAGAAAGCGATGTGCTGAATCCCCAGACCTCGACTCACAATGAATCGGGCGATTGGGCCATCCGGAGAGGTAGACTCGAGCAATTCGATCTCGCTTTCACCCACGGGAATAAAGGCAACATTGACCTTCTGTTCCGCAACCTCTTCAATCCCTTCGGATTTCAATCCCAGCAGCCCGCTGTACAACTGCAGCGACTTCTCGAGATTCTCCACAGCCACACCGATATGATCGATCTTAAGAACCATGCCCCTCTCCTATTCATCAGATATCATGGACCGTTAGGTCCAATTCCCCCTTCGGCAGAGAAATGACAAAGGCGGGTTTGGCGATCCTTCTCAGAAGACACACCGCCACGCTTCCAAGAAAGGCGTGGATCACTATTTAATCATCAACCCCGGCAGCCATGTCGTGAGCGACGGGTAAAGCATGACCAAGATCAGGCTGACGATCATTATGCCTACATAGGGCCAGATCCCGACATAGATGTCCTCCGTCGTGACCTCCGGCGGCGCCACCCCCTGCAGGATGAAAAGGCTGAAGCCGAACGGCGGCGTAAGATAGGCCATGTTCATGTTGATGATCCAGAGGATCCCGTACCAGAGGGGATCGAACCCCAAGGCCTTGACCGTGGGAATGAAGAAGGGCGCCGTGATGTAGAGGATCCCGGCCGGATCGAGGACCATCCCCAGGAAGAAGAAGATAACCTGCATCAGGATCAGGATGACCCACCGGTTGACGGGGAGATCCGTGATCGCGCTGCTGAACCATTCCCCCACGCCAGACACCGTTACGAGACGGGCGTAGGCGACGGCGGCAAGGATGATCCAAAAAACCATGGAGTTGATGGAAACGGTCATGTGCAGGATCTTTTTGATGTTCGCAAGGTTTAGCTGTTTCCGCACTCCGGCGCAGAAGACGGCGCCCACAGCGCCTACCGCCGCCGCCTCCGTCGGGGTAGCAATGCCCTGATAGATGACGCCGAGCACGACGGCAATGAGCATAACCGGCAGGATGACGGACATCAGCGAGGCTATCTTTTCCGCCCAGGAGTAGCGGTCATCAACAGGTACGGCGGGCCCCATGGAGGGATTCATGGCGCAGCGGACAGCGATGTAGAGGATGTATAACACCGCCAGGATGATCCCCGGTACGATGCCGGCAAAAAACATCTGACCCGCCGAGACGTCCGTCTCGCTGGCGTATATGATCATGAGGATGCTGGGAGGAATCAGGACCCCCAAGGCGCCACCGGCGCAGATCGCGCCGCAGATCATCCGTTTGTCATAGCCACGCTTGAGCATGGACGGCAGAGCGGTGAGACCGAGCGTCGCCGTCGCCACCGTGGCGATGCCCACCATGGCAGCGAAGATAGCGGAGATGACGACGGTGCCGATGGCCAGCCCCCCCTTGAGGCCGCCCATCCAACGGTAGATCATTTCGTACATGTCTTCGGCGAGCCCGCTGAACTGCAGGGCTGCCGCCATGAGTAAAAACAACGGTACGGCAATCAGCGTAAATTCCGCCACCTTGCCGAGCGATCCCAGGGCCACGGAGTAGAAGGCACTGGCGCCGCCCCAGACGAAATAGCCGATGATGAGGGAAAGCCCCCCCAGGGTGAAGGCTACGGGCAGGCCGAGGACCAGGAAGACCAACAGCGCTCCGAGGAGAATTATTGCAAGTTGCCACATTTCCATTTCAGTTCCCCTCTCTTTCTTCATGTCCCGTAAGAGCAATCCGGATGTTGCGGACCAGGATCACGATGCCCTGAAGCCCGATGAGCAGGCCGCCGATGGGAACGAGGAGCTGGACAAGATACGTGGGCGGGTTCAGTTCTGCCCCGGTCGTCGCCTTTGTCAGGAAAGACTCGTAGGCGACGATTGACCCGTGCCAGATCAGGACGAAGCAGAGCACGTAGAAGAGGACTGATGTGAAGATATCGACGATTGCCCGGATTCTCAGGGGAAATCGTTTGTAGACCAGGTCGATCTTGACGTGGCTCCCCTTCAACAGGGCATAGCCGCCCCCCAGGAGGGCCATCGTAGCTGAAAGCCACTGGGTCATCTCGAAGGCCCACTGGATAGGCATTTTCATCATTCTCATGACAATGTCGGCAACGACGAGAAAGGCCATGAAGATTCCGATGATGCCGCAGACCCACATCATGGCGCCGTTTACCGCGCCGATTGTCTTTTCAAAGACTTTCATTGTTCCCTCCTTATTGGATCAGTGCGGCAGGAAACGGCTGCTAAGCCGTTCCCTGCCGATTTTGCCTCACTTGCTGATCCACTTGTCGTACCATTGCTTTGATTCGGGACGCATCTTATCCCACTGCCGGATGTCTTCCTTGATGAGCTTCACCATCTTCGCACACTCGGGCGACTTGGCGGTGAACTCGTCCCACGCCGGCATGGCGGACTCCTTGAATTTTTCGAACTCTGTCCGCGAGAGTCTGATCATCTCCACGCCCTTCGTGGAGGCCTTCTGGAGGGCTTCCCTGGACAGTCGCGCCGTGGCCGGGATCGTTTCCTTCTCGACCTCGAAGGCCACCTTTTCGATGGCCTGCTGCAGCTCAGGAGGCAGGCTGTTCCACTTCTCGACACTTACCAGAACGTAGCACATCCCCGGATCAACCACCGCGGGCACCGTGATGTACTTGCAGACCTCGCTGAACTTGTAAGTGTCGAGGGTGTACTCGGGATAGATCGTGGCGTCAACTGTCCCGCGCATCAGGGCCTGATACTGCTCCGCCACCGCGAGGTTGATCGGTGAGACCCCCATCCGCTGGTACCAGCCCTTCCAGAGGGCATAGGAGGAGCGGAGCTTCATCCCTCTCACGTCCTCAAGGGCCTTGATGGGTTTCTTGCTGATGAAAACCATCCCGCCTGAGGGCCAGTACATCAAGACCCGCGAGCCGCGCTTCCGGTAGGCATCATCGAATAGCTTTCCCACCTCCGTCTCACGCAAGACATGCATGGCATGTTCCGCACCCCGGAAGGCATAAGGAAGCCAGATGACATCGCTTTCCGGAACCGTGCCTCCCCACGTCGAACTGCCGTTCCACAGATCCGTCACCCCCTTCTCGAGAGCGGCGAGACCTTGGGCAACCGGCGACAACTGGCTGTTAAAGAAAAACTGGATATTCACCCGACCATTCGTCGCTTCGGCAACGCGCTTGGCAAAAACATGCGTCGTCAGGTATTTGGCCTCCCAGTCCGTGATCGGGGGTGGATAGATCACATTCATTTTGAGGTTATAGACCGTCGCCGCTTGGACGACCCCCGAAAAGATGAACATCGCCAGGATTGCCGCAGTGAAAAGAAACAAAGTCTTTTTCATGATGATCTCCTCCTTTTTGGAATACATGAAACGTCCACAAATTTTATGGCCTGTTGACGGTGTGGCGATCTTACGCGCCCCCTCACCTCCCTCCTGAAAGATGCGTTCGCCCCCTACCGTTCCCCGTCATCTCTTGACTGCTACACTGAAACTATGGCTCTGAATTCATACGTCAGATCGAGAGCCTCCTGTCTCCGAGGAGGCTCCCGACCACGTGATCCATACCCAGACTGATATGTTGCTTCACGGTCCTGATCGTATCCTCCGCATCTCCCTTTCTCAAGGACTCCATGATCTCGTGATGTTCCTTCAAGACCTCTTTCTCACGGTTGTCGCCCATATACTCGGGACGATACTTCAGATAAATCCTTTCGAAGATATCCTTCAGGAGCTGATAGATGACTTCGTTGTGGGCGTACTCCGCGATTTTCAAATGAAACTGGGCATCTACAAGGATCAATACACGGCGGTTCGCTTTCTCGTATTTCTTGAAGGTTTCCCTGATATAGTCCAGTTTCTCCGGCGTCAGGTTCTGGATCACCAAGGGTATGATATAGGTCTCGAGAGCTTCGCGGGCCTGGTAGAGTTGCCGCGCCTCGATCTCCGTGATTTCGCCCACGAAATATCCCTTGTTGGGAATATAGTTGACTATCCTTGAGGTTTCCAGGCGCTTCAGGGCCTGAATGACCGGCGTGGCGCTGATCTTCAGCCTGTTTGCCAAGTCGTTGTAGATGATTTTCTGCCCCGGTGCGAGTTGGTTATAATAGATCATCTCTTTAATCCTCTGGTACACCTCATCGATCGTCATACCTTTTTTCGCTCTCACACCGGAGCTTTTTTCTCTGTATTCATCGTTCATAGAATGCATGCCTTTCTTTCCATATGAGCTCGACGGATTTAGGTTTTTTGAAACTAGCGATCCTCCTCTTTTATTTCCAGACGAAATCCTGCCGGTGCGCCCGTCAGGGTTTCAGCAGCTCCCTGGCAATGATCAGTTTCTGGATCTCCGAAGTTCCACCGCCGATCTCGACCAGTTTCGCATCGCGCATGTATCGTTCCACATTGTATTCCTTCATATATCCGTAGCCGCCCATGATTTGAATCGCATCCAAGGCGACCCGTGTGGCCATAACCGAGGCATGGTATTTTGCCATAGAGGCCTCCATGGTCACCTTGATACCCCGATCCACGAAAGGACAAAGGGTATAGGTAAACTGACGGGAGATGCAGAGCTGCGTGGCCATCTCCGCCAGCATGTTCTGAACCATCTGGAACGAACAGATTGGTTTGGCAAACTGAATCCTCTCCTTTGAGTATTTCACGGCGGCTTCTATGCAGGCCTGGGCTATGCCGATGCTGTTGACGGCCCCGAGGATGCGTTCCTCATCGAGGGTTTCGAACATGATCTGGAACCCCCTGCCCTCTTCGCCAAGGATCTGATCCCTGCCGACCGCAACATTGTCCAGAAATACCTCGCCGGTGGGTGAACAGCGCATGCCCATTTTCTCGAACGGCTTACCTGTGGAAAGTCCCTCCATGCCACTTTCAAGGACGAACAACGTTCCTCCCTTCGCGCCGATCGTGCCGTGCTCCCGCGCGACGACGAGAAAGTACCGGGCAATGGGAGCATTGGTAATGAAGGTCTTGGCGCCGTTGAGGACATACCGATCGCCTTCGCGTCGATAGGATGTTTTCAGTGACAGGGCGTCGGAACCGGCGCCAGGCTCCGTCAGGCAGAAGGCCGCCAAGGCATCGCCCTGGATGACCGGCGGGATATAGCGGCGTTTCAGATCGTCCGATCCGTACTTGGCAATGAAAAAGCAGAAATTCGTGGTGCACATATTCACCGACATGCCGAAACCGCTCGCCACGCGGCAGAATTCCTCCTTGATCAGGGCATTGGTCAGCACATCGGCGCCGCTTCCCCCGTACTCGACGGGCGAGGTGGAACCGATGAGTCCGTTCTCTCCCGCCATTTTATAGACCTCCATGGGAAACCGTTCCTGTGCATCGATCTCCCTGGCAATCGGCCCCAATGTTCTTTCCGCAAACCGTCTCGTGTTATCCCGAACCATGCGATGCTCTTCCGACAGCAGTTGATCCAGCATGATCTTCATAGCGATCTGTCTACCTCCTTCATATCCCGCTCGTCCTTCTCGCCATCAGGACCGTCGTGGTCCCTTTCTGGACAATCTCCCCTTTCTGATTGACCAGTTCCTTGTCGAAGGTGATCACCCCCCGGTCTTCTTTTGTGGTTTTCCGCATCTCCTTTACTCGCTGGACGACGTGCACCGTATCGCCGATCCGGATGGGCTTCTGGAAGGACCAGGTCATCCCGAGAAAAGCGATAAGCGTCCCCTCCATGATGCCCAGCATCTGGGAAAGACCGGCATGGATCACAAGTCCCAGCATACCGTGGGCGATCCGTTCGCCGAAGACCGTCTTCGCGGCAAATTCGCGGTCCGTGTGCAGGGGGTTGGTGTCCCAGGACAGGGCGGCAAAATTGACAATGTCCGCTTCGGTGACGGTCCGCGATTTCGTGATGAAGGTCTGACCGATCTGAAAGTCTTCGTAATAAAGGGCCACCATCTTGCCTCCCGTAGAAAACCGTAATGACAAACTATGCAAATCAGGGTTTACCGTATTTCTCCCTCAGAACCCGCTTGAGGACCTTGCCCCCGAACGTTCCTTTCGGAAGTTCATCCACAAAGACGACCGAGGTCGGTTTCTTGTAGCTCGCCAGATGTTTCCGGCAATGCTTGACCACCGATTCTTCCGTGAGGCCTGACCCCGGGCGGGGAACAATAATGGCCCGAATCGATTCCCCCCATTTCGGATTCGGGACGCCGATGATCACCCCTTCCACGATATCGGGATGCCGGGACAGGACTTCCTCGATCTCCCGGCAGTAAACGTTGAGCCCCCCTGTCTTGATCATGTCCTTGAGGCGGTCCACCATGTAGAGATAGCCCAGGTCGTCATACTTGCCTACATCCCCCGTGTGGAGCCACCCTCCCCGGAGGGTCCTCGCCGTTTCCTCGGGGTTTTTGTAGTACCCCTTGAACACCGATGGCCCCCGTACGATGATCTCTCCCTCCTCGCCGACGGGCCGGTCATGATCCTCTTCGTCCACGATCCTCACCTCGGTGCACATGTAGGGTCTCCCGACGCTTCCCCATTCTCTGGGGGTATCGGTAGGTTTCAGGACAGTTACGGCCGGCGACGCTTCGGTCAGGGCGTAGGAACCGTAGAGCTGACCCTCGGGCCAGAGATCCCGCTCGATTTCCTCTTTCAGATCGGGATGGAGAAAACCCTGGGTAGAGAGCCAGCGTTTCAGCGACGAGGTATCCCGGCGGCGCTTCCTGTTCGCCTCCAGGAGCATGCGCCATATGGTCGGATTCCCCACGACGAACGTGATGCGTTCCCTTTCCACCACGTCGAGATAGGCTTCCGGCCGGAACTCCTTGGTTCCGATGAAGGTGCCGCCAGCATACATATAAGCGAGAAACCGGCTCAAGGCGGCGATGTGGTATATCTGCATGGGATAACAGGTCTTGTCTTCGGGCGTCGGGCTGTGGTTTTCTGTCGTGACGGAAATGATGTTCCACAGAAGACTCTTGTGCGTAAGGATGGCTCCTTTGGGAATCCCCGTCGTACCGCCGGTAAAGAGGATGAAGGCCTCGTCGTCTTCCACGAGATCGTTCACCGGCTCATCATCCCGGCACTCCTCGAGCAGTGCTTCATAATTCAATGCGAAACCGGGCACATCGCCTCCCATGCCGATGAAACGCCTGATCTGCGGCAGTCTCCCGCGCAATTCCTCGGCCTTTCCGGAAAAATCCTTCTCGAAGATCAGCGTGGTGCAGTCGGTGTTTTCGGCCTGGAATTGGATATCGTCGAGCGTTCCCCGTGCATTCAGGGGTACGGTCACGAGACCCCGTTTGAGATTACCCAGATAGACCTCCATGAGCGGGATGCAATTGTGCGAAAGTGTCGCCACGCGCTCACCCTTTCCGATCCCGAGTCCCTCCAAGGCATGGGCCCACCGGTTGACCCGCCGGTTCATCGCCTCGTAGGTCAGGCGGTGAAGATCGTCCATGCAGGCGATCTTCACCGGATATTTTCGGGCCGAACGGGCAAAAGCCTCTCCCAGTGTCATTTCCATAAAGATCTCCCCCCTTCTATCGTTGATCATATCTCCTGCGAACCACCGAAGCCTCAGGTCCGGTTCAGGAGCGGGATGATTTCCCTGGCATCCTCCACAGTCGCGACTTCAAAGCCCAGCTCCCGGATGATCCTTCCCATCTTTTCGACCAGTTCGGCATTGCTCTTCGCCAGCACTCCCTTTTCGAGATATACGTTATCCTCGAAACCGACACGAACGTTTCCCCCCAGGAGAACGCCCATAGTCCCCATGGGAATCTGGTGACGGCCAATGCCGATGGACTGCCAACTGTCTCCGGTCGAAAGGCTTTCCTTCATTGCCAGGAGATTCTTGAAGGTCGGCGGGATCCCCCCCATGACCCCCATG
>MNZQ01000066.1 GCA_001873745.1 Syntrophaceae bacterium CG2_30_58_14
AATTTCGACCAGGTGATTTCCGACACGCTTACGGAGGATTTCTGGGCCATCACGTTGCCCAATGAAATGGCCACATCATCACCCCGCAGCCCGTCACTCTTCGCCTACTACGCAACCTTGAACCTGCTGGACGCCAGGGTTCTCTTTTCAAAGATGAAAGTTTCAGAACTGCTCGATCCTGCCATCAAGGGAAAGAAATCGGGAACGGAACGGCATCACCTTTTCCCCAAGAACTACCTGAAGAAAATGAATATAACCGAAATCCGCGATACGAATCAGATCGCCAACTATGCCTTGGTAGAATGGTCCGATAATATCGAAATCTCCGACAGCTCGCCTCAAGAGTATTTGCCGCAGTATATTGCCCGCTTCAGCCCGGATGAGCTAAAAGGCATGTACTACTGGCACGCCCTGCCGGATGGTTGGGAAAACATGACCTATGAGGACTTTCTCAAGGCTCGCAGAAAGGCGATAGCGCAGATCATCCGTGAGGGGTATCGGAGATTGTCCGGAAATAGATCAACCGTGCTGGACAGCGGCGGCGCTTCCGACACGGAAACAGATGACGCAGGGGCGTGAATGACAAAAAGCTCTGATTTTCAAAGGTATATCTAAATGATCGGACGAAGGGAATAATATATGACGGAAGAGAAGAGGCGCCCCAAATTTGTTATCGTCGACGGGAGCAACTACCTGTTTCGGGCCTTCTACGCGATCCGGGAGCTCTCCAACTCGAAGGGTTTCCCGACGAACGCGATCTACGGCTTCACAATGATGCTGATGAAACTGCTGCGCGACCAGGAACCCGATTACGTCGCGGTCGCCTTCGACGTGAAAGGGCCAACGTTCCGCCACGATGCCTACGATGGCTACAAGGCCACCCGAAAGGCCACCCCCGACACCCTCATTCCCCAGATCCCGTTCGTCAAAGAGATTGTCCGGGGGTTTTCGATCCCAGTGCTGGAGCAGCAGGGGATCGAGGCGGACGACATCATCGGGACGATCGCCCGCCGGCAGGCGGAGGCGGGGATGGTGGTCGTCATCGTCTCCGGCGACAAGGACATGATGCAGCTCGTCTCCGCGGAGATCCGGATGGTTGACACGATGAAGGAGAAGACCTACGACGTCGCGGCCGTGAAGGAGCGGTTCGGCGTCGGTCCGGATAAGGTCGTGGAGATCCTGGGACTCATGGGGGACGCCTCCGACAACATCCCCGGCGTTCCCGGCATCGGTCCGAAGGGGGCTGAGCGGCTGATCGAACAGTTCGGAAGCATCGCTGCGATCCTCGGCCATCCGGAACAGATCCACAGCGCGAAGACCCGCGAGCTGATCATTCAGAATGCAGACCAGGCAAGGATGAGTCGGGAGTTGGCGCAGATCCGGACGGACGCGGCGTTCGACTTCGATCAGGAGGCCTGCCGGCGGCGGGAGCCGGACCGGGAGCTTCTGATGTCGCTCTTCCGGGAGTTTGAATTCTCGTCGCTGCTCCAGGATCTGAAGCTCCGCGGGGAAGAGAGCGCCGGCGACTACCGGATCTGCCGGACGCCGGAGGAGATGGCTGCGCTTGCGACCAGACTGCGGGAAGGCCGGGGTTTTTCGCTGGAGCCGCTTCTCTCCTCACCGGAGGCGACGTCGGCCTCTCTCATCGGCTTGGCCGTCTCGCCCGCGCCGGGCGAAGGGTTCTACATCCCCATCGCCCATGAGGACGGCGGATCTCAGCTTTCCGCCGGCAAGGTCCTCGACGCCCTTGCCTCCCTGCTGACCGATCCGGCAGTGCCGAAGCACGGTCAGGATTTGAAGACCGCCCTCATCGTTCTCGCCGGTCACGGCATCGCCTTGAAGGGTCTCGGCTGCGACACGATGGTCGCCTCTTACCTCCTCAATCCCGCGAAACACAGCTTTGAGCTCGCCGACACGGTGCTGGATCATCTCGGACGCCGGACGCCCTCCGTTAGGGAGCTCGTGGGGAGCGGCGCCAAGGCCGTGCCGTTTGCCTCCATTTCCGTGGAGAAGGCGGCGGATTACGCCGGCCGACGCGCCGACGCCGTGATGTCGCTGGCCGCGGATCTGACCGGGAAGATTGCCGCGGCAGGGATGACGGAGCTTCTCGATCGCGTGGAGACGCCGCTTGTCGCGGTTCTCGCCGCGATGGAACAGAAGGGGGTTCTGCTGGACCTTTCCCTCCTCCAGTCGATGTCGCTGGAGATCGAAGAGCTCCTTGCCCTCTCGGAGGAGAAGATCCACCGGCTGGCGGGGGAAAAATTCAACATCAGCTCCCCCAAACAGATGCAGGTCGTCCTCTTCGAAAAACTGGGTCTGCCGCGGGGCCGGAAGACCAAGGAGGGGTACTCCACCGATGTGGATGTGCTGACCGCCCTTGCCCTGAACCATGAACTTCCCGCGGAGATTCTTGCCTACCGCGGAATGGCCAAGCTCAAATCGACTTACATCGATGCCCTGCCGGAGCTTGTGCACCCCCGGACTGGGCGGGTCCACACCACCTACAATCAGACCGTCACGGCGACAGGGAGGCTCTCCAGCAGCAACCCGAATCTCCAGAACATCCCGATCCGGACCCTCGAAGGGAAGCGGATCCGCCAGGCCTTCATCGCGCCCCAAGGCTGGGAGATCGTCTCCGCCGACTACTCCCAGATCGAACTGCGGGTGCTGGCGCATCTCTCCGGAGACGAGACCCTGATCGAAGCCTTCGCCGCCGGCCTGGACATCCACAGCCGGACCGCCTCCGACATTTTCGGCGTCTTTCCCGAGATGGTCAACCCCGACATGCGGCGGCAGGCGAAGGTGATCAATTTCGGCGTTCTCTACGGGATGAGCGCCTTCGGCCTCGCGAAGGAACTTGGGATCACGCAGAAGCTCGCCCAGGCTTACATCGACAGCTATTTCCAGAAATATGCAAAGGTCCGTGAATATCTGGATGGTCTTCTCGCGCAGGCAAGGCGGGACGGGTACGTGACGACGCTTCTCCGGCGGCGGAGGTACCTGCCGGAGATCAAAAGCCCCCAGGCCGCCGTCCGACAGTTTGCCGAGCGGACCGCGATCAACGCCCCCATCCAGGGGACGGCGGCGGACCTCATCAAGGTCGCCATGGTCCGGATTTTCCGGCGTCTCACGGAAGAGGGACTTTCCGCCGCGATGATCATGCAGGTCCACGACGAACTCGTTTTCGAGGCGCCCGTTTCCGAAAGGGAAGTTCTGTTGGCCCTCGTCCGCGCGGAGATGGAGGGGGTGCTGAAGCTGAACGTGCCCCTGCGTGTGGAGATCGCGGCCGGCCGAAACTGGGACGAGGCGCACGCCTAAGAGGGGCCGCTACTCACCGCTTCCGTAGTTACGGTCGTTTACGCTGTCAACGATTAGATTCGCCTGCCTCAGTTTTTTCGCTCCTCATAAAGATCATGAAGACGTTTTGCAATCATCCCCTAACAGTCTGTATCGTAGCGATCCATTATGGAGGATCCGATTTTAGACAAAACGATCATCGGGGAGTCATACGGGGTGGGGAAAATGGCCGGTTGATGATGTGAAGCAGGGGCGGGGAATTAAATCGTCCGGCCTCCCTTGACAGGGTCCGGGTCGATTCTTATATTAGCCGCGATTTTCAAGTATTGCTGAAAAACGGACGGGAAAGGGCGCCATGGAAGATTACATCATTAAGATATTCCGGGAGTCGTGCCAGGTCAAGGAGGCTTTTGTAAACGACAACCTGAACCGGATCGTGGCCGTGGTCGGGGCGGTGACGGCGGCGCTGAAGGCGGGCAACAAGATCCTTCTGTTCGGAAACGGCGGCTCCGCAGCGGACGCCCAGCACCTGGCGGCGGAATTCGTGAACCGGTTCGTGATCGAGAGGCCGCCCCTTCCCGCCATTGCGCTGACAACCGATACGTCGGTCATCACCAGCATCGGGAACGACTACGATTTTGCGGATATCTTCAGCAAGCAGATTCGGGCGATCGGCCAAAAGGGCGATATTGCTTGGGGAATGAGCACCAGCGGCGCCTCCGTGAACGTGGTCAAGGGGTTGGAGGCGGCGAAGAAAATCGGTATGGTCACGATCGGTTTGACCGGCCGGGATGGCGGCGACGTCGCCCGGATTGCGGATCACGCGCTGAACGTCTCTTCCACCAGCACCCCCCGCATCCAGGAGGTGCATATCACGGTGGGGCACGTGATCTGCGAGATGGTGGATTTCAAGCTCTTTCAGAGACCGGATATGAAATAGGAGAGTCATGGTCGCAAAGGTGAAAAAGCATACAGCGGAGGCCGGCGAAGACCTTCCGAAGAAGACGGAGGCGCCGCAGGAGGCGGTTGGCGGGCCGGAATTGGAACTTGCCGGAGAGACGGATAAGACGGAAGAGCTGACGGTGAAACTTGAGGAAGCGGAGAAGAAGGCCGCGGACAACTACGACAAATACGTGCGCGCCGTCGCCGAGCTCGATAATTACCGGAAGCGCGCCGCCCGGGAAAAGGCGGAAGCGATTCAATACGGAAACGAGAATCTTCTCCGGGACATCCTGCCGCTTGTGGACGGCATGGACCGCGCCCTCGAACATGCATGTAATTCTGAGGACTTCGACGCCTTCAGAGAGGGGCTCAAGCTGCTCCAGGAACAGCTCCTGGGTTGTCTGCAAAAACACGGTGTGGAGATAATCGATACGGCGGGGAAGGGCTTTGATCCCCATGTCCATGAGGCGATGATGCAGGTGGAGAGCGCCGAACATGAGGAGAGCGAGGTGGTCGGCGAGTTCGAACGGGGGTATCTGCTGAACGGCAGGCTGCTCCGACCGGCGAAGGTCTCCGTCTGCAAACGCCCCTCAGGGGGTGGTGACCAGGAAAATAATTGCGAAGAGGCTAAGAATAATTAAGAAGGAGGAATAGGTACCATGGGAAAGATTATCGGAATCGATCTGGGAACAACGAACTCGTGCGTCGCGGTGATGGAAGGCGGTGACCCTGTCGTGATCGCCAACCAGGAGGGGAATCGGACGACCCCTTCGATGGTCGCCTTCACCGAGAGCGGGGAGCGGCAGGTGGGGCAGGTCGCCAAAAGGCAGGCCGTCACCAACTCGGAGAACACCGTTTACGCGATCAAGCGGCTCATCGGGAGAAAATACAATTCGAAAGAGGTTCAGTACGACAAAACGGTCAGCCCGTTCAAGATCACCGAGGCCGGAAACGGCGACGCCCAGGTGACGATCCGGGGACGGAACTACAGCCCGGCCGAGATCTCCTCGATGATCCTGACGAAGATGAAGCAGACCGCCGACGATTACCTCGGGGAGAAGATCACCGACGCGGTCATCACCGTGCCGGCCTATTTCAATGACTCCCAGCGGCAGGCGACGAAAGACGCCGGCAAGATCGCGGGGCTGAACGTGCTCCGGATCATCAACGAGCCGACGGCGGCGGCCCTGGCCTACGGCCTGGACAAGAAGAAGGACGAGAAGATCGCCGTTTTCGACCTCGGCGGCGGGACGTTCGACATCTCGATCCTCGAATTAGGCGACGGGGTTTTTGAGGTTAAATCCACGAACGGCGATACCCATTTGGGCGGCGAGGATTACGACCAGCGGCTGATCGAGTACCTGGCCACCGAATTCAAGAAAGACCAGGGGATCGACATCCGGAAGGACAAGATGGCCCTTCAGCGGATCAAGGAGGCGGCGGAGAAGGCGAAGATGGAGCTCTCCAGCTCGATGGAGACGGACGTCAACCTCCCCTTCATCACGGCCGACGCCTCGGGGCCGAAGCACATGAACATCAAGCTGACCCGGGCGAAGTTAGAGGCCATCGTCGAAGACCTGATCGAAAAGATGGTTCCGCCCTGCCTGACGGCCATGAAAGACGCGAAGTTGACCCCGGCCGACATCGACGAGGTGATCCTCGTCGGCGGGATGACCCGGATGCCTCGCGTTCAGCAGAAGGTCAAGGAGATCTTCGGAAAAGAACCCAACAAGGGGGTCAACCCGGATGAGGTGGTTGCCGTCGGGGCGGCCATCCAGGGAGGCGTCCTGACCGGCGACGTGAAGGATGTGCTGCTCCTCGACGTGACGCCGCTTTCCCTCGGCATCGAAACGCTGGGCAGCGTCATGACGCGGCTAATCGAGAAGAACACGACGATCCCGACCAAAAAAAGCCAGGTCTTTTCGACGGCGGCGGACAACCAGCCGGCGGTGAGCATCCACGTTCTCCAGGGCGAGAGGTCCATGGCGGGCGACAACCGGACGCTCGGGCGGTTCGAACTGGTAGGGATTCCCATGGCGCCGCGCGGCATGCCGCAGATCGAGGTGACCTTCGACATCGATGCGAACGGCATTGTCCACGTTTCGGCGAAGGATCTGGGCACCGGCAAGGAGCAGAGCATCAAGATCACCGCCTCCAGTGGTCTCTCCGAGGAGGAGATCCGGAAGTTGGTGAAGGATGCCGACGCCCACGCCGAGGAGGACAAGAAGAAAAAGGAACTGATCGAGGCGAGAAACCATGCCGACACGCTGGCTTACAGTGTGGAGAAGAACGTCAAGGAGTTCGGGGACAAGATCGACGCCGCCGAAAAGGCGAAGATCGAAGAGGGCATCGCCAAGGTGAAGAAGGCGATCGAGGGCGACGACCTTGAGGCGATCAAGGCGGCCCAGGAGGAGCTGACCACCGCCTCCCACAAGCTGGCCGAGGCGATGTACGCCAAGACCGCACAGCAGCAGCCGGGCGCGGGCGCCGGTCCCCAGCCGGGCGCGGAAGCCGGGCCGGGCGCGGGCGCGCAGGCCGGCGGCAAGAAGGATGACGACGTGGTCGATGCCGACTTCGAGGATGTGAAGAAGTAAATTGGTTTGAGATCTGACGGCCCGGGCGTCCCTTGCGGATGTCCGGGCTTTTTTTTATCGACGACGGGCCCCGGTGTGGTATAAGGATCCCGGAAGCCGGAAGAAGGGCGGAGATCCTCCTGGAAGGGCCGGAGGATCGGTTGAGAGTCAGGCTGGGAGACTTTTGAAAGATACCCCCACATTGTCATTCCCGCGAAAGCGGGAATCCAGCATTGGACTGGATGCCGGATCAGGGCCTGCCCCGGACCCGACCTGGGGTCCGACAGGACGCCACATTGATATGTTTGATTGCCGGAGTAATGACGGAAAAGGGGTCGGGATGGTGGAGACACATCCCACCAGCGGGGCAGGGCCGGTGGTGTGGGAACGGGGGTTGAATCAGGGGAACTGATGATGAAACGGGTGCACGGGGTGATGCGACGGATGATCACGGCGGCGTTTCTGCCGATCCTTCTGTTTCTTCCGCAGGCGGCGGGCGCTGCGCAACCCGCAGGCAAGGCCGCAGCCGCTTCTCCACAGGCGGTTGTGGAGGCGAAACTGCTTCTGGACCGGGATTACTTCACGGCGCTGTTAGACGGCGTCGATCGCGCCCGGGCGGAGATCTTCTTTTCCGCATACCTCTTCCGGACGATCGCGGATGCGAGGGGGTATCCCGAGGAGGTTTCGAAACGCCTTCTTGCGGCGGTTCGTAGAGGGGTCCGTGTCGATGTAATTCTCGAAAGGAACCAGGGCGCCGACGACCTCAACCGGAACAACGACGAGACGGCGGAGAGGCTGAAAAAGGGGGGAATCCGGGTCTGCATGGACGCCCCGGACCGGGTGACGCATACGAAGCTCGTCGTCATCGACCGGCGGTATCTGCTGATCGGGAGCCACAACCTGACGCAGTCGGCGCTGAAGTTCAATCACGAGGCCTCGGTCTGGATCGATTCGGCCCCACTGGCCGAAGAGGCCCTGAGTTACATGAAGTCCCTCTGCCCCGGAGGGTGGAAATGAAGGAGAGTCATCGAGGTGAAGCGGAATGGCAAAACGGTTTCTTCTGACCAACGACGACGGAATTTATGCACGGGGTCTCTTGGCCCTCTATCAGGAGCTCTCCCGGGACGCAGAGTGCCTCATCGTGGCGCCCGAGGTTGAGCAGAGCGCCGTCGGCCACGCAATCACGATCTCCCGGCCGCTGATGGTACGAAAGGCCCGGAAGAACGGGGGGTTCCTCGGCTATGCCGTCCTCGGGACGCCCGCCGACTGTGTGAAGATCGGCCTCGGCGAACTGGCAGGGAAACCGGTCGATCTGGTCGTCTCCGGGATCAACCGCGGGGCCAACGTGGGGATCAACGTCCTCTATTCGGGGACCGTCTCCGCGGCCACGGAGGCGGCGATCCTGGGGGCGCCTTCGTTCGCAATCTCCCTGGATACGCAC
>MNZQ01000015.1 GCA_001873745.1 Syntrophaceae bacterium CG2_30_58_14
AGGGCCGCCGGGGGGGCTGTTTTCTCGCGGCCCATAGCCCCGATCGGGAATAGATCAAAGGGAGAATCATCAAGTATCTTGAAGAAAGATTGAAGGCAGGACAATCCATTCTGGGAACGATGGTCACCGTCCTCGAAAATCCCGAAATCGCCAAAATCCTCAAGGTCTGTGGCTTCGATTTTTTCATTGTGGATTGTGAACATGGAAACTTTGACCACAGTGACGTCGCAAAGATGTTCGCCGTGGGCAGGGAGGCCGGCATTCCTCCGATGATCCGAATCCCGGAGGTCAAACGGGAGGTCGTTCTCAAGTACATAGACCGGGTCATTGCCGCCGTAACGAAGGCAAACAAGTTTTCGGGCATCCAGATTGATGTCCGTCGACGCGCTGGAACCCTGGATCAAAAAGGGGATGACCCTCAGATTCTGGGTCAACGACGTGACCATGATGATGAACGCCGCCAAGGCGGGCCTGGCCAAACTGAAGAAATAACGACCGGCATTTGCCGATAAGGAGGAACTCATGAAACCATTCGTACCCAAAGGGATCATCCCCGCGATGATCACCCCGATCACAGCAGACGGACGGATCCACGAAGGCGCGCTCCGGAAGCTCGTCAACCATCTGATCGACGGCGGCGTCCACGGTCTGTTTCCCGTCGGGAGCCAGGGGGAATTTTTCTCCCTCACCTTCGAACAGAAAAAGGAGGCCATCCGGATTGTCGTCAACGAGACCCGTGGACGCGTCCCCATCTATGCGGGCACCGGCGCCGTGACCACCAGCGAGGCGATCGAAACGACGAAGATGGCGCAGGATCTCGGCGTCAGTGCGGTCTCCGTCATCACCCCCTATTTCCTCGTCCCCAGCCAGAAGGAGCTGATCGCGCATTACACGGCGATTGCGAACGCCTGCCCGAACCTGCCGATCCTCCTCTACTCGAACCCGGACCGGACCCAGGTGCCCTTTCCGACCTCCACGGTCCTGGAACTGGCCGCGGTGGACAACATCGTGGGGATCAAGGACTCCAGCGGCGACATGTCGCTCACCGGCGAATACATCCGCCTCACCCGCGGGATGAATTTCCATGTCCTGATGGGACGCGACACATTGATCTATGCCGCCCTCTGCTACGGGGCCGCCGGTTCGATCTGCGCGACGGCGAACGTTGACCCCAGGGTGCCGGTGGAGATCTACGAGGCCTTCATCGCGGGCGACCACAAGCGGGCGCTCGAAGCCCAGTACCGGCTGGCGCCGCTCCGGGTCGCCTTCGGTCTCGGCACCTTCCCGGTCGTGGTCAAGGAGGCGCTCAACATGATCGGGATTGAGGCCGGGCCGGCGATCCGCCCGGTCGGACCGATGACGCCGGAGAACCGGGGAAAGCTGCGCAAGGTACTGGCGGATATGGGGATGCTGAAATAAGAGGCTCTACGGAAATAGGGAGAATAAACCATCTCCGCCGCAAGCAGCGGGGTATTAATCTGAGGGTTTTGGGGTCCGATGCGCAGCAAACTGCGGGGAATACAACCCGAAGCGATTTAAGGAAAGGGAGAAGTGATGAAACAGAAGATTCTGATCGTCCAGGCGATTCACGAACGTGGCGTCCAGGTGTTCGACGACCGGTTCGAGGTCCGCGTGGCCTCCGATCCGTCCGTGGCGACGGTCATCAAAGAGATCCGGGGGGTTGCGGGCGTCATTGTCCGGATGGCCCCCTTTACGCGGGAGATCATCGAGGCGGCGGACGCACTCAAGGTGATCGGCCGGCATGGGGTCGGCGTGGACAATATTGACCTCCAGGCGGCGACGGAAAAAGGGATCGTGGTCGTGAACACGCCGAACGCGAATGCGACCTCCGTCGCCGAGCACACCCTGACGGCCATCGGCGCCCTTGCCAAACGCGTGGTCGTTTACGACCGCGCCATCCGCGAGGATCGCTGGGAACTCCGCAACAGCTACGGGTCCGTAGATCTCGACGGCAAGACCCTGGGCCTCGTCGGAATCGGAAGAATCGGTTCGATGGTCGCCCGGCGGGCGGCTGCGGCTTACAACATGAAGGTAATAGCCTTCGATCCTTACGTGAAGCCGGAGGCGGCCGGAGAGCTCGGCCTCACCCTCTGCGCGCGGATGGATGACGTCTTTGGTCAGGCGGACGTGGTCTCGCTGCATACGCCGCTAACCCCGGAAACGAGAGGGTTCGTGAACGCAGCGAAACTCCGCCTGATGAAGCCCACCGCGTTCCTGCTGAACTTTTCCCGGGGAGAGGTTGTCAACGAGACGGCCCTCTGCGAGGCGCTGAAGACCGGCGTCATCGCCGGGGCGGCGATCGACGTCTACGATCCTGAGCCCCCGCAGAAGGACAATCCGCTCTTCGCGCTGGAGAACATCCTCCTGTCGCCGCACAGCGCGGCGCTGACGCAGGAGTGCGTGATCCGCATGGCGACCGGCGCGGCAGAGGGCGTCGTGGATGTTCTCTCCGGCCGGCGACCCCAGTTTGTCGTCAACCCGGAGGTCTTCAAGCGGTAAACCATTCCATGGGAAAATAGGGGCTCAAGCCCTCCCCCTATTCGTTTTGATGCAAAAGAGGAGAAAACCGGTGAAAAAATATGAACGCATCACGGCGATCATCACGTCCCTGGGGGGCGTGTGGATCATGGTTTACGCCTGGCGCACGCTGAAACTCGGCTCGATCCATATACCCGACGCCGGTCTTCTGCCGTTTCTGTGCGGGGTGGGCCTGGCCATCCTCGGCATCGTCTGGCTCCTGGTCCTCCAGCAGACAAAAGGGGAAGACAAAGGTGTTGAAGAGAAACGCATCTGGTACCGGCCGGTCATATCGCTGATCCTGATGGTAATCTATGGCTGGGCGATGGAATCCGTCGGCTATATCACCTCGACGCTCCTCTTCGTGATCGCCTGGCAAAAGGTCATCGAACGCGAAAAGTGGTTGAAAACGATGATCATTTCACTTCTGGGAACGTTCGCGATGTACGCCCTTTTCGTTTACCTCCTGAAGGTGCCCATACCCCCGGAATTTTTTGCCAGATAGAAGGAGTTGCTCGCATGGATATCTTTGCCGGCCTGATCAATGGTTTCTCCATCGCGCTTACGGGAACAAACATCCTGTTCTGTTTCCTCGGGGCGGTCATCGGCACGGCCATCGGCGTCCTTCCCGGCCTGGGGCCTGCGGCCACGATCGCCCTTCTGCTGCCTTTGACCTATGTGATCGGCTCCCCGGTAACGGCGATCATCATGATGGCGGGCATCTACTACGGCGCGATGTACGGAGGATCGACCACCTCCATCCTGCTGAACCTCCCCGGCGAGGCGGCCTCCGTCGTCACCTGCATCGACGGCTATCAGATGGCCAGGAAGGGGCGCGCGGGGGCGGCCCTGGGGATCGCCGCGATTGGATCGTTTATCGCCGGCACGGTCGCGGTTGTCGGCCTGACCTTCTTCGCGCCGCCGCTCGCCGAATTCGCCCTTGATTTTGGCCCCCCCGAATATTTCGCCCTTACGACGCTGGGGCTCCTCCTCGCCGTGACCCTCTCCGGCGGCTCGATCATCAAGGGGCTGATCATCCTCTTCGTCGGCCTCCTGCTGGCCATGGTGGGGCTCGACCCGATCTCCGGCAAGATCCGCTTTACCTTCGGGAGTATTGTCCTTCAGGGCGGTTTCGACTTCGTGACCTTGGCGATGGGGGTCTTCGGTCTCGGCGAAATCCTCTATAATCTTGAATCCACGCTGAAGACGGAAATCGTCACGACGAAGCTCGGAAAGGTTTTCCCGACCCTCAAGGATTGGGCGGATTCCAAGTGGGCGATCTTCCGGGGATCGGTCATCGGATTCTTTATCGGGATCATCCCCGGCGGCGGCGCCGTCATCTCGTCGCTGGCCTCCTATGCCATCGAAAAGAAATACTCGAAGCATCCGGAGGAGTTCGGACACGGAGCCATTCAGGGGGTGGCCGGACCGGAGTCGGCGAACAATGCGGCGTCGAGTTCCTCCTTCATACCGCTCCTCACGCTGGGGATCCCGGGAAACGCCGCGATCGCGATGATCTTTGCGGCCCTGATGATCCAGGGAATCACGCCGGGGCCCTTTCTGGTCGCGGAGCACCCGGACGTCTTCTGGGGGGTCATTGCTTCGATGTACATTGGAAACGCGATGCTTCTTGTGTTGAATCTCCCGATGGTGGGGCTCTGGGTGCAGATGCTCCGCGTTCCCTACGGCATCCTCGCCCCCATCATCGTCCTCTTCACGACGATCGGCGTTTACAGTGTCCAGAACCAGGTCTTCGACATCTATTCGATGCTCTTCTTCGCCGCCCTCGGCTACGGGATGCGGAAACTGAACTTCGACCCGGCCCCGCTGCCGCTCGCCTTCGTTCTGGGTCCGATGGTCGAGCGGTCGCTCCGGCAGTCCCTTTTGATCTCGGGCGGCGACCTCACCATCTTCGTCACCCGCCCGATCTCGGGAACCCTGATCGCCGTCTTCGTCCTCCTGATCGTGGGGCAGACGGCCTTTTTTATCAAACGGAAAATGGGAGGGAAGAAACCACCGGCGACATAAAGGAGGGCTGGCGCCCAATCCCCGCACGCCGAAACGGAAGGACCATTTTAAAAATTGGAAACGGATAAATTTACAGAAAGAGTTCCATTAACCCATTTAAGAAGGAGGTATTCTATGACTCACATGCGTAAAGTCACCCTGTTTCTGACCCTGGCACTGGTCGCCATGCTGGTGGTCGGCGGCCTGTGCTTCGGCGCCGACAAATACCCGACCAAACCGATCCAGGTCATTGTCCCCTTTGCAGCCGGCGGCTCCAGCGATCTTACGGCCCGCACCGTGGAAAAGTTCTGGACAAAGTACAGCCCCCAGCCGATGCTGATCGTCAACAAGCCGGCGCCGGCGGCGTCCTGGGAGAGGAGTACGTCGTCCGCTCCAAGCCGGACGGATACACCATCTATGTCGGACAGGGCTCCGGCCATGATGTGGTCATGCCGCACCTGCAGAAGATGCCCTTCAACCCCTTGAAGGACATCACCCCGGTCGCGAGGCTCTCGATCCACTCGATCGTGATCTGTGTGAGCGGTAAATCCCCGATCAACTCGATGAAGGACCTGATCGCGTACGCGAACAAGGGAAACAAGATTACCGCGGCGGTCTCCACCGCCGCCGGCTCTGTGGACCTCGTCATGAGGGCCATCTCCAAGCGGGCCAACATCCCGATCACGACGGTGCCCTTCGCCGGCGGGGCCGAATCAACCACCGCCCTGGCGGGCGGTCACCTCACGATCGGCGGCGGCCACCCCTCCGAGGTGATGCCGCACCTCAAGGCCGGCCGCTTCAAGGCCATCGGCGTGGCCCTCGACAAGCGCGATCCCGTCATTCCGAAGGTCCCGACCCTGAAGGAACAGGGGATCGATGTCGCCACCTGGGGCTCGGTGAAGGGTGTCGCCGTCCCGAACGGCACGCCGCCCGAGATCATCGAATACATCGCCTCGACCCTGAAGAAGATCAGCGAAGACCCGGCATACAAAAAGGCCATGGCCTCGATCTACCAGCCGATCGATTACCTCAACACAAAGGACTGGACCGCCTTCCTGCAGCGGGAGTATAAGGACTACGGCGACCTGATCAAGGAGCTGGACATCAAGATCTAACGTCCACTGGTTGACATCGCAAAAAAAGAGGCGCCCCGGTTCTCCGGCGGCGCCTCTTTGCTTCCGCTATATCTGCCGCCGGAGCGCCTGGGCGGCGATGTGGATCAGGTCCCAGGAACCGCTGAACGGCGGGGCGTAGGCCAGATCCAGATACCCGACGTCGTCAAGGGTCAGTCCCGCCCAGAGGGCGCAAGAGAGCGTATTGATCCGGCTCACCGCCCCCGCCTCGCCGACCGCCTGCGCGCCGAGTAGCCTCCCCGTCGCCCGGTCGGCGATCAGTTTGAGACCCAATTTTGTATTTCCCGGCATGGGCCCGGCAATTGCGTTCCCCCAGCTCAGCATGCTCACCGGATGGAAGCCGACCGCCGCCGCCGCACGTTCGTCGAGACCCGTCGCCGCCACCTCCAGGTCGAAGACCTGGAAGGACTGCGCCCCGACGATCCCCGGAAAGATCATGGCCCCGCCGCCGATGTTCCGGCCGGCGACGCGCCCCTGCTTGTTGGCGATGTCGCCCAGCGGGATGTTCACCCAGTGGCCGCTGACCCGGTGAAAGGATTCGCAGCAGTCGCCCACCGCATAGACTCCTTCCCGGGGGGTCATCTGCGAAAAATTGACCCGGATCGCCCCCGTCTCTCCCAGCGGAAGCCCCATCTGCTTCGCCAGCGTGACCTCGGGCCTGATCCCGACGGCCATCAGGATCATGTCCGCCTCCGCCTCGCCGTGATTCGTGACTAAGCGGAGGCGATGGTCCTTCCCGGCCTCGATTGCCTTCGTCTCCGCATCCGTCACGAAGTCCACCTGGTGTCTCCGGAGCTCGTCGAGGACAACCTGGGAAAATTCGGGGTCCCAGCGGTTCACGGGAAGCGTCCCGCGATGGAAGACCTGCGTCTCGATGCCGAGGTTCCGGATCGCCTCGCTCATCTCCATCCCGATGAAACCGGCCCCGATGATGATCGCCTTCCGGCAGGGGACCTCCCGGAGCCACGCCTTGATCCGCAAGGCGTCCGTGAACGTCTTCAGCGTGAAGACCCCTTCCCGGTCCTCCCCGGGAATCCCCGGCAAGAGCGGCGTTGTTCCCGTCCCGAGGACGAGGATATCGTAGGGGAGCCTCGTTCCGTCGGCAAGGCGGACCTCGCCCGCCTTGCCGTCCACCTCTTCGACACGGGTGTCGATCCGGACTTCTACCCCGGTCTCCCGGAACTTCTCCGGCGTCCGCGCGATCAGCTTTTTTTCTTCCTTGATTACATCGCCGATGTAATAGGGCATCGGTCAGGCGGCGACGGAAACCTGCCCGCGTTGCTCGATCAAGATCATTTCCAGCGATGAATCGCCCCGCCGCGCCTCGGCCGCCACGGAGGCGCCTCCGGCCCCGGCCCCGATAATCACAACTCTCTTTCCCATATTGGATTCCTTTCCTATTTCGCACGGAGGGCGTAGATCGCTGCGCCGGCCAGGATCATCAGCAGACAGAGGAGTTGCCCCATGCTGAAGGGGCCGAGGACGAAGCCGAGTTGGACGTCCGGCTCGCGGAAGAATTCGATGAAGAAACGGACGAGGCCGTAGCCCATGATGTAAAAGGCAAAGAGCGCGCCGGTGGTGGAAAACCTCTTCCGGACCGCCCAGAGGACGGCAAACAGGACGATCCCCTCGAAGAAGGCCTCGTAGAGCTGGGAGGGGTGGCGCAGCAGGTGCAGCGGGTCGAGGGGGAAGACCATCCCCCAGGGGACGTCCGTTGCCCGGCCGTAGAGCTCGCCGTTGATGAAGTTGCCGATCCTCCCGAAGGTATAGCCGAGCGGAACCGCCGAGCTGAAGAGGTCGGCGAACCGCCAGAAGTCGATCCCGCGCTTCCGGCAGAAGATCACGGACGCGATCAGGACGGCGATGGCGCCCCCGTGGTAGGACATCCCGCTGATCCCGACGAAATGAAGCCCGCCGTTGAATTCGAAGGGGAAGATGATCTCCAGGGGGTGTTGCAGGTAGTAGCCGAGGTTGTAGAAGAAGACATAGCCGAAGCGGCCACCGAGGATCACCCCGAGGATCGCCCAGACGAAGTAGTCCTGGATCGTCTCCGCCGTATATGGGAAATTCTCCCGCCGGATCCGGCGCATGACGAGGAGGTAGATGCAGGCAAAGGCCGCGAGGTACATCAGACTGTACCAGCGCAGTTGAAAGGAGCCGATCTCGAAGAGGTACGGGCTCAGATGCGCGGGGATGTGACGCCAGGAGGCGATCCAGTTCTCCATCTTTAGTATGCCACTCCCTTCAGTTCCTCAACGTAGAGCTGGGCGGAAAAGGCCGCCGTCGCCCCGTCGCCGCAGGCCGTGACGACCTGCCGCAACCTTTTCGCAGTGCAATCCCCGCAGGCGAAGATCCCGGTGAGCGACGTCTGCATGTTCGCATCGACCGTGATGTAGCCGCCCTGGTCCGCAGCAACGAGCTCCCGGAAGGGGGCCGTGTTTGGGGTAAGGCCGACGAAGATGAAAACGCCGCTCACGGAAAGTTCTTTCTTTTCGCCCGTCTTGACGTCCCGGAGGCGGACCCACTGGATCAGGTCGAGGCCGTCGATCGATTCGACCACGGAATTCCACGCGAAGGCGATCTTTTCGTTGGCAAAGGCCCTCTTCTGGAGGATCGCCGTCGCCCGCAGGCGGTCCCGCCGATGGATCACCGTAACCTTTTTCGCGAAGCGGGTGAGGTAGAGCGCCTCCTGGATCGCCGTATTGCCGCCCCCGACGACCGCCACCTCCCGGTTTCGGAACAGGGGGGCGTCACAGGTCGCGCAGAAGGAGACGCCGCGGCCGATGAACCGCTCCTCGCCCGGCACGCCGAGATGCCGCCAGGCGGCTCCGGTCGCGATGATGACGGCAAGCGCCATGTAGCACCGCTCTCCGGCGACAATCTCCCAGCCTTCCCGGTCGCCGAATGTCTTTCGGGTTATCGCCGTGACATCGCCGGAGGCGGTCTCCAGCCCGAATCCGACGGCCTGCGCCTTGAAACGTTCGACAAGCTCAAGGCCGTTCGCCCCGCCGGGAATCCCCGGATAGTTTTCGATGACGTCGGTCGCGGTGATCTGGCTCACCGTCGAGCCGCCCCCGATCGCCAGCGTCCGGAGGTCCGCCCGTGCGGCGTACATCCCCGCGGTGAGCCCCGCCGGCCCCCCGCCGATGATCACGACATCGTAAGGCGGACTGGAAATTGTCTCTCCCCCCATCTCGATTCTCCCTTCATCCGTCTCTCCTGCTGCGGCTATCGGGGTCTGTTATCCGTGACCCGCTTTGCCTTGCCCTCACTCCTTGCGATGGTGTTTGGCGGCACAAGTTTGATATCGGTCGTGACGCCGATCACATCCTTGATTCTCTCCTTGATCTCTTTCTTCAACTTTTTCATCTCCTCAAACTCACCGATGAAATTGGTCAGGTCGTCCGACAATACCTTTTGTGTGAAGGATTTGATAAAAGCAGTCGTCACCTCTACATGAACGGCCATCTCATCCATCCGCCCTTTCCTGTCCACAAAAATCATATAGTGCGGGGCCACCGCCTTGGATTTGAGCAATACAGATTCTACCTGCGATGGGAAGACATTCACGCCCCGGATGATCAGCATGTCATCGGACCGGCCGCGGACGCGCGACATCCGGACCAGCGTCCGGCCGCAGATGCACTTCTCGGGATTCAGACTGGTGATATCCTTTACCCGGTAACGGATCAACGGAATGCCTTCTTTAAGAAGCGTTGTAAGGACGAGCTCGCCCTCTTCCCCGAAGGGCAGAACTTCTGCTGTATCCGGATCGATAATCTCCGGATAGAAGAAATCCTCGTTCACATGGAGGCCGTTTTGGGCCTCGGCGCATTCAAAGGAGACGCCCGGCCCCGTGATCTCGCTCAGGCCGAAGATGTCAATGGCCTTGATATGCATCCGCTTCTCAATTTCCTTCCTCATGGCGTCCGTCCAGGGTTCGGCGCCGAAGATCCCGATTTTCAGCTTGAGGGATTGGGGATTGATCTTCTCCTGTTTCATCACGTCGTAAATATAGAGGCAGAACGAGGGTGTCGAGCAAAGCACTGTGGTCCCGAAGTCCTTCATCAGCATGATCTGCTTTTGCGTGTTGCCTCCGGAAATCGGGATCACCGCGGCGCCGATTTTTTCAGCGCCGTAATGGGCGCCGAGGCCGCCCGTGAACAGTCCGTAGCCGTAAGCATTCTGAACAATGTCATTTGCCGTGGTCCCCGCGGCCGTCATCGTCCTTGCCATCGCCTCAGCCCATATTTCAAGATCATACCGCGTGTAGCCGACGGCGGTGGGCTGGCCGGTGGTCCCCGACGATGCGTGGATTCTGACGATATCCTTCATGGGAACCGCAAACATTCCGAACGGATAATTGTCCCGCAGGTCGAGCTTCGTTGTGAAGGGCAGTCGGACAATGTCGTCAATCGACTTAATCTGCGCCGGTCTGATTTTTGCCTTGTCAAACACCTTCTTATAAAACGGAACCGAGGCATATGCGCGCTCACAGACTTTGGCCAACCGCTCTCCCTGGAGTTTCTTCATCCCTTTCCTGCTGAGTGATTCTTCCTTGCTCCAATGTTTCATATCCCCCTCCTTTGGAACTTCATGATGAATATAAAGGGCCGGGCATTGCCTTATTTACCCGCCCCCCCTGATCCCTTTCTTATGGTTCACTCTCCGATGTTATGTTCCTGTTACATGTTTTTTTCACTTTTATTTAACAACAGGGAACCGATGGCGCCCGCCAAAGCGATGAATGCCGCAAGCATAAAAGGATATGAAAAAGTGCCCGACGCATCAGCCAGTTTCCCGGCCACATAAGGCGCCAGGGCCTGACCGATGCCGAAGATGACGGTGACCATTCCCAGGGCTGCGGGCGCCAGGCGAGCCCCTGCAATGTCACCGGAAAATGCGGCCACGATGGAGGGAATGCTCCAGGCGGAGATGCCGAAGGCCAATGCCGAAATATAAAAACCGACTACCGTCGTGGCGAAGGCGAAAATGGCAAAAGAGAGGGTGTGCAGACAAAAAACGATAACAAGCGCTGCACGGCGACCGATCCAGTCGGAGACGCCCCCCCAGATAAGGCCGCTTGCCAGGCTCACAAATCCTACCAGCGACCAGATTCGGCCGGCTTCGGCCGGGGTAAGATTTCCCGCTTTGATCACATGGGCGGAGAAAAAAGTGGCATAGATAATATAAGAAAATCCAAAGGCAAAGTAAACGAGCCCTAATTGCCACAGGGCCGGATTTTTATATACCTTGCCCCAGTCCAAAGGAGCGGCAGCCGCTCTACCGCCCTGTTCTTTCGCAGGTGAAGGCCGAGGGGCTGTCACTTCCGCTCCGCACGGAGAGAGATTTTTTTCAGCCGGCGTATCTTTCAACAGCCACATGCAAATCAGCGTAATGACCAGCGAGAGGGCCGCCAGAACATACCAGGCCCATCGCCAGCCATCGGCTCCGTAAGCCTTGATCACACCAGGCAGAAAGATGCCGGTAACCAAAACCCCCAGACCGGAACCGGAGACCATGATTCCGGCGGCGAGCCCCCGGCGACGCGCTGAGAACCAGGCCGACGCAAGCCCCATGATGGGCACGTTGGCGCCCGCACTGCCGACACCGGTAAAAATTCTCGCTGCCAGGATTCCGTAAAATCCCCCTGCCAGCCCGGTCAGCATGAGGGAAACCGTCATCAGGGTCAAAGAGAGAACCGTCACAATTTTTGTACCGTACCGGGACGCCCAAAAGCCTCCCACCAGGGAAAAGAAGAGATAGCCGATCAGGTTCCCGGTGCCCAGAAGCCCCAACTGGCCATAGGTAAGGCCCAAACCATCCCTCATGGCCGGCAGAATGACCGTATAGCCGAAACGTCCCAGTCCCAGCGCCCCCATGACCCCGATCGTCCCGGCGCCGACAACAATCCATGCGTAGTGAAATTTTGATTTTTCCAAAGCGGATGCCCCCTCCTGGTTTTCCAGGATTTACCCGGGTCGAAAGAGAACAGGTTGTTTTGGTGAGGGAGTATAAAGAGGGTTTGCCCGTGTGTCAAGAGAGAATGAATTCCATGCAAATAAATTTCTTGACATTCAATCGCCACTTCCTCAATACTCGGCTCGCCGGGAAACTGGTCAGCATCGGTTCTCAAACGTAAGGGAACTGTCCCATCGTCAACGGCGGCGAACTCGTAGAAAAGTTACAAAATCCTTTAGCCGGCGAAGAGTCTTCAACGTTCAGGCACACAAAATAAGGAGGGGGGCATGAAAAGAAAACGGTTGATCATTGGTGTGATGTTGGCAGTGATGTGCGCGTGGTCCGTGGCAGCGCCGAATGTACGCGCAGCCGAACCCATTGTGATCGGGGTGGCGACATCCCTGGGTTTTCTTGAAGGCAAGGAATCCATCAAAGCGGTTCAAATGGCGGTGGATGAGATCAACGCCGCCGGCGGCGTGAAAGTGGGCGCGGGGACAAGGCCGTTTAAAGTCGAATCCATCGATCTGCGGGATGCGGCGCCCGGCGTGCCGGTACCGGAAGCGCTGTTGGGGCTGGAAAAGATCATTTTAGAGAAAAAACCCACCGCCCTGATGGTCGGCCCGTTTCGTTCCGAGGCCTTGATCGCCGGAATGGATATTATCGCCAAGTACAAAGTCCCGCTCCTGGGGACGATTGCGATGGCGCCGGGTTCGGAGAAGAAAATCAAGGAAGAGCCGCAAAAGTACAAGTATGTCTTTCGGACGTGCTTAAACGCCGTGCACTTGGTCAAGTTCCTCTCGGGAACCATGGGGGCGATCAACAAGCAGTTCGGGTTTAACAAAGTTTACGTCATGACCCAGGATGTGGCCTGGGCGCGCGCGACCGCCGATCTGGTGAAGAAACTCTATTTTGACAAAAGCGGCTGGACCGTGTTGGGCATGGAGAGCTATCCCACCGGCACCTCCGATTTCTCTTCGGCCCTGATGAAAGCCCGCGCCCAGGGCGCCCAGGTGATCATGCCTGTCTTCGACATGCCCCAAAGCGGCACCTTGGTAAAACAGTGGAACACCATGAAGGTGCCCGCCATCATGGCCGGCTTCATTTCACCCTTGGCCGGCTCCGAAGCCTGGAAGATATTTGACGGCAAAATCGGCGGCGTGCTGAACACAACTTTTGAATTGGGCAGCGCGATGGCCGCCAGCAAGCTTCCGGCTTCCACCAACTTTATGCAGAAATATCAAAAGAAATACGGTCAGGAGATCCAGGCCGGTCATGGCCCCGCGCCGTCCTATGAATCGGTGTATATCCTGAAAGAGGCCATCGAGCGGACCGGCAGCCTCGATCCGGATGCGATCGTAGCCGGGCTGGAAAAAACCGACCGACAGGGGGTGATGGGCCGCATACGCTATGACGCCGGCCACCAGGCGGTTTATGGTTTTGACCCGGCAGAAACAGGCGTGTCGCTGGTATCCCAGTGGACCGACAGCGGCAAACGCATCGTCGTATTTCCGGATTCTCTGGCCGAAAATGCGATCCAACTGCCCACAGGGCTGAAATCCGCAAAGTAGTGCGATAATACCCTTTCCCGTTTGGGGGATGGCGAATGTTTGCAGGCACTATTGTTTTCGCCCTGATCAACAGTTTTATACTCATTCTGATGGCCATCGGATTCAATTTGACCTTCGGCATCAGCGGGGTGGCTAATTTCGCGTACGGCGCGCTGTATATCATGTCGGCCTACATGAGTTGGACGATGCTGAACCTGTTGCATCTGCCCTTTTGGGCATCGGCGGTCCTCTCTATCGGCTTCACCATGATATCGGGCGCCTTGATGTACCGTTTCGTTTTGCTGCGGGTTCGCGGCCAGGCCCTTTCCGAAGTCATCGCAACCTTTGGCATCGGCCTGGCCATCCTGGAGTTATTTCGCTACCTGGGGCTTGTGGGGTTCGAATATACCCTGCCGGTCTTCTCGAACGAAAGCTTTATGATCGCCGGCGCTTATGTGGATATACAGCGGATCGCCATCGTGCTGATCGGGCTGCTGCTGGTGCTGGGCTTGTGGCTTTTTACCCATTTCACCGCGACCGGCCTCGCGTTTCGGGCGATCGCCCAGGATGAACGCACCGCTTTGACTTTCGGCATCGATTCCGACTGGGCGGCCACTTTAAGCGTCTCTTTCGGGGCCGGATTGGCCGCCATCGCCGCCACCATTATCATTCCTTTGGGAAGCATTGCCCCGGACGAGGGATACGATGTGCTGATCAAGGCCCTGGCCATATGCATCATCGGCGGCCTGGGTTCGACCGGCGGAGTGATCGTGGCCGGCTTCATCGTCGGTTTTGCGGAACGTTTCACCGATACCTATATCGGTTCCCACTGGACCATGATCGTCAGCCTGGCGGCCATCCTGCTGGTGCTGGCGATCAAGCCCTCCGGCCTGTTCGGCCGGCAAAAAGAGTTGGAAGAGAGGATTTAGAGACTTGAAAAAACGGAGGGAACGGATCGATCGGGGGATCAAAGCCCGTTCTGAGGATGTTTACGCCCTCTGTTCCTGGCGTGAAATGCTCTATCTGGCCGGCCCACGGCTGCTGCCGGCGGCCGCTTTTCTGCTGTTGCCGCTTTTTTTAGGCGTCTATTGGCAGAAGGTGATGATTTCAGTAGCCGTGTTTGCGCTATTGGCCATGAGTTGGGACCTGCTGGCCCAGACCGGCATGATTTCCCTGGGGCAGGCCCTTTTTTTCGGCATGGGCGCCTATGTATCGGGCATCCTTAATTTTTACTTCGGAGCGCCTCCATGGATCGCTATTCCCATAGCGACGGTATTGGGCGGCGCACTCTGCACCCTCATTCTGCTGCCGGTTCTGCGCCTGCGGGGAATTTACTTTTCCATGGTCACGTTGATCGTACCCCTGATGCTGGTGCGGATTATCGAAGCCACCAAAATATTCGGCGGCACCGAGGGGTTAAGCGGCATGACGCCCCTGCCGTCCACTCTGACGGAGATCTATCTGGCGACGGGGGTGCTTCTGGGGGTGTTGTTCGGATTAAGGAGGCTGATGGAGACCGATTACGGCCTGGTGCTCAAGGGCATCCGTGACAATGACCGCTCGGTTACGAATGCCGGCATCAACATCTACTGGTTCAAAACCCAGGCGCTTTTCATCTCCAGTACCATCGGCGCCTTCGCGGGCGCCTTCATGACCCATGTTTACATGTTTGTGGGTATGCCGGTGTTTGCGCTCGATTATTCCATCCTGCCCATCGCCGCTGCTGTGGTGGGGGGAGGCGGAACGCTGGCTGGGGCCACCCTGGGGGCGGTGATCCTGGTGCCGCTGTCGGAAGCGTTGCGGGGCATCGGCGGGCTGCGCATTGTTCTGTACGGATTGTTTCTGGTGGTTTTCATTGTGGCCATTCCGGAGGGGCTGTTTGACTATATTCAGCGTAAATACCATCAAATGGAAAGATGGGTCGAGATAGACCAATGAGCTTGCCGACCGCCCTGCGGGTAGAGAACCTATGTAAAATCTTCGGGAGAGTCGCAGCGGTCGACCATTTGAGCTGCGAGGTGCGCAGCGGAGAACTGATCGGGATCATCGGGCCCAACGGTTCCGGCAAGACCACCCTGGTCAATCTCATCTCCGGTTTTGTGAAGCCAACTTCCGGGCGAATCCTATACAACGGCCAGGACATCACCCGCACCGCTCCCCATAAGATTGTCTGTATGGGGATCTCTCGCACTTTTCAGATGGTCCGCCCCTTTTACCGGTTACCGGCCTATAAAAACATGATCATCCCGCTCTATTCCCCCCGGGTCCGGCAACTGGCAGGAGGCCAATATGGAGATCGCAATGCAGTGGCCCTGGATCTCCTCGAAGAGGTGGGCTTTGAACGGGACGCCCATGTTGCCTACAAACCGGCAGGGACGCTTCCCCAGGGATATCTGAAGCGGTTGGAACTGGCCAAGGCCATTGCCCTGTCGCCGGATCTGCTGATTCTTGATGAACTGTTTTCCGGCTTGAGCCTGGCCGAGGTGGCAAGCATCGTCCCTGTTATCGAAAAACTGAGGCTGGCTGGCAAAACCATCATCATGATCGAACACCGTTTAAAGGAGCTGTTTCGCATCGCCGACCGGATCATGGTTTTGAACTTTGGCCAGAAAATCGCCGAAGGGGCCGCGGCCGAGGTCATGGCGAGCGAGGATGTCAAGAAGGCGTATCTCGGTTCTGAAGAGTGACAGGGAAATGAGGGAGAGCACGAATACTGGGGCGCAAGCCGCGATTTTTTTGCCAGCCGCGAGGTGGTCATGCTTGATGTGAACAATCTGATGGTTTTTTTCGAAAACGCGCTGGCGTTGAACGATTTCAGCATGCAGGTGCGCGAAGGCGAAATTATCGGGGTGATCGGCTCCAACAGCGCCGGCAAAACCACGCTGATGAACGCCCTTTCGGGTCTGATCATCGATATGCGCATCAAGGAAAAGCGCAAGGGCGGCGAACGGATCACGGTTTACGGCAGCATCGTTTATGAAGGCGTCGATATTACGGAGTTATCTCCCGGCGCGCGGGTAAAAAAAGGAATTGTGCTTTCACGCGAGCGACACCCTGTCTTTCCGGAAAGCAGCGTCGCGGAAAACCTGAAGATTGCCGGTTACCTGCGTAAAAAAGCCGAAGTGCGGGAAGTCATGGCGTATGTCTTTACGCTTTTTCCGGCCCTGGTTCCGTTACGTGCGAAAAAGGCCGGTTTTTTAAGCGGCGGCGAGCAGCAGATGCTGGCCATCGGCATGGCGCTGGTTGTGAGACCGCGGCTGCTTCTGTTAGATGAACCGTTGTTGGGTTTAAGCCCGATGATGCAAAAGGCGCTGGTGAATGCCATCGTAAGTTTGAACAAGGAATCGGGCATCACCGTTGTCTTGAGCGAGCAGTTCGCCCGCCCCGTCCTGCCCATCATCGACCGCGGTTACGTTCTTGAAAACGGGATGTTGACCCTGAGCGGCACCGGCGCCGAACTGATGGACAATCCGGAAATCAAAGCCGCCTACTTTGGAATATGACCCATGCAGGAACAGCAGCCAAACAGCAGCCCTAACCGCATCATTGATCTCTTTATGCAAACCACCGGACGGCGCGCCGATGCCACGGCGGTCATCTATCTTGGAACCCGTTATTCATACCGCCGCCTGGAGGAGATGACCCGAATTTTTGCCGCGGCGCTGACCGATCTGGGCATCCGACCCGGGCAGAAGGTGATGCTCTATATCCCCAACGGCATCCAGTGGGTGGCGGCCTGGCTCGGCATTCAGCGCATGGGCGGGGTTTGCGTTCCCATCACGCCCATTTATCCCGCCCATGATGTTCAATATATCGCCAACGACTGCGAGGCCGCAGCCATCTTGTGCGCGGATACCAACTTCGGGTACGTCAAAAAGGCGTGGCCCGAAACCGGGATCCGAAAGGTGATCGTCACCCGGATGGCCGATCTGCTGCCTGCCTGGAAACGGGGATTCGGTTATCTGTTCGATGTGATCCCCAAAGGCAAAATCGTTTTGGATGAAAACACGTTCGGCCTGCGGCAACTGCTGCACCGTTATCGCCACGCCGTCGATGCCATGCCGGCGGTTGACCCATGCCTGGAACGCACGGCCGAGATCCTCTATACCGGCGGTACGACGAAATACCCCAAAGGGGTGCCCATCAATCATGACCTTTTCCTGATTTCAGCGGACGAACAGATACGGATGAGCGAACCCCTTGTCCCGGCGGAGGAAAATGTGATCCTGGGCAATGCCCCGCTTTTCCATATCCTTGGCCAGACAACCGGCCTGGCCACCCTCCTGGTAGGCGGGACACTGATCCTTCTGCCGCGCATCAACATGGATGCGGCCTTAGACGCCATCCAACGCTTCAAGGTAAAAAGCATGATCGGCGTGCCGATGCTGTACCGGATGATTTTGGAACATGTTCGCCTGGCGCAGTATGATTTGAGTTCGGTACTGTTCTGGTTCAGCGGCGGGGACGTTTTGCCGGTCGAAGTAAGCAAGCGGTGGCGGGAGAAATTCGGACGCTGCATCTATCAGGGTTATGGGGCCACCGAGACCTGCGGCGGAGTGACGATGTGCCCGGTGACAAACGACAACCCTGCGCGGAGCGCGGGTCGTCCCGTTGCCAGTAAAAAAGTGAGAATCATCGATCCGGCAACGCTGAAGCCGGTCGAACCCGGCCAGCCCGGAGAGCTGATCGTCCATTCCGCTCATATGGTGACAAGTTATTTGAACAAACCGGAGGAAACCGCCGAAGCATTCATTGAGATGGACGGCCTTACATGGTACCGCACCGCCGACGTGATGTCCATGGATGAGGCGGGCAACTTCTTCTTTGTGGATCGGACCGTGGACACCATCAAACACAAGGGCTATCGTGTGTCCGCCTCCGAAATCGAAGCCGTGCTCCAGGAACATCCGGCCGTCATCGGCGCGTGCGTCATCGGGATCCCGGACAAACTGGCGGGCGAACGCATCAAGGCCTATGTGGTTTTGAAGGAGGATATCAAGGGCATCACAGGTTACGATCTGATCAAGTGGTGCCGGCAGACCCTTGTCTCATACAAGATTCCGCAGTATATTGAGTTCCGGGACATGCTGCCCAAATCCAAAGTGGGTAAGCTGCTGCGGCGCGAGGTCCGGGACGAGGAGGGGCGTCGGGCGGATGGATAGGGTGAGGGGGCTCGTCGATCGCTTCCGAGATTGATGATATCATCTTTGAGATCAACCTCGCCCATGATGCATTTATCTCTGCCGTCATCTTCGGGAAAAAAGAAATCGAGGAAGGCTGAGAATCGATCTTCATCTCGAAGGGATGCTGGCCAGCATTAATCGCCTCCACGATCGGGTAAACGCCATTGTGAGATTACTTCGCGAGCAGGAGTTTCTGTACGTTGACGAGAATGGTCTTGTTTGGCCAGGGTTTGCGAGATCAAAATATGTAATCTGCTACAAAGAAGCATCAGCCTCGATTGTTGACTACAATAAAAGGGACTTGTCAAAATGATAGAGAGATCTGATATCGACTATTCCCACCTGGACCGTCCTGAAATCCTCATGGGGCTTTTCCATCCAAGGCCCGAATATGGGTCGATTGCAGGAGCTGCGAACACAATCGACGTGTCGATCCCGGTGGAGAGCAATATTCTGGTGGGCGGGCGTTTCCATATGACAGAGAAATCGGCCCCGAATATCCTTTTCTTTCACGGAAATGGTGAAATCGCCAGTGACTATGATGAATTTGGGCCTGTTTACAATCGCATGGGCATGAATTTCCTGGTGGTGGATTACAGGGGCTATGGCAGATCGTCCGGTAGGCCCACGGTCACAGCCATGATGAGGGACTGCCATGTCATCTTTGAGTTCACAAAAGGATGGCTGGGAGAGAACGGATACGGAGGGGCTTTTATCGTGATGGGCCGGTCATTGGGCAGCGCCGCGGCGCTGGAACTGATAAGCCGCCACAAAAACCGGATAAACGGACTGGTTCTGGAGAGCAGTTTTGCAAATACCGGCACGCTGCTGGAGTTCCTTGGCGTAAACGCCTTGGAGATTGATTTCAGTGAGGGAAAAGGTTTCAGAAACCTTGAAAAGATCCGGGCCTGGGACAAGACCACCCTGATTATCCATGCAGAATTTGACCATTTTTTCCCCTTTTCGGAAGCGCAGGCGCTCTACAGTGCCTGTCCATCGCCACGTAAAACGCTTCTCAAAATCCCGGGTGCAAATCATAACGACATCTTCATGAGAGGGTTCGATGCGTATATGAAGGCAGTCAAAGCCCTGAGCAAGGTAGATCCGTGAGTCAAAGAACATTCTGATGCCCATGATGTTGCCGCGATGGCGTCACGCTGGATCATTTGTGATGGCCGGATCCGAAGCCTCGATGAAAGAAAAAAAGGTGCCGGTGGTAGCTTTCATGGGCACGACGGAAAGGGGCAGGGCGATCATCGCCGGCAGAAGAAGGAAGAAAACAGGCTGGGCCGGACCACTGCATGGTTGCCGGCATCTGCAGCGAAGCAGAGATTGTTTTGTCAAGCAGGGGAATTAATTGTTTACATTTCGTGCATGAACAGGTAAAATTGCTACCCATAGCGACTCAAGACGTCAACTTAATCTACCTCTGCTCTGTTGACGTTTTGCTGCTGTACAGGAGATAAATTTACCCATATGAACACCAAACAGCAACTGAGGGGCGCAGACTTTTTTGCCGGCCATCCGGTATTTTCTCTTGATGAGGCCGTCACGGCACTGGCAGCGGATGGGGGGCGTCTGGGTGTCGTGGATCGGCTCAAATACCATCTCAAGACAGGCCGGTTGAAACGCGTGACCCGGGAGGTATACGCCGTCGTCCCGCCGGCGCTTCCGGCTGAAAATTTCCGTCCGGATCCTTTTCTGGTAGCGAAGGCGATGCATCCTAATGGCGTCTTTTCCCATCACAGCGCCCTAGAGCTTCTTGGAGCGGCTTATTCTGTGTGGAACCAGTGCACTCTTTATGTTGCCAGGCGCCGCCGTCCCCTTCTTCTGGATGGGTTTGCCGTTCGCTTTCTGGATTCTCCTCTTCCCATGCAGACCGACTCCGGCAAACAGGTCGGGACGCGCCGGGTCGAGCGTCAGGGAATGCTGCTGGAGGTGACCGGTCCCGAGCGAACACTGGTCGAGGGATTTAACCGACCGTCTTTGGCAGGCGGCCTGGAGGAACTCATACGATCCGCAACCGGCGTTCGAAATGCTTCGGACGTTACAGCTTAGACGATGGTTCATCGCCCTTTCCTCCATTCTTGAACATCCGTTGTCAACTTATACCCGTGAGCGTCTTGTTGCGAGCATGACCGACCGGGACATTACCGAGCGACTCGCTCCTCTGATTGCCAATGCTGCTCCCGTCCGGAGCGAACTTATTGAGCGTGCCTGGGGTACCATCGGCCCTGGGCCATTATGACTACCCCTGCGAATGCGGCGCGAGGTCCGGGACGAGGAGGGGCGTCGGGCGGATGGATAGGGTGAGGGACGAATTCACAAGTGGGTAAAAATCCTCTTGACAGACAAGATCCTTCTTCATATATTCCCATCATGCAAAAGCACTGTTTTATCCATTTCATTCCGCGGCCGGATCGGCGTCGGGGGTCCGCTGCAAGCGGCCGCCGGGGAATTCCGCTCATGCCGCAGGGTATTTCAGACAAGGGGGGCCGATGTATCTGCCCGATTTCGACTACTACGCTCCCGAGAGCCTGACGGAGGCAACCGGCCTCCTCATGCAGCTCGGGACGTCCGCCAGGGTTCTTGCCGGCGGCACGGATATCCTGGTGAAGATGAAAAGCGGACTTCTGGCGCCCTCCGCCCTGGTGTCGCTGAAGAACCTGCACGAGCTTCGCCGGATCCGCTGGGACGCTGACCGGGGATTGGCCATCGGCGCCTTGGCCACGCACAACGAGATCTGCAACTCCGCGGTGGTGCAGGAGCACTTCCTGTCGCTCTCGGAGGCTGCGCATAAACTGGCCAACAACCAGATCCGCAACCGGGGGACCATCGGCGGGAACCTCGTCAACGCGATCCCGTCGGCAGATCTGCCCCCGATCCTGATTGCTCTCGGGGCATATGTCACGCTGGCGGGCCCCAACAGCAGCCGCACCGTGCCGGTGGAGAGTTTCTTCACGGGAGTTTCGCGTTGCGCACTCGAGCCGGAACGCGAGATTCTGACCGAGGTGGTGATCCCCCCACAGAAGACAACGGGCAGCACTTACATCAAATTCGGTCTGCGGCGGTCAGGCGCGCTGGCGGTCGTGGGCGTGGCGGCGGCGGTCACCATGGACGGCAACGTGGTGCGGGACGCCCGCATCTGTCTGGGCGCCGTCTATAAGGTGCCGACGCGGGCCATCCAGGCCGAACAGGTGCTTATCGGCAAGACCTGGACCAACGATCTTCTCGAACAGGCCGGCCGCACAGCGGTCGGATGCTGCCTGCCGATTTCCGACATCCGGGGGTCGGCCGAATACCGGCGCGACCTGGTGCGGATCTTTACCCGCAGGGCATTGAAGCGCGCAATCACCCAGGGGCACGTATAGGAGGCCGCAGTGCAAGCTATCGCAGACAAACAAGGCGTCAAACGCTACATCATCAGCCTCACCGTGAACGGCGACGAATACTCGCCCGTGATCAAAGGGAACACGCTTCTCGTGAACCTGCTGCGCGACGGACTCGACCTCACCGGCACCAAGAAGGGTTGCGAGCTGGGCGACTGCGGCTCGTGCACCGTGCTTATGGACGGCAAACCTGTCGATGCCTGTCTGGTGCTGGCCCTGGAGGCCGACGGCTGCGAGATCATCACCATCGAAGGCGTAGCCCAGCACGGAGAGCTCGATCGGCTGCAGCGCTCATTCATCGACAACGCCGCCATCCAGTGCGGCTATTGCACGCCTGGGATGATCCTCTCCGCCAAGGCGCTCCTTGCCCGAAACCCTCACCCCACCGAGCCTGAAGTGCGAGCGGCCATCGCCGGCAACCTCTGCCGGTGCACGGGCTACGTGAATATCGTGAAGGCCGTCCTCGACGCGGCGGAGGTGACGGCATGAGCCAGCCAACTCCAGCAGGCCTGAAGTCGAGCGCACGAACCTACACGCACCCCGGACTGCCGGAGCCGGCCGATAAGGACTACGCCGTCATCGGCAAGAGCAAACCCAAGATCGATGCCCGGGAGAAGGTGACCGGCCAGGCCCGCTACACGGCCGATCTGAAGTTCCCCAACATGCTCTATGGCAAGATCCTCACCAGCCCGCACGCCCACGCGCGCATCCTCTCCATCGACACGTCCGAAGCCGAGAAAATCCCCGGGGTGAAAGCGGTGATTACCCATAAAGATGTGCCCACCCTCAAGTACGGCATCTCTCCGGCACGCTGGGACGAGAACATCTTCTGCATCGAAACGGTCAAGTTCGTGGGCGACAAAGTGGCCGCGGTCGCCTGCATCGACGAGGAGACCTGCTACAAAGCCCTCAAGGCGATCAAGGTGGAGTACGAGGTGCTGCCTGCCGTCCTTGACCCGCTGCACGCCATGGACGAAGACGCACCCCAGATCCACCCCGAGTATCCGCTGAACAAGAACACCGAGATCCACCAGAACTTCGGCGACGTGGACGAGGCGTTTCGCCAAGCCGACTACGTCCGCACCGACATGTTCGTGGGCAACCGCACCTATCAGGCGCCCATGGAGCCGCACACCGCTACCTCCATCTGGCAGGGCGGCAAGCTCACCGTTTACTCGAGCACCCAATCGCCCCATTACTTTCAGTATTACATCGCCCGCGAGTTTGGGCTGCCCATGGGCGACGTGCGCGTCATCAAAACGTATGTGGGCGGCGGTTTCGGCGGCAAGTTGGAGCCCACCGGTCTCGAGTTTGCCGGGGCGGTGCTTGCCCGCCTGACCGGGCGCCCCGTCAAGATGTTCTACGACCGGGCCGAGATGTTCGCCCACAACCGAGGCCGGCACCGACAATACATGAAGCTCACCACCGGCGTCAACGCCGACGGCCGCATCCTGGGCGTGCACGCCGACTTCATCATGGACGGCGGCGCCTACACCAGTCTGGGCATCGCCACTGCCTACTACGCCGGGGCCATGCTCACCCTCACCTACGACTTCGAGAACTACCGTTTTGACATGAACCGGGTCTATACCAACCTGCCGGCCTGCGGGGCCCAGCGAGGGCACGGCGCGCCGCAACCTCGGTACGCCTTCGAAGCCCACCTGGACAACATCGCGAAAGACCTCGACATCGATCCGCTGGAGATCCGCCTGCGCAACGCGCGCAAACCCAACACCATCACCCCGAACGAGTTTGTCGTGAACTCGTGCGAGATGGTGGCCTGCCTCGAACAGGCTCGGGATATCTCGGGCTGGGCGGACAAGAAAGGCAAGCTGCCCGCCGGCCGCGGCATCGGCGTTGCCACCGGGAGTTTCGTGTCCGGCGCCGGCTACCCCATCTACCGCACCGACCTGCCTCATGCCGCCGCCATGATCAAAGTAGCTGAAGACGGCACCGCCGCCACCCTCTACACGGGGGCCACGGATATCGGCCAGGGCTCCGACACCGTGCTCTGCCAGATGGCCGCCGAAGCCATGGGCTATACCTATGAGCAGATGAAGATCGTGGCCGCTGACACCGAGACCACTCCCCACGACTTCGGCGCCTACGCGAGCCGGCAGACCCTCATGTCGGGGGCAGCCGTGAAAGAGGCCGGAGACGAAGTCAGGAAGCAGCTCCTCGAGATGGCAGGCGAGATGGTCGATCTTCCACCTGAACGGCTCAGCGTGCGCTTGGGCAGGATCTCCGCGAAAGACAACCCGGAGATCACTCTCACCTTTGAAGAGGCGGCCCGCACGTTCTTCGTGCAGAAGGGCCCTCTGATGGGTCGGGGCTCGTATGCGCCGCCCAAGCTTGGCGGCAAGCACAAGGGCGCACCGGTGGGAACGTCGCCGGCGTATAGCTTCGCGGCCCAGGTCTCCGAGGTGGAGATCGACGAGGAGACGGGCGAGGTCGCCGTGCTTGACGTGTGGGATGTTCACGACTGCGGCCAGGTGATCAACCCCGCCCTGCTGCATGCCCAGGTGCATGGGGCCCTGTACATGGGGATGGGCGAATCCATCTGGGAAGAAGTCCGTTTCGACGCCAAAGGCAAGATCCAGAACCCGACCCTGGGCGAGTATCGTCTGCCCACCGCTCTCGACATGCCCCGGATACACTCGTCACTTGTGCCGAGCTACGAGATCGCCGGCCCCTGGGGCGTGAAGGAAGTGGGCGAGGGCGCGACCCTCCCCACGATGGGCTGCTTCCGCAACGCCATCTTCGACGCCATGGGAATCTCGGTCAACAGCTTGCCGCTCACGCCAGAGAAAGTGTGGGCCGCCCTGCGCGAGAAGCGCAAGGCCAACGGCGAAGACATCTGGGATCCGATGGCCTGCGAGTGCTTCCTCGAGTAAGCGGGACCGGCCCGCGACACGGTGTGGGTAGGCAGGGATTTAAGCCGCTTTCCACGCAGAAGAAGGTCATGCTGAAAAAGATCAAGGTGGAAAACGCGGTGGGGCTGAAACTGGCCCATGACCACACCCAGATCATCCCCGGGAAATTCAAAGGGGTCGGATTCAGGCGCGGGCACGCCGTCCGCAAGAGCGATCTCCCCAAGTTGCTGGATATGGGCAAGAAAGAGGTTTATGTGCTTACCCTCCGCCCCGGGGAGGTGCATGAGGAGGATGCGGCGAGGCGCATGGCCCGGGCCGTTGCCGGCAGAAACCTGAAGCTGTCCGCACCGCACGAAGGAAAGGTGGACTTCATCGCCAAAACCTTCGGCCTGCTGAAGATCAAGGTTGGCGCCCTGAGAAAGATCAACAAGGTTGGAGGCGCCATTCTCTCCACACGCCATAACCACTCCATCGTGCGCACCGGCGACGTCGTCGCCGGCACACGGATCATCCCCCTTCTGATCCGGGAGACCAAAATCGCCAGGGTGGAGGAGATCGGCCGCCGCATGGGGCCGGTCATCGAGCTCCTTCCCATCCGCGCCAAGAGGATGGGCGTCCTCGTTACGGGCAGCGAGATCCTTGAAGGGCGAATCCAGGACCGATCTGCCGACATCGTCAAGGGCAAGGCAGAAGCTCTGGGGTCGAAGGTGACAAGGACGGCGGTCGTCGCCGATGACCCTTCCATGATTGCGGCAGAGATCGGCAGAATGAAGAAGGCCGGCTGCCAGGTGATCGTGACGACCGGCGGTCTCTCGGTGGACCCCGATGATGTGACCCTTGCGGGAATCCGCCAGTCCGGAGCAGAGGTTGTCTTCTATGGAACCCCTGTGCTGCCGGGCGCCATGTTCGCCTATGCCCGCCTGGGGGAAACGGTGATTCTCGGGGCGCCGGCCTGCGTGGTCCATGACCCGGTTACGGCTCTCGATGTTTTTCTGCCCCGGGTTCTGGCCGATGATCCGGTTTCCGCCGAAGATATTGCGCTTTTAGGCCACGGCGGCCTCTGCTTGCGGTGCCCGGTCTGTCGATACCCGGTTTGCCCGTTCGGGAAAGGCGGCTGATCCTTGATAGAGAAGCGGTTGAAGGATCTCATCATCCTGATCAAAGGCGGAGGCGAAATGGCCTCGGGCGTTGTTCTGCGGTTGGTCCGCTCGGGCTTCCGGGTCTGCATCACGGAAATCCCTGAACCGCTGGCTGTACGCCGGGGAGTCTCCTTCTGCGAAGCCGTTTTCGCAGGGCGAACCGAGGTCGAGGGGTTGGTCGGGAGGCGGGTCTCCGGCAAAGAAGAAATCCAGCGCTGCTGGGAGAACGGGGAGGCGCCGGTCCTCATCGACCCGGGGTGCGCCATCCGGAAAATTCTGTCGTCTGATGTATTGATCGATGCGATCCTGGCCAAGAGAAATACCGGCACGGCCCTCAGTGATGCCCCCTTGGTTATCGGCCTGGGCCCCGGTTTTTGTGCCGGAAGGGATGTGCACGTTGTCATAGAGACAAACCGCGGGCATCGCCTGGGAAGGGTGATTGAAGAGGGCGAGGCGGAGCCGGATACGGGCATCCCCGGAGATGTCGGCGGGCATACCTGGGAAAGGGTTCTGCGGGCTCCGGCCGGCGGACGATTTCAGGGAATGAAGAAAATCGGAGACCGGGTCGCGAAAGGGGAGGTCGTGGCGAAGGTGGGCGGCGTCCCCCTGGAAACGAGGATCTCCGGCGTTTTGCGGGGAATCCTGCACGACGGTCTTACGGCGGAACCGAACATGAAGGTGGGGGACGTGGATCCGCGTGCGGCGCCGGAAAATTGCCTGACCGTCTCCGAGAAGGCCCGCGCCATCGCCGGCGGCGTTCTGGAAGCCGTCATGAGGAAGTACAATCAATGAGAGTTTTGAAAAACACCCCACCTTGTCACTTCCGCGAGGCTTGTCCCCGCGCATGCGGGGAGCGGGAATCTTTAGAAGGTCTTGTAAGGGCTGGATACCCGCTTTCGCGGGTATGACGACTTATTACGAGCTCATCCTGTTTGATCGGAGGCGGCAACGATGGCGGATCTTTACGAGGAAATTGTGAAGCTCAAAGCCGAGGGCGGGAGCGCAGCGGTGGCTACCATCATCGGCGCCGAGGGCTCCACCCCCCGGGAAACCGGCGCCAAAATGGTCGTCCGCGAGGATGGGACCATCTTCGGGACCATTGGAGGCGGCTGCCTGGAGGGACAGGTCATTGAGGATGCCGTCAAAGTCATTCGGGAAGAAAAACCGCGCATATTCCACCATGACCTCACGGGAACGGAAGCGACCGGCGCCGGGATGATCTGCGGAGGGGTTTTGGATATCTATATCGAGCCGATCATTCCCACCCCCACGGTCTTCATCTTCGGCGGCGGCCATATATCTCTTTTCGTGTCGAAGATAAGCGCCATGGCGGGTTTCCAGGTTGCGGTCATCGATGACCGGGCCGAGTTTGCAAGCCCGGAGCGCTTCCCGGAAGCCAAGCAGGTGATCGCCGAGAAGTTCTCCGTTGCTTTTCCCCAATTGAAGGTGAACCGCTCCAGTTATCTGGTCATCGTGACAAGGGGACATGCCGGCGACCAGGAGGTCCTGGAGTGGGCGATCACCACAGAGGCCAGGTACATCGGCATGATCGGCAGCGGGAAGAAGATCCGGACCGTTTATCAGAACCTGGAGAAGAAAGGCGTCGCCCGGGAACGGCTGCAGCGCGTCTTTGCGCCCATTGGCCTGGAGATCGGGGCGCTGACGCCGGAGGAGATCGCGGTCGCCATCGTCGGCCAGATGATCCAGGTGCGGCGGGAACCGCTTTCCCCGCGGCAAGTCGCGGGGAAACCTTGCGCGGGCTGACCCGATTGAAGCTCCCCTTGAGCAGGCTGCGGAGAATCATCGATCCTTAAGAGGCGCGAACCATTTTTTGCTCGCCGGCGGCTTCATCATGGATGGTAGCGCAGAGTTAGGGGCGCCATGAAAGGTACCCTCTCTCCCCGGGGACATGTCGTCATGATCTCAGCAATTGTACTTGCCGCAGGTGAATCCAGGCGCATGGGCCGGCCCAAGCAGCTCCTGGAATGGCAGGGGAAGACCCTGCTGCGGCACGTTCTGGAAAATCTCATCCGCTCCAATGCGGACGAGATCATTTTGGTCCTGGGGCATGAAGCGGAAGCGATCAGAAAGGGTTTGACGGAACGCCAAATCAAGATCGTGATCAACCCGGATTATAAACAAGGGATGGCCTCTTCGTTGCGGCAGGGTTTGCTGGCGATGGATCCGACAAGCGAGGCCTTTCTGGTTCTCTTGGCGGACCAGCCCGGCATCGGCCCGGAGATCATGAACCAGATGATCCGTGCGTTTCAGCGGGCCGATCCAAGGCGAGGCATCGTCCGACCCGTTTACCGAGGCTTGCGGGGGCATCCGGTCCTGATCGGCGTCCGGTATCTTCAGGAGGCCCTTCAACTGAAGGGGGACGTGGGAGCCCGTCAGATCCTGGTGAATCACCCCGAGGATATATTGGAGATTGAAGTGGATCAGGATGAGATCCTGAAGGATATCGATACGCCGGAAGAGTATCAGAAATATATGAAGCGGGCGGGGCCGCGGATGATGACCCTGAGAGAGACCTTTTCCATCGGAAAACGGGAATCGATCAGCCTTGTGGGCGGGGGCGGGAAGACCACCCTTCTGTACGCCTTGGGCCGGGAACTCTCGGCACTTGGATGCGGGGTCATCCTGACCACAACCACGAAAATTCTGGAACCGGCGCCCTCCTCTTTCCTTCTTCAATTCCTTTCCAATGAACTGGACGACATCAAAAAATGGTTGGCGGAAAATCTGAATCGTCATCGATCTCTTCTGATCGCCAGGGAGAGACTGCCCAACGGCAAGCTGGAAGGGATCTTTCCCGAATGGGCGGATGAGATCTTCTCCATGGATGGGGTCTCCGCAATCGTCATTGAAGCCGACGGCGCCGCCGGCCGGCCATTGAAGGCCGCACGCGTCGGAGAGCCGGTGATACCGGAAAATACGACCTTGCTCGTGCCGGTCATCGGAATCGATGGAATGGGCTGCCCCCTCGATGAGGGAATGGTCTTTCGTTCGGCCATCGCCTCCCGTCTCCTCAATCTGCCTATTGGAAGCACGGTCACGGAAGATGCGATCGTCCGCCTGATGATGGAATGGATCAAAAGCGGCCCCGCCGGCGCGCGGATTGTCCCTTTGATCAACAAAGTCGATCTCCCCGGCGGCCTGGAAAAAGCCCGAAAGTTGTCCCGATGCTTACTTTCTGTTGACCCGACCCGAATCCGGAGCGTCGTCCTCGGCCAGCTACAGCAGTTGCCTGCCGTGAAGCAGGTCGTGCCGGGTTGATGGCTGCCGGCGGGGGAATCAGATCCCCGCGCCCCGTTCGAACTCATCCTCGCGGCTCTGGGCCTGGGTGTGGGGGAGAAATTAGCGCTTTGGTTAAAACGAAAGCTGCCTGTAGTGCCTCTGTAGGGCAGAGCGGAAAACATTCCTTGCAGTTCCAGCACTCCTTCATTGCGATCTCCGGAATGAAACTGATCTCCCGCCTTGTTCCTCTGTCAACAAATCCAACCGCGTTCTTCTTCTTGACCTCGGCGCAGTATCTGACACAGAGGCCGCAATGAATGCAAAACGAGGCCTCTTTTTCAAAACGGTCTTTGTCTGCTCCATACTCTTTGGCCAAATCCTGCAACGCGATAGCATCCGGCGCATGGGCCAGCAACAGCTCCAGGATCATTTTGCGAATTCGATCTACCTTCCCGGATCTGGTTCTTACGATTAAATTATTTTCTACCGGGTAAATGCAGGCCACAACGAGTTTTGTCCAGCCGCGACTTTCCACTTCTACCGTGCAAAGTCGGCA
>MNZQ01000181.1:0-827 GCA_001873745.1 Syntrophaceae bacterium CG2_30_58_14
GTTCTGGCCGCCCTTCGGGACGAGGCTCCCCCCGCAGAAGACGACCGTGGCGAGACTGTAAACCTTGAAGAGCTCGCCGATCACATCGACGACAACGACCCGCTCCCCGCGGCGGCTTCGACCCGCCCGGATCTCCGACATCCGGATGGCGTCGGAAAACCCGGCCCGATGAACCAGCTCCGCGACCGCCTCCCCCCGCTCGATGTGGCGGGGGATCAGGATCAACTTGAAGTCCGGTCGCTGTTCGAGCAGCCGTTGATACACCTCCAGGATGACCGATTCTTCTCCTTCGTGCGTGCTCCCCGCGACCAGGACCCCCTCCCCCGGCTCGATTCCGAGGCGACCGGCGATCTCCTTCTCCAATTCGGGGGAGACCCCGGCCGCGAGGCCGTCGTATTTCGCGTTCCCGAGAAGATGAATCCGGGAGGGGGGCATCCCGAGGGCTGCAAGCCTCTGTGCATCGATCTCCGAGATCACGCCGGCCTCGTCGAGCGCCGCGAGGATCGCTTTCCAGAAGAAGCTGGTCGCGCGGTAGCGGCGGTAGGAGCGGGGCGAGATTCGGCCGTTCGCCATCACGATCCGCGCCCCCCGCTCCCGGCAGAGCCGGATGAAATTGGGCCAGAGTTCCGTCTCGACGGGGACGAAAACGTCGGGCCGAACCAGGTCGAGAACCTTGCGGACGATGCAGGGGATATCGAGGGGGTAGTAGATGTGAACCGTCGCGTCGGTCGCCAGTTTCCGGGCCATCTCCTGGCCCGTCTCCGTGCTTGTCGAAAGGACGATGCACGCCCCGGGGAAACGGGAGCGGAGCGCCGTCACGATCGGGG
>MNZQ01000181.1:836-8917 GCA_001873745.1 Syntrophaceae bacterium CG2_30_58_14
CCGCCGTCACCTCGCCCACGGAGACGGCATGAACCCAGATCCGCGGCGTCCCCTCCTCGCGGAGCCCGGAGACGACCTCCGGAGAGAGGCGGCCGAACTTGGGACCGAGGCTCCGGCGGTACTTGCCCGTCAGGACCATCTTCGCCCCGTAGAAGGGAACGGCGAATACCGCGGCAACCCAAAGCAACACATTGTAGAGTCCCGACCAGAACAAACCCTCACCTCTTTGGACGCCGCCGTAAAGCCCCTGTGGTGCGCTGAAGCTACATCAAATGAGATCGCTACACCGGAACATCGTCTATTTTTCGCGTCATCCATACCACGGCCGCCGCAGAGCCGCAAGCGAAAGGCCGATTCCCAGTGTTCCCGATTTTCCTTGACATACCGGAATGCGTTCTCTATCTTCTATCCAGGACAGAGGAAGATTCTGCCGGAACAGAATTCAAATTCTCGCCTTTTAAGCCAGGATGACATATGGGCGCTTTTTTTATCAGGGAATGCACCGCGGAGTTGCACGAGAAAATTGGTCTCATCGGATCGACGATATTTAAAGGAGACGCGCTACAGATCCTTCGCAGCCTGCCCAGCGAGTCCGTTCAGTGCGCTGTAACATCTCCACCCTACTGGGGACTTCGAGATTACCACATCGATGGACAAATCGGACTGGAACCCACCCTCCCGCAGTTCATCAACCGATTGGTGGCCGTTTTCAATGAAGTCAAAAGGATACTGAAACAGGATGGCGTCCTCTGGTTGAACATCGGCGACGGTTACACCAGTGGGAACCGTGGCTGGCGGGCGCCGGACCGAAAGAACCCCGCGCGGGCAATGAATGTCAGGCCGGATACACCGGAGGGCCTCAAACCCAAGGATCTTCTGGGTGTTCCGTGGCGCTTGGCTTTTGCCCTTAGGCAGGACGGTTGGTATCTGAGAAGCGATATCATCTGGAACAAACCCAATGCGATGCCGGAGAGCGTCAAGGACAGACCAACACGATCCCATGAGTATCTCTTTCTCCTGTCAAAATCCGAAAAATATTACTATGACCACGAATCCGTCATGGAAATGAACGGCCGGGGGCGCAGAAACAGAAGAACCGTCTGGGATATCTGCACGCAACCCTTTCCGGAATCCCATTTTGCGACCTTCCCCCCGGAGTTGGTCGATCCCTGCATCCTTGCCGGAAGTCGAGCGGGCGACTACGTTCTCGATCCCTTTTTCGGGTCGGGCACGGTGGGGATCGTATGCCAGAAACGGGGACGGAAATATATCGGCGTGGAGTTGCATCCGGATTACTTCGATATGGCGGTGCGAAGGTTATCCGAAAGGGAGAAGCAACTGGATCTTCTGGAGATTGCCAAATGAAACCAAAGTCTTTCAGGATTCCGTCACCGGACTTGCAGATCGATTTTTCCATCGCCCTTGTCCAAATCAGACGGGAGTGCCTGCAGGAAGCGCTCTGTAAAACGATCAAGGACATGGACATTGCCGGACTGGACAAAGAGCTGGCGGATTTTGTCCCCAAGAAGGATATGGCCATCCTTGCCAGTCGCGGATTGAGGGGTGAATTGCTCTTTCCCGTCCCTTGCTTGCTGACCAGAAATCCAAAACTGCTTGCATATTACCGTCTCCTGTACGGATTCAGTCAAAAGGCTTTTTACGGCGCCGAGTTCGGACTTGCAATCTTCAAACCCATGGAAGACCGCGGACTGATCAGCAAAAGCAACGGCGAATCAATCCCCTCACTCTGTCACGCATTGTCGGAATGCGCATCTTCCCTGCTAAAAGGGGTCGGCGAGGAGCGTCTGACGAAGGAATTCATGGATGATCTGTCGTTGCTCACCTTGGGACCACAGTTGCGAGGCGGCGCCAATGTCAGGAAAGGGACGGCCGGGATCGTCAGAATATTTGAATCCATAACCGGAATCGTTCGGGAATCCGTTGTTTCCTCGAATCGTCAGTGCATCGAAATCAAGAATGCCGCGGGAAGAAGGGTATTGATTGAATTTTCCTCGGATCCCGACATCATGATCAGGGAAGTGATGGCGGAAAAGCGATACCGGAACATCATTGCCATGGAGATCAAAGGGGGAACCGACTTTTCGAACATCCACAACCGAATCGGCGAAGCGGAAAAAAGTCACCAGAAAGCGCGACAGGCAGGTTTCGTCGAATGTTGGACCATCGTCAATGTCGATAAGATCGATATAGACATGGCGCATAGGGAATCACCCTCCACCAATCGCTTCTACCGAATATCCCAAACCGCATCCGGCGCGGGGGAAGAATTCAAAGACTTCAGGAGTCGAATCATTGCCTTGACCGGCATACCCGGTTAGTGGCTCATGAATGAATCGGAATCGCGGAATCGGGAAATCGGGGGACATAATACAGATTATCAGCAGGTCAATGCCATTAATGGTATTATTCCCCCAGAATTCACAGAATTCCAACAAAACTGACCCCCGCTACATTTATGCCGCCCTTACTATGTCCGGACTTTTACATCCGTCGCATTCCTATCCGGCCCGGTGACCTTCCGCTGTGGACTTTTCCAGGATACCCTTGACGAAAGCGTTCAGTGTCATACCTTGGTCGGCAGCATTCACGACCAGACGTTTGTGGAGCTCGGGATCAAGGCGGAGATTGAACGTGCCCTTGAAGGGCTTTTCGGGTTCAATACCATCTTCGGCGCACATATTGAGGTAATCATCAATGGCATCCCGGAAATCCTTCACAAGGTCGTCAACAGTCTTTCCCTCATAGGCGATATGGGCCTTCTTCATCCCCATGACGCGACCGTAGAAAATCATATCATCCGGATCAAATTGAACATTTCCGGCATACCCTTTATACTGCAAAATATTTTTCATGGTGCAACTCCTATGTCTGTTAAAAAACCCCGTATCGCCTCTACCGTGCCTTTCGATATGACTTTTTCCGGCTGTGGCGCATGAACATGAAGACTGCAATCACGGCACTTGAATCTTACGCGAGATCCTTTGCCCTCCTTCATAACAGCACCGATTCTAAGGAGAAGCGAAACGGTTTCCTGCCACGAAATAGCTGAACGTGTCGGCTTCTCAAAGATCAGGACCAGGGTCTTTTTCTGTTTTGCGTTCATGGGTCTCTTATGCCGGAAAGCATTATAAAATGCAAACCAATTTATAGTTGCAAACTTTTCTTGAGAATGCACATGGATGGTGTATGGGTTGTAAATCGCCTTCTTCTTGACTTGCGGCGGTCGTTTTCCTATACTCGCGGCGATTTAAAAATCCCGAAAGTCCGGACCGATGCCCATGCCCGTTGTCACACTGGCCATAGCCCCCTCGGGGCAGGTCGTTTTCCTGCCCGACGGCGGGGACGGCCCAACCCTTCCCGACGAGGTCGCCGCACGGATCGGGGAGGCCTTTCACGAGGGGGCTGCCGCCGGACTCCTCCACCTCGCCGCTGCGGAGCTGGCCACGCCCCTCCCGCCGGCCTTCGCCTTCTGGCGCGACTTTTCCCGCCGCTGCCTCACACGGCTCTGCCAGATCGCGGGCGCGGAATCGGAAGGGGAACTACCCGACACCGCTGCGCCTCCCCCCTCTCCGGAGGAGCTCCTCCGGATCGTCGAAACCTCTCCCCCCCTCCGGGGACTGGAGTATCTGAGTCCCGCGGTCCTGGAAAACCTCTGGACGGCGCTGGAGGGCGGCGCCCGCGACGAGGCCAAACGGGCGGGCGGGAACGTCCAGGATTATCTGAAAAAGCGCAACCCCCTCTGGAACATGGTGGGCCGCGTCGCCTTCCATCTGGCGGAAAACCGGAAGAACGAGGCGCGCCCCTTCGGCTTCCTCGTCACCTACACGACCCGCCTCTCCGGCCTGGCGAAACCGCAGTTCCTCCCGCTGGGCAAGGCGTTCCGGGAGTTCGCCGACGCCGGGGACCGCCGGGGGCTGCTCGCCCTGCTGACGCCGCTTAAGCGGGCGGCCGAGGCGAGCGCGCTGATCCGGGAGTTGGTCGAGTCGGGCGAGGGCTTTCACCCCCTGGCCTGGACGGTCCGGGAGACCCGCCGTTTCCTCGACGACGTCCCGCTCTTCGAATCCGCCGGCGTCCTGGTCCGCATCCCCGGAGCGTGGCAGGGCCGCGGCCGGCCCCCCCGTCCGCAGGTGTCGGTGACGGTAGGGGCCAAAAAGCCCGGCGGCCTCGGCCTCAACGCCCTCCTCGATTTCTCCGTCGGCCTGACGCTGGACGGCGAGGAGCTGGCAGAGGAGGAGCGCCTGCGGATTCTGAGCGAAACCTCCGGCCTCGTTCTCCTCCGGGGGAAATGGGTGGAGATCGACCGGGAGAAGCTCTCCGCGCTTATCTCCTTCTGGGAACAACGGAAGAAAGAGGATGGGGGCGAGGGGATCTCCTTCTCCGAGGGGATGCGCCTCCTCGCCGGGGCCGGCATGGAGGGCAAGAACGCCCTCCCCGCCGCGGAGGCCTCCCGGGAATGGCTGCACGCCGACGCCGGGGAGTGGCTCCGGTCGATCCTCGCCGGGATGCGCTCCCCCGAGGGAATCGCCCCGGCCGATCCCGGGCCGGACCTCAAGACGACGCTCCGTCCCTACCAGCAGACGGGAGTCGCCTGGCTACGGTTCATGCACGATCTGGGACTGGGGGCCTGCCTCGCCGACGACATGGGGCTGGGAAAGACCATCCAGGTCCTGGCGCTCCTCCTGCTCCTCCGGCAACAGAAAGCCTCCCGAACGCCGCCTGCGACCGGCCCGGCCCTCCTCGTCGTCCCCGCCTCCCTCGTGGCGAACTGGAAGGCCGAGATCGGCCGTTTTGCCCCGTCGCTGGCGGCGTTCTACGCCCATCCCTCCGAAACGCCCGCCGCCGCCCTCGCGATGATGGCGGATGCAAAGAGGCGCGCCGCGACGCTCTCGGGAATGGACATCGTCATCACCACCTACGCGATGGTCCACCGCGTGGCGTGGCTCCGGGAGGTCCCCTGGGGGCTCCTCATCTTAGACGAGGCGCAGGCCGTCAAGAACCCGGGGGCGAGGCAGACGCGGGCCGTGAAGGCGCTCCAGGGGAAAACGCGGATCATCCTCTCCGGGACCCCGCTGGAGAATCGCCTGGGCGATCTCTGGTCCCTCTTCGATTTCCTCTGCCCCGGCCTCCTGGGGACGGAGAAGGTCTTCAGCCGCTACACGAAGGGGACGGGGGACGGCACGGACAACGCCTACGCGGCCCTGCGCACCCTCGTGCGACCCTACATCCTCCGGCGTCTGAAGACGGACCGGCGCATCATCGCCGACCTGCCGGACAAGGTGGAGGTCAAGGTCTTCTGCCCGCTGACGAAGACCCAGGCGACCCTCTACGGGGAGTCCGTCCGGGAGATGGCGGAGAAGCTGAAGGAAACCGAAGGCATCCAGCGGCGGGGGCTGGTTCTGGCCTACCTGATGCGCTTCAAGCAGATCTGCAACCATCCCTCCCAGTGGCTGGGAGATCAGGCTTACGGGAACGGGGCGAGCGGGAAGTTCCAGCGCCTCCGCACCCTCTGCGAGGAGATCGCCTCCCGGCAGGAGAAGCTCCTCGTCTTCACCCAGTTCCGGGAGATGACCGAACCGCTCGCGGCGCTGCTGGCGGAGGTGTTTCTGCGACCGGGGCTCGTCCTGCACGGAGGGACGGGGGTCGGCAAACGGCGGGAGATTGTTGACGCCTTCCAGCGAGAGGAGGGGCCGCCCTTTTTCGTCCTCTCCTTGAAGGCGGGCGGGTTGGGGTTGAACCTGACGGCGGCTTCCCACGTGATCCATTTCGACCGGTGGTGGAATCCGGCGGTGGAAAACCAGGCGACGGACCGGGCGTATCGGATCGGTCAGAAAAAGAACGTCCTTGTCCACAAGTTCGTCTGCCGGGGAACCATCGAGGAGAAGATCGACGCCCTGATCGAGAGCAAGAAGGATCTGGCCGAAAGCATCCTCGGGACCGGCGAGGAAAAACTCCTCACGGAGATGCCCGACGACGAACTGATCCGCTTTGTCTCCCTCGACCTGGCCCGCGCCCTGGACGAGGGAAACGGCGGGGGAGAAATGAAAGGAAGGAGGAGCGGCGGATGAGTTGGGGGAGAAGAAGGGGCGGGGGCGGAGGCTGGGGAGGGTGGCCACGGTACGTGCCGGTGGCGGAGCGGCGGGAGAAGGCCCGCAAACAGGCGGAGAAACTGCGGAAGAAGGGGAAGACCCTCGCGCCAGTGGTCATCGCCGGGCGGTCCATCGCCGCCACCTTCTGGGGAAAGGCCTGGTGCGAAAACCTGGAGCGGTACGGCGACTACGAGAACCGCATCCCCCGGGGCCGCGCCTACGTGCGCAACGGCTCGGTCGTCGATCTGCAGATCGGGACCGCCCGGGTGGATGCGCAGGTCAGCGGCTCCCACCTCTATTCGGTGGAGATCGAAATCCGCTCGCTGAAAGCGGAGATCTGGAAGGGGGTCAAGGGGGCGTGCATGGGGAGGATCGGCTCCCTGCTGGAGCTCCTCCAGGGGAAGCTCTCCCGGGAGGTCATGGAGATCGTGACCCGACCACGGACGGGGCTCTTCCCGGAGCCCGCCGAGATCTCCTTTCGCTGCTCCTGCCCGGATTGGGCCTCCATGTGCAAGCACGTCGCCGCCGTCCTCTACGGCGTCGGCGCCCGCCTCGACCGGGAACCGGAGCTGCTCTTCCGCCTGCGCGACGTGGACCACCGGGAGCTGATCGCCGCGCCCGGGGCGGCGGATCTCGCGGCCTCGCCGGCGACGCGCGAAAAGCTCATCGCCGATGAGGATCTCGCGGGGATCTTCGGCATTGAGATCGACGAGCGGCCGGCGCTGGAAACGCCGAAACGAGACAAAGGCGCGGAAATCCGAACCGTAGTGGCAGAACCTGCAGCGCTCAAACGGGGTCGCAAACCCATACTGGCAGCCCCGACGGAAACGCCGGAACCGGCAAGACTCCGGCGAGGTCGCCCGCCAAAACCGGCGGACTCCGCAGAGACGCCCGAACCGCCGAAGCGGAAAAGGGGTCGGCCCCGGTTGGCGCCAAAGGCCGAAGCCCCGATCAAACCCCGCCGGGGGAGGCCGCCTCTGGTCCCTACGAAGACGCCGCTGCCTTGGAAACAACAGGCGGGCGTCCCGGCCGAGACGCCCGAACCACTGAAACGCAAGCGGGGCCGGCCCAGGCTGACGCCAAAGGCCGAAGCGGTGGACAAAAAGGCGCCCCCGTTGCCGGATAGATTAGAATGGGATCGCAGGCCGAAGCCGCCGGCCCCGACGGAAACGCCGGAACCCGTGAAACGGAAACGGGGTCGGCCGCGATTGACGCCGAAGACTGGATCTGCGGGCCAGGCAGCGCCCTTGCCGGAGGAGCCGAAACGGGAAAGGCCCAAGTTGCGGCCGGCTTTTGTCAGGGCGTTGCGGGAAGAGGCGGCCCCCATCCCAACCCGAAGACGGGGTCGGCCGCCGGGGAAACGCAAAGCCTGAGACCTGACCGGATGTGGAGAATCGGGACCGGCCACCCAATGAACCGCTCAGCGAGACCTAATTTCGCCTGGAAATCGACACATCGTCATTCCGGAGAAAACCGGAATCCAGTTATTTTAGAATGTTCTGGACCCCGGCTTTCGCCGGGGTGACAATTAAGGGTGGATTTTCAAAGGTCTCTCAGCGGCAAATGGACGGGAGATCATCCTCTGCCGGCTGCTCAGAGGGATTGCACGGCCATCAGTTCCCGGACGTGAACGTGCATCGATTCTTCCACCGCCAGCCCCTCCCGGATCCGTTCCAGCACCAGCGGCTTCTCGTCCGGAAATCGATAGCCCTCGTAATCCTGCCGAAAGAGGAGCCCGCCCCGGCGGTCCGCCCAGGCGTTCATCGCATGGTCGAAGCAGACCCTCGACGTCGCATCGAGAGCGCCGATCATCCAGGCCAGTTCCTCCAGCCGCTCATGAGGCGAGGAGAGGCGCAAGCGACCCTGCGCGACATCTTCGAAGAGTGGCGTCCCCGGCCGGGGAACCAGGGGCCGGGAACGGATATAGTGGGGATTGATGGCCGAAAGGACGCGCGCCGTATTCTCCGCATGCGG
>MNZQ01000084.1 GCA_001873745.1 Syntrophaceae bacterium CG2_30_58_14
ATGATTTTAACGTTCCCTTTGATAATAATCAGGCAGAACGCGATGTCAGGATGATGAAGGTTCAACAGAAGATCTCGGGCACCTTTCGCAGTGCTCAGGGAGCAAATATTTTCTGCCGCATCAGGGGCTACATCTCCACTGTCAGAAAGAATTCCCTTTCTGTCATCGACGCTATTCAAGCTGCCTTCGAGGGGCATCCTTTTATTCCGGCATGCAGAGACCCTTGACAATGTTCTGCTTTATTGGCATGATTCGACAGGCTGAATAGTTACAAAGGGGGAAGTATGAGAAAGGCTGAAATGTGGGTTGCCTTGGCATTTGCGTTCCTCGGCATCCTCGTCATCGCCGATTCGATAAGACTCGGTTTTATGTGGGGAATGAGCGGTCCGGAATCCGGCTTTTTCCCCTTCTATCTGGGGGTGGGTGTGGTCATATCCTCCCTGATCGTCTTTTCCAACGCCTTTACCCAGTATAAAAAAGAGGGGGCCGGCAAGCCTTTGATGCCGCCGGGGGCCATAAAGCCCATCCTCTGGGTTTTGATTCCGTCAGTCGCCATGATTGTGATCACGGAATTTGTCGGGCTCCACCTCGCTGCGGCCCTCTATCTGGGATTCTATATGCGCGCCGTGGGGAAGATAGGGTGGGTGACGACGCTTCTCGTCAGCATCATCTCGCCGCTTACGCTCTACATCACGTTTGACAAGCTGTTTTTGATTCCTCTGCCCCAGGGATTGTGGGGAGGATATCTGCTGCGGTTCTAAGAGAGACGAGACGGAATCATCGGATAACCATCTCCGACACAGACAACCGATAAATAGAGGTGAGCAATATGGTGGAAAACATAAACAATCTGATGGTGGGTCTGAATGTTGCGTTTCAGCCTTACAACCTCATGATCATCGTCATCGGGCTTATACTCGGAATCATTGTCGGGGTGCTCCCCGGTCTGGGCGGCGCCAACGGCGTGGCCATCCTCATCCCCGTCGTGGTCACGATGCCGGCCACAGCCGGCGTGATTCTTTTGTCCATGATTTATTGGGGGTCGCTCTATGGGGGAAGCATCACGTCCATACTCTTTAACATCCCGGGAGAACCCTGGTCGGTGGCGGCCACCTTCGACGGTTACCCCATGGCCAAAAAAGGAAGGCCCGGCAAGGCGCTCGTGCTCTCTTTTCTCTCCCATGGCGTCGGCGCTCTTTTCGGCTGCATCGTCCTGACCTTCTTTTCACCCATCCTCGCGGAGTTCGCATTGAAGTTCGGGCCGGCGGAGGTGTTTGCGGTCATGATGCTGACCTTCAGCGCCTTTGTAGGGCTGACCGGCAGATCACCGATCAAAACGGTGACGTCTATCCTGTTCGGTTTCATCCTGGCGGCCGTGGGGATGGACATCGTCAGCGGGCAGCTTCGCATGACATACGGAACCGTCGTATTGATGGGCGGATTCAACTTTGTTGTGGCCGTCATCGGGCTCTTCGGGCTGGGAGAGATATTTCTGACCGTCGAGGAGGGGCTGAAGGTGGAGGGGATATCGACCAAGATCGGCTTGAAGGACATCTGGGAAGGCGTGAAGGATATCATCCGCTATCCGAAGGCGCTCATTACCGGAACGCTGGTCGGCATCTGGATGGGGTTCAAGCCGGGAGGCGCAACGCCCGCTTCGTTTATGGCCTATGGTTTTACCAAGCAGGCCAGTGCGAATGCCGCTGAATTCGGGACAGGGGTCTCACCCGGAATCATTGCCCCCGAAGCCGCCGCCCACGGCGCCGGAACATCGGCCATGATCCCCATGATTACGCTGGGAATCCCCGGATCGCCCACGATGGCGGTAATTATGGGCGGCCTGATGATCTTCGGGCTTCAACCCGGGCCGATGCTGTTCAAGGAGAATGTCGATTTCGTCTGGGGTCTCATCGCCAGCACCTGGGCGGGGAATATACTGGGATTCTTCCTCGTCCTGGCCTTCGCACCCATCTTTGCCGCCGTGCTGAAGGTTCGATTTGCGATCTTCATGCCGCTCATCATCTATGTTTGCGCGATCGGCGCCTATGCGGTGAATAACCGGATGATCGACGTCTATTATATGCTGCTCTTCGGCGTTCTTGGCTATCTGTTCAAAAAACTCGATTATCCCATTGCGCCGATGGTGTTGGCCCTGGTTCTGGGCGATATGGCGGAGCAGTCCATGAGACAGGCCCTGATCATTGGGCACGGCAGCCCGCTGGTATTCTTTACGCTGCCTTTGGCATTGCCGCTCATGGTTGCAGCGATTATCATCTTCTTCTGGCCTGTTATTTCCCCCTTGAAGGCGAAATTATTCGCCAAGAAGGGCTAAAGAGGTCTGATCGAGGAATCGACATGATTACGGGCGGTAGTGGGTCTGAGGGAATAAATGGTAAGTTAGGGGTGTCACAGCAAAACTTACTGTAAACAAGCACCTTTTCGTTACGCTCCCGCCGCTTGGGAAGAGGTGCTTATCACAACGGTGGCTTGCGCCACAAAAGGAGGGGTTATGCGACGTGTGATGGGAGTGGTGGTTTTGGCGGTATTAATGCTGACGGGGTGCGCCGGTCTGCAGGCGCCGGACAGGACGGCGTCAGCTTTCGAGGTCATGGAAAATATCCAGCAGAAGATCACCTGGCAGGTTTGGAACGCCAATGGCTGGGCGGCAAGCCCGGTGGTGGTTGAGGCCGTACTGGCTCAAAACGCGAAGGGACCGATTCCGGGCATGGACAATAAGAAATGGAAGACCGTTCCCGAGGGCGATGCGGTCGTTCAAGGCTTTATCAACAACGAAGCGGGCAAGTTTCTTCAGGCTGAACTGGCCAAAACCGACGGGATCTGCGTCGGGGCTTTCCTGAATGCGGCCAATGGAGAGAAGGTCGCCTTCACCGACAAGACCGGAAGCTACATCCACAAAGGTTCCGCGAAGTTCGACGTACCCTTCACCACCGGCAAGACCTGGCAGGGCAAACCGGAGTTAGAGGACAAGGTTTACATCATCCAGATTTCGGTTCCCGTTCTCTCTGATGGGAAGCCGATCGGCGCGCTGGTCGTCGAGATCGACGGAACCAAGCTGGAAGCGCTCGCCAAGAAGTAGCATGCTCCCTTACGCCCGGCCCTTCACAGCCGGGCGTAAGGGAGTCACATTTTGGCGGCGCCCTGCAGGATCTATGCGGGATCGCTCTATGCCCGTTCACACCCCTTCCACCGACTCGAAAGAAGGGGACCGTTTACTTTATCATCATCCGGCGGCCGGCATAAAAAACTTCAAAAGAGAGGGATTATGATTGATTTCGGTTGGCTTGGTCAGATTTCATTCACGTGGCAATTCTGCGCTGCCGTGATGAGCATCGTCCTGATCGACCTGGTGCTGGCCGGCGACAACGCCGTGGTGATCGCCATGGCGGTCCGGAACCTGCCCGGCAAAAAGCGCCTGTTGGGGATCGCTCTGGGGGCGGGCGCCGCCGTGGTCGTGCGGGTGAGCGCCACTTTTCTGGTGGCCCAACTGCTGAACATGCCGTTTATCAAACTGGTCGGGGGGGCGGTGATCATCTGGATTGCGGTCAAACTGCTCAGCGAAGGCGCCGAGGAGGAGTGCAAAGAGCGCGAATGCGGAAGCATCTGGCAGGCGGTCTGGATCATCGTCGTGGCGGACATGAGCATGGGCATCGACAACATGTTGGCCGTCGGCGCCGCCAGCCACGGCAACCTGTTCCTGCTGCTGTTTGGTCTCGTGCTCTCGATCCCGTTTGTGGTGTTCATGAGCAACATTCTTTCCATGTTGATGAACCGGTATCCGATCATCCTTTGGCTTGGCGCGGGGATCCTGGGAAAGGTGGGCGGCGAGATGATGATCACGGACCCGTGGGTCCACGGCCTGCTGCATCCGCCCAAGTGGGTTGAGTACGCGGTGATGGTGTTTTTTGTCGCCTTCGTCTGCGGGCTGAGCAAGTTTCTTGCCCAGCGGCGCAAGCCGGCAACGTGCAGCGCAGAACCGGCCCGGTGACGGCGGCGCCGGCTAAAGCCCCGCGGACATGTCGGAAACGCGTTGAAAAGTATGATCCCGGATTGGCGCACGTGAGCAACCATTTCGGTGTGCCGTAAGGCGGCGGAAGGACAGGATGCCGAAAAGGCGTGAACGGATCAAGTCAGGGGAAAGGCTTATGGACGAAATGCCCAAACATTGTGAGTTCTCCGATGAAGACCTGGGGGCGGCCCTGAAGGAGATGAAGACCTATGTGGACATCACGGAGGATGACCTGAAGAAGATTTATGCGATTGCATTGAGGCATGCCGCACAAAGGATTGCCCGCCGGGTTATGGTTCGCGACGTGATGACCCGGAACGTGATTCATGTAAGGGATGATGCGGATATCACCGAAGTATCGAAGCTTCTTTCCGAAAACAGGATCAGTGGTCTGCCGGTTGTGGATGGAGATGACCGGGTAATCGGTGTCGTCACGGAAGCGGATGTTTTGTCTATGGCAGGCATGAAAAAGGAACATGCGTTTAGAGATATCCTAAGACATATCCTCGGCGAACCGCTACCCGGGCGTGCAGGAAGCAAGAGGCTCCGGGATGTCATGAGCTCCCCGGCGATCACAACCGGGCCTGAATCGGACATCCGGGACGTAGCCCTGACCATTGACGAAAAGAGGATCAAAAGACTCCCCGTTGTGGATGAACAAGGCCGGCTGATCGGGCTGATTTCAAGGGCGGATATCGTCAGGGTCATCGGAACAAAATGAAAATCCGTGAATATCTTTCAAAAATGAAGGGCGGGGCGAAGAGCCCGCCTGGTGTGGGGTTGGGTGAGGTGCTGTGGGCGTTGATCGGCGCTGTGATCGGTATGTGCATCTGTGAGTACCTATCGGCGCGGTATTTTGAGCCCAAAGAGCTGACGCTGGTCATTGGGCCTTTGGGCGCATCGGCGGTCCTGGCTTATGGCGCAATCCGGAGCCCGTTTTCACAACCCCGAAATCTGGTCGGCGGCCATATCGTGTCAGGGCTTGTCGGCGTTTCATGCCATCAGCTTTTTGGCGGAACCCCCTGGATGGCGGCAGCCCTTGCCGTTTCTGTTGCGCTTGCCGCAATGATGGTGACAAAAACGATGCATCCTCCGGGCGGTGCAACCGCACTGATCGCCGTGATCGGTGGGCCAAAGGTCCATGCCCTCGGCTTCCTTTATCCGTTTGTGCCGACTGGCCTTGGGGCGCTCATCCTTCTGGCGGTCGCCCTGCTGGTCAACAACCTTTCAAGGAACAGACGGTATCCGCAGTATTGGTTTTGACGCTCCCCCTGAACGCAGGGGGTAAGCGGCCCTATAAATGTACTTGATTTTGGAAAAAGATTAAAGTAATCTTACTGTCAACATGACAGGGGTGCCGGTACGGGCTGAGAAGAGACCCTTTGAACCTGACCTGGGTAATGCCAGCGTAGGGATTGGCGTTTGATCGTTCGACTTTCGCAAGGGCCATATCCTTCAGAAAAAGGGTGGCCCTTTTTTGTTTCAAGGGGTTTCCCGCGGCCGCAACGGCCAGCGGGAGCGGCGGCAACGGGAAGTCCGCCGACCTCAAAGAACTGTTTCATCTGCAAGGAGGACGGAAATGACACAATTGGAAGAGGCAAGAAACGGGCGAATATCGGAAGAGATGAAGATATGCGCCGAAAAAGAGGGCGTCTCCCCGGAGTTCATCCGGAAAGGCGTGGTCGAGGGCAATATCGTGGTCGTTCGCAACAACACGCATACCGCCATTTCACCGCTTGCCATCGGAAAAGGGTTGCGGACCAAGATCAATGCCAATATCGGAACCTCGGGCGACCATACGGACCTGGATGTAGAGCTGGAAAAGGTAAAGGTCTCCGTCGCCGCCGGCGCCGATACGATCATGGATCTTTCCACGGGCGGCGATCTTGGCGCCATCCGAAAGGCGATCCTCAAGGCGTCGTCCGTGGCGCTGGGCACCGTCCCGATATACCAGGCGGCGGCCGCCATGTTGGCCGCGAAAAAGGCCATTGTGGCGATGACCGCGGACGATATCTTTGCCGTGATTGAAAAAAATGGCGAGGATGGCGTGGATTTCATCACCGTCCATTGCGGCGTGACGCAGAGAAGCGTCGCCAGCGTAGAAGTCCAGGGGAGGATCTTGGGCATTGTAAGCCGCGGCGGTTCCATTACGGCCAACTGGATGCGTTGCAATGGAAGGGAAAATCCCCTCTACGAACATTACGACCGGTTGCTGGAAATTTCCCGCCGTTACGACATGGTTTTAAGCCTGGGCGACGGTCTGCGCCCGGGGTGCATTGCCGATGCAACCGACCGGGGTCAGGTGCAGGAACTCATCCTGTTGGGAGAGCTCTGCAAAAGGGCGAGAGATCAGGGCGTACAGGTGATGATCGAGGGGCCGGGCCATGTACCCATCAAAGATATCCAGGCGAACGTCCAACTGGAAAAGAATCTCTGCAACGGAGCGCCCTTTTATGTTCTGGGGCCTTTGCCCACGGATATCGCTCCCGGTTACGATCATATCACTGCGGCGATCGGCGGGGCCATTGCCGGCGCCTGCGGGGCCGATTTTCTCTGCTATGTGACGCCTTCCGAACACCTCCGCCTGCCCGGGATCGAGGATGTGCGGGAAGGGATCATGGCTTCGCGCATTGCCGCCCATATCGCTGACATTGCCAAAGGGTTGCCCAGCGCGCTGGAACAGGACGTCATGATGGCCGGGTACCGAAAGGCGATCGACTGGCAGGGACAGATTTCTGCTTCCATCGACCAAGAGAAGGCTTCGAGATTGCTTGAGAAAAGCACGACGGCCCACGAAGAGGGGTGCACCATGTGCGGTGAATTGTGCGCGATCAAACTGGGAAAAGGATAAACGGTTCATCCGGTTGATGCGTACTTTCGTGAAAAAAGAGGAGATCAAATCCCGATAGCAAGCAATTTCATGGTCACTTTATCGACAAAATCGAATAATCAGGTGCTTGTCGATTAGTTTATTGTAGTCAATAATCGAGGCCGATGTACTTGTGTAGCAGACTTCTTCGGACTGACGATGGGTGCATGCGGAAATCACAGGACCAGCGTTTGCCAAAAAATTGTCGCATTACATGATATTTGGTATTGACATCCAAATAAGAATATCTTATGAAAAGACAACATAAAATTATATGAAGGCAGATATTCTTATGGGAGGGCAATCATGAAACCTTCAAACGTCGAAGGAACGAATCTCCCCGGAAGGCTCGCTCAGGCCCGCGAAGCCGCCGGGTTATCCCTTGCGGACGCGACAAGGAAGCTCAATTTCAAGCATTACCAAATCCTCTCCTCCATTGAAAAGGGAACCAGGAACGTAAATGCGAATGAACTCATCTCGATGGCCCGCCTTTACGGCAGGCCCCTGGATTATTTTTTCGAAGCCAAAGTTCCATCAGAACCAGTTCTTCTTTGGCGGAGAACGGCAGGCAGCGACATCCGGAACGAACAGCAGCAATTTCTCGTCTTTCTTGAAAATTACAGCCGCCTGGAAAATCTGCTCGGGCTAAAACGGCGCTGGAAAGAAATCCTCACTAACCTTGACAGAGATGACTTTGCCGAAAACGGATTTGAGGCATGCGACAAGCTCGGCACAGACATCCACAGGCGCCTCGACCTAGGATCACGCCCCGCTTGCAATCTTCTGAACATCTTGGAAAACACGCTTCGCTTCAAGGTCATTCATCTGTGTTTGGGCGACGGCGTATCCGGCGCCAGCATTATGGACAGTGCCCTTGGAGTGGGCATTCTCATCAATGCCAACGATGCGCCGTGGCGGCGAAATTTCGATCTCGCCCATGAGCTCTTCCATATCGTCACCTGGAATATTTTCTCGCATGAGGAAATCGGAGACGGCTCGCGTAAAACGAAGCCGGCACAGTATGCCGACAGCTTTGCGGCGAGTTTGCTCCTACCGAAGGAACACCTGCTTGCCGCTCTTAAGGAAATCGCGGTGAATCAGGAACTGAAGTTGGTTGATATCATCGAACTGGCGAAGGAGTTCGGCGTTTCTTCGGAAGCCGTTCTGTGGAGGCTTGTCAATCTCAAAAAAATTAAGAAAAGCCAGGTCGAAAAAATCCTCGCCGATCCCGAATTTCGGAACCTGGATCGTGACCTGCGAAGGGGGCTGTATGCAGAGCAACAGCCGGAGAAGTTCCCGCATCGCTACGTTTCCCTTGCCTG
>MNZQ01000128.1:0-7891 GCA_001873745.1 Syntrophaceae bacterium CG2_30_58_14
GGCGAGAATCCGCTGCCGGGGCGCGCCTATATTGCCCCTGATGATCTCCAGATGGGGGTGGACAACGGGGGTAAGATCATCCTCAGCAGCAGTGAGCCTGAAAACGGCCTGCGCCCGTCCGTTTCCCACCTCTTCCGCTCGATTGCCGGGGTTTTCGGGAAAAACTCGGTCGGTGTGCTCCTCACGGGCATGGGGAAAGATGGAGCTTCTGAATTGAAGCTGATGAAGGAAAAAGGGGCGGTGACCATCGCCCAGGACAGGGAGAGCTCCGTGGTTTATGGAATGCCGGGGGAAGCCGCAGCCATTAATGCGGCATCCTTTGTCCTTCCACCAGCAAAGATCGCAGAATTTCTTTCCGGGCTGCCGAGGGTAAAAACGAACAGGAGATGACCCCGCAGACGAAGAGAGGGACAAAAGAGTAACATCCCTTAGAAAACAGGATAGGTCAGAAGAGGCACTTATGGACAAGATCAAGATTCTCATCGCCGAAGACAGCATCACCCAGGCGATGCAATTGCAGCATATCCTTGAAGTGAATGGCTATGACGCAGCCATTGCCGCCAATGGCAGGGAGGCCCTTCAGTCCCTCGGCGCATCCAGGCCATCCATCGTCATCTCCGACATCGCCATGCCGGAGATGGACGGCTATGAACTCTGCCGGCAGATCAAATCCAGCGAGTCATACAGGGACATATCGGTGATCTTGCTGACGGCTCTATCTCAGCCGCAAGCGGTCATCTGGGCGCTGCAAAGCGGCGCCGACAAGTTCATCACCAAGCCCTATGACGAAAAACACCTCCTTTCCACCATCGAGCATCTTCTCCTGAACAAGGATCTGAAAAGCCCGCAGGAAATTATTCAAAAGGGCATATCCGTTTCCTACGAGGGCGAAACCTATCTGATCGCTTCAAACCGGCTGCAGATTCTCAACCTCCTGCTTTCCACATACGAAACGGCGATGGCAAAGAATTTCGACTTGATGGGGGCGCAGGATGAACTGAAGAGACTCAACAAGGAGCTCGAGGAAAGGGTCCAGAAGAGAACGGAAACCCTGCGTATCGAGGTTGCCGAGCGGAAGGCGGGCCAAGCCGCGCTGCTGGCGAAAAATGAAGAACTGAATGCGGTTACACAGCAACTCTGGCAGGCGGCGAAGCTGGCGACGATGGGGGAGCTTGCCTCCAGCATTGCCCACGAATTGAACAATCCGCTGGCTACCGTCAGTCTCCGGATCGAATCCCTGACGGCGCAGACATCCCCAGACGATCCGCGCCGGCGGGAGCTGGAAATCATCGGGCAGGAAGTTGAACGGATGGGGAATCTCGTGACCAATCTCCTCCAGTTCAGCCGCCGGAGTCAGAAGCAGATCTCTACGGTGGATATTCGCGAGGAAACTGAAAAGACCCTCGAACTCATTCATTACCACTTCCGCAAGAACAATATCCAGGTCATCAGGGAGTTTGCACCCGAGGTTCCGGGGATCCTCGCAGACCGCCAGCAATTAAGGCAGTTGTTTCTGAACCTGTTCACGAATGCGAGCGACGCCATGCCGAAGGGTGGAACGCTGACGATCCGCATATATGCTCAGGGATCAGGGGACAGGGATCATGGTTCAGGAAACAGGGTTCAGGAGTCAGGGGTAGCCCAGACCCCCGAACCCCGATCCCTCTCCGGGCCGGAGGCCGACCCCCGATCCCCGATCCCAAAGGCGAAGCCTTCGTGATTATCGAGATTGCCGACACGGGTACCGGCATACCGCCTGAGATCCTGCCCAAAGTCATGGAACCTTTCTATACTACTAAACCGGAGGGAAAGGGGACCGGGCTGGGGCTGGCCATTTGCCGGCGCATCGCGCAGGAACACCGGGGAACGATCGATATAACAAGCGAGGGGATCCCCGGAAAGGGGACGAAAGTCCGGATCACCTTGTCGTCAACGGATACGGGCAATTCCATCGGTTTAATGGAACCATGAAACGGATAAAAAAAGGGGACAGATTTGTCCCCCCTTTTCTTGCTTGTAATTTGGAGATAATTGTATAGTCCGCCGTCAAATTGCAACGAAAAGTGACGACAAGGACTACCATTTGATCTGTGACGACGTGTATTACTGGGCGCCATCGGGCCGGTCTGAGATCGAAGTTGATTTTCTGCTTGTTCGGGGGGCGAACCTTATCGCAGTCGAGGCAAAGTCCGGCAACATGTTCAGGACGGCCTCATCGAGGAGGAAATCCGGACCCAGTCATACGCTGTTCACTTTAGGATTGCAATCCTGTCGAAGCGGTGTTATGATGGGATCACAATCCGATAAGGAAGGAAAGATAAAACATGATCGATGATCTCTTCGCCCTCAGCCAATCATTTCTTCGTCTCCGGGACCGCTCTTTTCAGCGGTATTTCCTGAAAAGCCATCCCCTCAGCGGTCGCTTCTCCCTCATCGTCGGCCAGCGTGGCGTCGGAAAAACAACCGTAATAATTCAACACATATTGGCTACTTATCAGGATCCCTTTACTCCCAGGGCTTTATATGTCCAGACGGATCATTTTCGCGTTGCTTCTCGCTCCCTTTACGATATTGCGGAAGAATTTAACAACCTTGGCGGCGAGCTGCTCTGTCTGGATGAAGTCCACAAATATCCGGCCTGGTCAATCGAGCTCAAGAGCATTTATGATACCTTTCCGCGCTTGAAGATCATCGCTTCCGGCAGTTCCGCCCTTGATATTACCCGGGGCAGCCACGATCTGAGCAGGCGCGCCGTTGTCTATACGATGACGGGCATGTCCTTCCGAGAATTTATCAGCCTTTTGCATGGCCTGGAATTGCCCGTATTTTCAATGCAAGAAATCACGGAAAATCATCAGCGAGGCGCCGGGTTCGTTATCGACGCCCTGGATAAAAAGAATCTTAAAATCCTCAGTCTCTTCAAAACGTATTTACAGGTCGGTTATTACCCGTATTTCATGGAATATCAAGAACAGGATTCATTTTATCTTACCTTGGAACAGAACCTGAGAACTACCCTGGAGACGGATCTGATCGCCGCGCATAACTCTCTGAGTGGCGCCTCAATCAGGAAGATAAAAAAGTTGCTGGCTGCCATCGCCACGCAGACCCCTTTCACGCCGGATATGAAGAAACTGAAAGCAATGTTGGAAATTGGCGATGAACGAACCTTGAAACTCTATTTACAATATCTTGAGGAGGCGGGTCTGATTCTCATGGCCCCAAGAGGAAAGACAGGGTTTGGCGCGCTTCGAAAGCCGGAAAAGATCTATCTTAACAATCCGACTCTTATTCATGCCTTAGCCTTGCCGCAACAACCTGATCAGGGGTCTTTGCGGGAAACATTCTTTTTCAATATGATCGGTAACAGTTACCCCGTTTCCATTCCTCGCCGGGGTGACTTCCTGGTGGATGATCGCCTGATATTTGAGATCGGCGGGAAAAACAAGGATTTCCAGCTGATCAAGGATTTGCCGGACTCGTTTCTGGCTGTTGATGATATAGAAAGCGGATACGGCGCACGGATACCGTTGTGGTTGTTCGGTTTTCTCTATTAGGGGGATTTCTATAATATTTCAAACGAGGTGATTCCCGGAAAGGGAACAAAAGTCCGTATCACGCTGTCATCAGTGGATCCGGGCAATTCCATCGGTTTAATGGAACAATGAAGGGGAAGGGCAGATCATGAAAAATATCGCACAAAAAGACTCCAATTACAAAGTAGGCCGCATCCTGGTCGTGGACGATGAAGCCGAACTGATGAGCGCCCTTTGCGAGATGCTGGCCGGCCAGGGATATGAAACGATGGGATTCCTGACGGGCGCCGAAGCCTTGGCGGTTCTCAAGGAGCGGGAATTTGACCTCCTGTTGACCGATCTGATGATGCCCGGGATGGACGGGATTGAGCTCATCCGGGCCGTTCTCGAGATCGACCCCAATCTCATCGGCATCATCATGACGGGACACGGCACGGTGCAGACCGCCGTGGAAGCAATGAAGACCGGCGCCTTTGATTACATGCTGAAACCGTTCAAGCTCAACACCCTTCTGCCTCTGCTCACCCGCGCCATGCAGGTGCGCAATCTGCGGCTGGAAAACATGCAACTGAAGGAGACCGTAGCCATTCACGAACTGGGAAAGGCCATCTCCTTCTCCTCCGATCTGAACGCGATCCTCAACAAGATCGCCGACGCCGCGCTTCAGCAGTGCAGCGCCGATGAGGTATCCATCATGCTGCCGACGAAGAGCGGCAGAGAGCTTTACGTTGCGGTCGTCCGCGGCGTGCATACGGAAAATCTCGGGGAGCATGCGCCGATCGAGCAGGGCATCGCAGGATGGGTAGCCCGCAACCTCGAGTCCGTCGTATTTAAGGGAGAAGTCAATGATCCGCGCATGGCGCCGATCCGGCCGCGCAACGATATTCACATTGCCGTCTCCATGCCGATGCTGTCACAAAGCAAACTGGTCGGCGTGCTGAATGTCAACATCACGAAAAGCTACCGCCAATTCACGTTAGGACAGTTGAAGGCGCTGAGCATTCTGGTGAGCATCATCGCCCCCATCCTCGAAAACACGGCGCTGTATATCCAGATCCGCAAGGCCGAGGAAGAATACCGTTCCATCTTTGAAAACGCAATCGAGGGAATCTTCCAGCGATCGCCGGACGGACGGCTCATCTCCGCCAATCCCTCTTTCGCCCGCGTTTTCGGCTATAACTCCCCCGAAGACCTCATGGAGAACGTCACGGACTTTGTCCGTCAGATCTATGTCGACCCCGATCAGGGCGCCGAATTCGCCCGCCTGATCGATACCGAGGAGGAAATCCGAAACTTTGAATACCAGGCGCGCCGCAAAGATGGCTCTCCGGCATGGGTCTCGGTCAATGCGCACGCCGTTCGAGATGAAAAAGGCGTTTTGCTCTATTTTGAAGGAATGAGCGAAGATGTCACCGAGCGTAAGCTTTCCGAATCAAGGCTTAAACTGTCCAAAGAGATCCTCGAGACGCTGAACCGCACGAATGACATCCAGAAACTGATCAATGATATCCTCCATCTTTTAAAAGAACACATGGGCTTCGAGGCGATCGGCATCCGCCTGCGGGAGGGGGAAGATTACCCCTACTATGTGACCAACGGTTTTCCCGGCCATTTTCTGGAGGCCGAGAATTCCCTTTTCGCGCGCGACGTCGCCGGTGAGATCATCCGCGATTCAAAGGGAAATCCATATCTCGAAGGCCGGTGCGGCAACGTCCTGCGCGGCCGAGCTGATTCCTCCCTGCCTTTTTTCACGGAGAGTGGAAGCTTCTGGACGAACAGCACGACGAAACATCTGGCCGAGAAATCCGAGAAGGAGTATCAGGGCCGCATCAGAAACCGCTGCAATAGAGAGGGGTACGAGTCCCTGGCGCTGATTCCCTTGAGGTCGGACAGTGAAATCATCGGGCTTCTGCAGTTGTGCGATACGCGGCAGAATTTATTTACGCTTGATATGATCCGTTTTCTCGAGGGGATCGGTGCCAGTATCGGCATCGCGGTCTCCCGCAGACGTTCCGTGGAGGCGCTCCGGGAAAGCGAGGAGAAGTACCGCCTGCACTTTGAGAATGTGACGGACGTGATCTTTTCGATTGACCAGGAGCTGAGACTGCTCGATATCACCCCTTCCGTCGGGAGGATTATGGGGTACAGGCCGGAGGAGCTGACCGGCAAACCGATTGGCGAGCTTAACGTTCTGGCGACGGATCATCTAAAAGAGGCCTATTCCGATATCCATCACGCGCTGGCGGGCAACAGCATCCTGGCAAAGGTGTATGAGTTGATCGCCAAAGACGGAACGCGGAAATTCTGCGAGGTCAGCGCCGCCCCCCTGCTTCACGACGGCAAGGCCGCGGCGCTCATCTGCGTCGCGCGGGACATCACCGAACGGAAACAGGCGGAGGAATGGCTGCTCCGGGAGCGCAGCATGGTCGATCGCATCATGAGAACGAGTCCGGCGGGAATCATCGTGGCCGCTCGTGACGGCCGAATCGTCTTTGCCAACAAACGGGCCGAGGAAATGACCGGACGCGCTTATGGTTCGCCGGAATGGCCGATCACCGACTTTGACGGCAACCCCTTTCCACAGGAGGAGCTGCCGTTCATGCAGGTGGTGTCCTCCGACAATCCCGTCTATGGAATACGGCATGCCGTTCTCTCCCCCGAAGGGCGGCGCGTATATCTCTCCATCAACGGCGCCCCGATCCATGACGAAAAGGGCAATATCAACGAGGTGGTGTTCTCCATCGACGACGTCACGGAGCAGCGCCGCGCTGAAGAAGAAATCAGCAAGACCGTTGGAAAGTTGAAGCGTGGCATCGACGATACCATCCGAGCGATGGCGATGATTGTTGAAGAGAAAGATCCTTATACCGCCGGTCACCAGGAGAGGGTCGCCAAATTATCCGTGGCGATCGCTCAGGATCTGAACCTTTCCGAAGAACAGATCAGCGGCATCCGGATGGCAGGAATGATCCATGATATAGGAAAGATAAGAGCCCCGGCGGAAATTCTCAGCAAGCCGACCCAACTGAGTCCTATCGAACTCGAACTGCTAAAAACTCACGCCGAAGTCGGTTATAGAATTCTGGAACCGATAGCGTTTCCTTATCCTGTCGCAAAAATCGCCTACCAGCACCACGAACGGATCAACGGCGCCGGATATCCGCAGGGGCTTAAAGGGGACGAGATTCTCATCGAGGCGCGGATTCTCGCCGTGGCCGACGTCGTGGAGGCCATGGCATCGCACCGTCCCTACCGTCCTGCCCGGGGAATCGATGCGGCCTTGGAAGAAATAGAGAAGAATAGAGGGGTCTTATACGACAATGCGGTTGCAGATGCCTGCCTGAGATTATTTCGGGAAAAGGGTTTTAAACTTGAGAATGTTTCGGGATATTCAGGATCTTGTGGAACGCGGCGTCTTGAGGAAAGACCCCTCCGGCGGCCGTAGCACGAGTTATCACCTGATCGAGAGAGGATAGCGCCACGTTTGAACCTGACCGATCCGGGCTATGATGTGATTGCCACCGCATACTCCGGTGAGGAGGCTTTAGACAAGCTCCGGGAGGTCTATCCCGATCTGGTGCGAACCCGTATCAAAATCAACAGCGGAACGAGAATATCCAAGGGGCAGGAGTCCTACTCCTGCCCCTTGATCTTGTTACCATTTGCGTTTTAAAACAGAAAGCGCTCAGTGTATCTTGGCTGGCGTGACTTTCTCCGTCGCGCCGACCTTGTTGCCGGCAACATGGCACTTATTACAATTGACCTCTTTGGTCAGATTGTGTGAAGGCCACGATTCCATCACCAGGTGTTTGACCGCCATTGGGACGACCATCTTCATTTCGGCGTCGCGCTGCACGCCCATTTCTGCGTCATGGCACCCCGCGCAGGTCACGTCCGCGTGGAGGGTTTTCATCGCCTTGTCCGCGTGGCAGTTTATACACTGCGTCTTGCCGCCCAGACGCGCGGCCTGTTCCGTGTTCTTGAGCAGTACATCGTGTATTTCGGTATGGCAGTCCGTGCAGAGTTGCATGGATTTATGCACGCCCCGTTTGACGGAGAGCTGCAACTCCTGCACCTGCGGATGACGGCGGATACCATCGCCATGTACGCCAATCGCGGGTTTGGATTTGTCGCCCTGGTAGTAGCCGGCATGGCACGCAGCGCAGACATCGTTGGATTTGGTCAGCGCGTCCTTGCCGATGAATTCATGCGAGGCGATGTTGACGGTCCAGTCCATCCCGGACTCGGTCATCGCGCCTTTGGCGGCATCGCTCTCTTTGTCGTACTTGGTCCACAGATCGATAACGCTGCCCGCCTGCTTTTGCTTGATCTGGGTTTTCCAGTGGCAGGCGCCG
>MNZQ01000128.1:7904-10646 GCA_001873745.1 Syntrophaceae bacterium CG2_30_58_14
ATATGGCAGCGTCCGCAGTCCGCTTCGCTGCCGGCAAAGGTTTCGTCAAGGACATACACCTTGCCGTCCGTGCCCGTGACCTTTTTCTCGGTGCGCGGCTTGCCGTCCGCCTCGAACATCATGTCCTTGATCGTCGCGTGTTCGCTCTTCATAAATGCCGAATAGCGGGCATCCTTATGGCACGCGAGACAGGCAGCGCCATCGACGACGTAGAAATTGCGCGTCTTGGTCGTGTCCGTATTCTTGGCGCTAAAGCGCGCCCAACTACCGTACGTGCGCTTGGCATTGTGCGGCGGCGTCGGCTTCATCCCCGTATGGCAGGCCACACATTCGGCGTTGCCGTGTTTGCTCGCAGCGTAGGCGGCCTTGTCCACATAAAGCGGCACGCTTTCGCTGCCGACCTTCATGGTTAGGTTCTTGTTGCTGTGACAGGCAAAGCACCGGGCATTCGTTGATGGGGCGGCTGCTGTCGAATCGGGTATCATCATGATCGCACTGGCGGTCAGCGCGACGACCGGCAGCAGGGTAAAAAACAGGATCTTGGTCTTCATTTTGATGGATCTCCTTTCTTTAATATAGAAATGGATTGACCCCAAGTGAATCTCGTCATGTTGCTGTCGCCGGGACACTCCGAGATAGTCGGATAATCGTTATAGAATAGCTAAACAGGACAGCGACAGGGTGTCAGGGAATATCACTGCAGGGGCGGGCTAATTTTTTTCACCTCCTTTCAACCATGACCGGTTTGATATTTGATTCGGCGCACACAGAACCTGCTTTTTCGTTCGACATGGGCATTCTCCAAAACAGATACAATCAAAACGGCGCCATACGCATGAACATCGCTCTATTACAGCAATGAACATGCCATCGGATCGGATGTATATAGTTACCCAAAATCAAATCATTATAATAAGGGCGGATTCATGAGCCATTTTTAGTTGGCGAAATAACCATATAAGCATGGTGATTTCACCAAAGAAGCGCAACAAGGGACGCACGCAGCCGTTGATATCGGTCTCATCGATCTGTTGGGCGGCGAAAATGAAGACGCATTGTTGCGACAGAGACTGGCCGACAAAACACCGGACATTGACGGACAAAGCTTCCTGTATTATCCGTGTGATGGCTATCAACTAAGTTGGAATCCCTTTTCTCTGATGAGCATCAGACAAATGTCGACCGCAGCCGGATCATACAGGATGCCTCTGTTCTTCTCAATCTCTTGCAGAGCAGCATCCATTCCCAGAGCTGGACGATAAGGCCGGTGAGATGCCATCGCCTCCACGACATCGGCAACAGCGAGGATACGGGCCTCGATGAGAATCTCCTCACCCTTGAGTCCCCGGGGGTAGCCGGAACCGTCCATCCGTTCATGGTGCTGAAGGACAATCTCCGCCAGGGGCCAAGGGGATTCCACGTCTTTTAAAATATCATAGCCTAACCGGACATGTTCTCTGATCAGGGAAAGCTCGATGGCAGACAGCTTCGTAGGTTTGCTCAGAATCTCCGTGGGCAGGGTGATTTTGCCGATATCGTGGATGACCCCGGCCATGCGGAGACCTTCGATCTTCTCCGGCGGCAGGCCCATCTCCGTGGCCATCGTCCGGGCCAGGTCCGTCATCCGGCGCTGATGACCTGCGGTGTAAGGGTCTTTCATCTCCACGGCCATCACCAGCACCTGGATCGTTGTCTGCATCGCCCGCCGCAGTTGTTCCAGCGATTTCCGAAGCTGTTCCTCCGCCCGCTTACGTTCGGTGATATTTCGCATGATGCCGCGAAACCCTATCGGTTGACCGGATCTATTTCTTATCAGCGATATAGAGGACTCAATATATAGTTTGGTTCCATCTTTTCCAATAATTTCATAATCGACTCCTGTCGAGGGTTCCCCTGTCCTGAAGACTTTATTGAAGGCTTGATACAATATTTGACTGTTCTCCTTATCGGTATATTGACGGTTATTTATGCCCATCATTTCAGCGCGGGTATATCCGACCATTCGGCAAACCGAGTCGTTAAAGAAGGTCAAGTTGCCGGCAATATCAACCTCGAAGTAGCCATCCTCGATGTTCTCAAGAATCGCGCGATATCGCTCCTCGCTCTCCCGCAGCGCCTCAGGGGCTCTCTTACGTTCCGATTCCGATTGTTCCAGTTCCGTGGTTTTCTTTTTTAAGGCGGATATCTCTTTGATCCGTTCCGGATTTGTTCTGGATGGATCTTCCATCTGATGCCCCCCTGTAATGACAAACCGTGTCGGCTTCTAAGTCAGTCGCGTGCAACGATTTGAATTCTTTAAATACAGGCATCTCGGTTTTGGGAAGGTTCCCATAGCCTCAGACGCGAGTTACTTGCTGATGCAAACCCGCCATCGGTGGGCTGGGACGCTAAAAAAGAAAGGCGAATGATCTTTGTTGTGAGAAATTATTAGGGATAAAGATATCGGATACCCATTCAGATGTCAAATAGAATATAGGCCATCGGAAAACTATACGGCGCCCAAAATGGATGTCCGTAAAACGGAATCCCGGGTAGAGCGCAGCCAGCCGCCGCACGCCACCCCGCCACTCAGATATCAATCACATCGTCCCGTTTGACCGGCGGCTGCGGAGCGGGCGGTCGCGACGGCGCAAGCAGCCGGTTCAGCAGCAGGTTGGTCATGCTGACAATCAACGCCCCCAACAACGCCGAACCGAAACCGGCCACATGAAACCCATCCACCAACCGGCCGACGAAATAGAA
>MNZQ01000147.1 GCA_001873745.1 Syntrophaceae bacterium CG2_30_58_14
GGGCGATCCGCAACGACCAGGGCATCAGCGCCGTCATTGCCGAACACACCCACCGTGCGGTGTTCGAGTACCTGTCGTTGACGGAAAGGTGTCATATCTTAAGCCAGCCCCTCCGCAACGAGTTGTCCAGAATGACGCCCACAAGGAAAGCCGCGCCCATGTTCCACATGGCAAAGGCGGCGACGATCAGCATCACGTAGAAGTCGGATTTCTTGTCGCCGATGTCCCTGACGACGATCGCCAGTTCGGAACCTGCGAAGAAGAGGATCACCCCCAGAATCGCATTGGGGAATATCTTGAAAAAGATGACCACGGAATCACTGAAAAACAGGGCGATCAAAACGAGGAGGCTTCCGAGGATCACCAGCGCCCCGCCGGTTTTGGCCCCGAAGCGGACGTGCCCGGCCATTCCGCCGGCGCCGTGGCACATGGGGACGCCGCCGAAGATGGGCGCTACCAGGTTCATGATGCCCTGAGAGACGGCGATCCTCCTCTCCGTAACCTTCCGGTCCGGAAAGAGCTCGTTGTTCTCGGCGACGATGGCGATCACGGCGTTCCCGAGCGTCAGAGGGATCTGGGGGAGCGTGAACAGGAGCGTCCCCGTGACGAGATCGTTCCAGGTCATCGAGGAAAGGCTGAAGGCCGGCAGCTTGAAGCCGACGTGGATCTTGGCCAGTTCGGACAGGAGGTTCGGGTCCATGATCACCGCGGAGACGACGCCGATGATGAGAAGCATGAACATGGCCGGAACCTTGGGGTTCGTCAGGAGATGGTAGGTGACGACCAGGGCGACGCCCGCAAGGAGCGGCGCCGACGTCATGCGGTGGACCCCATCCACCATGAAGGAGAGCCCCAACCCCAGCATGATGCCGCGCACGACCGGCCTGGTCGCCAGCCGCGCGATCGGCCGGATCGCCCCGGTCAGGCCGGCCAGAAGCCAGAAAAGCCCCGTGGTAAGGCCCGAGCCGAACAGGGCCGCCGGACTGATTCCCCCGGCGACGGCTGCCGCGCCGATGGCCTTCATGGGCTGGATCGGCAAGGGCGTCCGGTAGTAGATACCGGAGGCCAGCAGGGCGACGCCGAACATGAGGAGGAGCCCGAGAGGATCTACCTTCAAAATCGTGATGTGGGCCGCGACGAAGGGGATCAGCGTGCCGACGTCGCCGAAGGCCCCGGCCCACTCCATCTTGTTATAGTGGTTTTTTGTTTTGGGCGTCGCTGTGTTCACGGCGTTTTAAGCTCCCTGATTGTAGGTGTGCGGTTTTCAAACCGGCCATCCGACGACGTGGATCCCATGATTCCCCCTCTGGCAACAGCGACGCGATCCGCCAAACGGATTCCGGCAGCGCTCGTTATTACGCGGGGTTACGATAGAAAAAGCGGTCTTGTATGTCAAGGGCGGTTTTATCGATAGCACCGTTCCCAAAACCTGCATAAGGCAGTACATACCGACGTCAGGCTTTGCCCCCCGGCGTATTGCACAATTAATGTTCGTGTCTATGATGCGTGTCCGGCCAGTGGGGATGCACATGCTGCTCTTCACGGTGGTTGTGCTCGTGAACATGCGCGTCATGAACGATTCCTCCATGTTCGTGAACATGATGAACATCGTTGTGATTGTGTAAATGCGTATGAGTCACCTCATGATGCACATGGGGGTGTAAGTGATTTTCCGTGCTCATGAGCCAGACGCCGGCGGCCGAGAGCATCATGGCAGGAAACATGACCCAACCGATCCACTCTTGAAGCAACATGAGGGAAGTAACCGCACCGATAAAAGGGGCAAGACTGAAGAAAATGCCTGCTCTGAAAGAACCTAATCCTTCGAGAGCTTTGATAAAAAACACGAGACTGATGCCATAGCTGAAAGAACCCAGCAACAGAGCGTAAAAAACGGATACTTCCCATTTCATGTCCATCCCCAGAACATACGCCAGGGAGACGGACACGCATCCCGACACCAGTCCTTTAATGCGGGTGATCTGTATCGGATTTCTGGTTGAGATGTTTCGGGTCAGGTTATTATCTATGCCCCAGCATGCCATGGCCAAGGTAACCAATAGAGGGCCAAGCAAGTTAAACGCCCCCCGGTTTGAATCCCATGTCAAGAACACCCCTGCGGCGGTCATGCATGCCAACGCCGACCACAGTCTCTTTCCCGCATTCTCCTTGAAAAATACCACGGCAATGACCGCAGTAAAAATTCCCTCCAAATTCAGCAGCAATGAGGTAGCGAAGCCGGAAATCTGGTTTAATCCGAGCATCAGACAGATCGGAGCGATAATCCCACCCGAAAGCACCGCGCCAAACAGCCAGGGCAAATCTTCCTTTTTCAGATTGGCGCTTCTTGCGTTTTCAGGAGAAGCGATCCCCTGTGCGATCGAATATGCAGAAAGCCCCGCAAATGCCCCCAAATAGAGAAGTCCAGCCAAAGCGACCGGAGGGATGTTCTTCACGAGCAGCTTGGCCAGGGGCGGACTGATCCCGAACAGGGCAGCGGAAACAAGGACGTATATCAGCGGTTGCTTATCCATTGCCTGAATTTTCCAAATCTCTCAACATTCTCGTTCAACCTATATTCGATTCCGGAGAAGGCGTCAAATGTGCATTGTCATTACGCGGCCCTCGTCCTATTTTTCTGTTTCGATGTCACCTCATCGACCTGGCCTCCCTCATGACCAAGGTCGATCTGTTCGCCTTCAGGGCAGGAAATGACGAGAAAAAACGTTAGTATTTGTGTGTCTTATTTAGATTTCCGTGAATGCGCGCGCCGCCGACGGGGGGTATCGGCGATTCTGCCGGTCCGGCGAGCGACTGTAGGATCTCGCAATCCTTGGAGGTCTCGACCTTCTGACAGCGGTTCCTGAGTTCCTTCAACTGTTTTTGCAGCGCCTTCAGCTCAGTGATGCGATCGACGACATAACTGATATGTTCGTCTATCAGGGCATTGACTCCGCGGCAACTCTCTTCAGGGGTGTCCCGTAAATTGAGCAGCCTGCGGGTCTCTTCCAGTGTCATGTCCAGTGCCCGGCATTGGCGAATGAAGCGCAGGCGCTCAACGTGCTCATTTCCATAAAGCCGGTAGTTGCCGTCCGACCTTATCGGTTTCGGAAGCAGACCTTCTTTTTCGTAGTAGCGGATCGTTTCTACCAGGCAGCTTGTTTTCTTGGCCAATTCGCCAATCTTTAAATTGTGTTTCATCAGCGCTCCTTGCTGAACAAAAAACTTCTTGACTCTATAGCAGCTACAGGCTGTTCAATGCCAAATATTTCTTATCATGGAAATGAAGATAAGTGCCAGCAAAGGACGGCAGTATCCTATATATGAAGACATACTCATACTTATAAAATCATCACGGCATGAATAGCAGAAGAAAGGAGTAGTGCGTAGATGAGCGAAACAATATTCAAGGTAATCGGCATGGATTGCGCCGAAGAGACGAATGCGCTGCGTCAGACGGTCGGTGCGCTGCCCGGGGTCATAGGCGTGGACTTCAATCTTCTCAACGGCACGATGACCGTAACGGCCGTGGAAGGCGCCGTTGAGGATCAGGCCATTGTTGCAGCGGTGGAACGGGCCGGCATGAGCGCGCTGCCTGCCGATAATATACAGGCGGGCGTTTCTTTTCACGTTGCCGGGGGATTCTGGGCGACGCATGGCCGCGTCGTCCTGTGCGCGGCAAGCGGCATGGCCGTTGCCGCGGGTTTTCTTTCCCACTGGTTTTTACATGGGAGCCTCCTCGATGCCCTTGCGGAGGGTGGCCGAAGCGAATCCCACGCATTCCCGGTGGTATCCATTTTACTCTATCTTGTCGGAGTGATTGCGGGCGGCTGGTTCATCTTCCCGAAGGCGATCTCCGCGCTCCGCCGCCTCCGCGCAGACATGAACCTGCTCATGACCATCGCCGTCGTGGGTGCGATCCTTATCGGCGAGTGGTTCGAAGCGGCGACCGTCGCCTTTCTTTTTTCGTTCTCCCTCGTCATCGAGGCGTGGAGCATCGGGCGAGCCCGCAGCGCCATCAAGGCTCTGTTCAAACTTGCACCGCCCCAGGCGCGGTATATCTGTCCTCGTGACGGCGATATCCTGGAAAAGCCAGTGGAGGATGTGCCGCTCGGCGCAACGGTCCTGGTCAGGCCGGGGGAACGCATCCCTCTCGACGGTCGGATCACGAAGGGAAGGGCTTCCGTCAATCAGGCGCCCATCACGGGTGAATCTATTCCCGTGGAGAAAAGTGAAGGCGACGAGATTTTTGCCGGGACGATTGACGAGGACGGCGCGATTGAATTTCGCGTCACAAAACCGGCCTCGGATACGACGATCGCCCGCATCATCCGAATGGTTGAAGAGGCGCAATCGCGGCGCGCGCCCTCGGAACAATGGGTGGAAAAATTCGCCCGTTATTATACCCCGGCCATGATTCTTCTGGCGGTCGCTATTGCCGTCGTTCCGCCCCTTGTCTTCGGCGGCGACTGGGCACGCTGGTTTTACGAGTCCTTGGTGATCCTGGTGATCGCCTGTCCCTGCGCACTGGTCATCTCGACGCCGGTGAGTATCGTTGCGGCCCTGGCCACGGCGGCCCGCTCCGGGGTTCTCATCAAGGGGGGGGCCTTCCTCGAAGAAGCGGGGCGGCTCAAGGCCGTTGCCCTGGATAAGACAGGCACCGTGACCCACGGCCGGCCCGAGGTCCAGAAGATCATCCCGCTGAACGGGCATACCGAGGAAGAGCTGCTCGATAGGGCTGCGGCGCTGGAAGTGCATAGTGGCCATCCCCTGGCAAGAGCCATCGTCCGCAGGACCGAACATCTCGGCCGCGCCGTCGCCCCGGCGGAAGATTACCGTGAATTCAGGGGAAGGGGCGCACAGGGGACGATCGGCGGTCGGACCTTCTGGCTGGGTTCCCACCGGCTGCTTCACGAAAAGCAGATGGAAAGCGGCGACATTCACCAGAAGATTGAGGTTCTTGAAGACGCCGGACATTCGGTGGTCGTTGTGGCGAATGACGAGTGTGTCTGCGGTTTCATCAGCGTGGCCGACAGCGTCCGCGACAACGCCCTTTCCATCGTTGCCGATCTGAAACGCGCCGGATTGGAAAGAGTCATCATCCTGACCGGCGACAATCAGGGCACGGCGCGGGCGATCAGCGAGAAGATCGGGGCCGATGAATTCTACGCGGAACTGCTCCCGGAAGACAAACTGAAGGCCATCGAAGAGGTGAAGGGTCGTTATGGTTCCGTGGCGATGGTGGGAGACGGGATCAACGACGCCCCCGCCCTGGCCGCCGCTTCCCTGGGCATTGCCATGGGCGCCGCAGGAACCGATGTGGCGATGGAGACGGCGGACATTGCGCTCATGTCCGACGATCTGTCCCGGCTTCCCTGGCTGATCCGCCACGGTCGCCGCACGCTGGGCATCATACGTCAGAATATCGCCTTTGCGCTGGGTGTCAAATTGCTGTTCATGGGACTGGCGCTGGCCAATATCGCGACCCTGTGGATGGCGATTGCGGCGGATATGGGGGCTTCACTTTTGGTTATCATGAACGCCTTGCGTCTTCTCAACGGAAAGACGGCCGATTGATCTTGAATAATGAATCAATGATCTCCCTATCTTTCCTGGAAAATTCCATACACACGCGAGCATACCGTCCCATTGGTTCATGTCGCCAAGGGGTCACACCGGCAATTCTGATTGCCCGCTTTGCTTTTCAATCGCCTTCGGCGCCTTCTTGAACGTCGCCTGCACCTGCCGGATCGGCGGCATTTCAATGTTCTTACCTGCCAAAAGTTCGGCTACCGTGAAAAGTTGAACCTTCGGGTACTTCCGTCCCCATAGAGTGGATTCATAGAAACCCGCCGTAACCGCTTCCGTTTTCATGGGGGACGTGGCTTCCTGCATCGAGATCAGAACCCCGATCACTGCCTTTTCACGTTCAAGGACCCCTTTCAGGTCGCGGACGTGGACCACATTGGTATGTCCCGCCTTCACTGACAGGATCACGCTTTCAAAGCTCCCCGATTTCTCCCCTTGGAAGATGATCCTCCCGTCAATCCCCTTGTCTGCTCCTTTTTTCTGTTCGACGGGTCGCGCCCCCACGAGGCCGAGTGCCCACCATTGGAATTGATACGGGTCCGAGGCCGCTAGCGCCGCCGCGTCCGGCTCGCTTGTCGGCTCACCCACAACATGGAACGACCGCTTTGTCGCTTCTCCATACTTCGCCGCCGCTTCCCCCACTTTCGCGGTTTCGCCTTTCCCCGCCGGTGCGGCGCGAACAACCTGTTCGATGTCGAAGGAATCCTTCAGGCGTTGCTTGATGAGCGTAATCGCCAGATGAGTGATGTCTATCCCGATCCACGGACGGCCCAGCGCTTGAGCTGCGGCAATCGTGGTCCCGCAGCCGCAGAACGGGTCAAGAACGACGTCACCGCGATTGCTGCTCGCGGAGATGATCCGTTCAAGCAGGGCTTGCGGTTTTTGGGTGGGGTAGCCTAGACGTTCGGCGGCTTGAGAGTTGATTGGCGGTATGTCCGTCCACACATCCCCTACAGGCATACCGGGCAGCATCTCAAGATACTGTTTGAACCGCGGAGTACCACTGTTCTTGGGCCAGTAAACAAATCCGGCTTTATCCATCGTCTCAAGCTTCTCCAGAACATCCATTTCCCGTGGCAAGCCTAAGTAGTCGGTGACAATACGTGGTGCAGACCAATTCCGCCCCGGAGGAGGAATGTGCCCACGCCACGGCATCTGGCTCCGAGCGGTATTACTTCCGGATGCCCCTCCTCCGGTCAAGGCGACGTCTTGCCAACACCGACCATCTGGATCCTGCCGCTTGAATCGGGCCTTGTACTCATCGGGGTAAGACTCAAACGGTTGGTTCCACTTGTGATCTGACCCCTTAGTGTACATGAGCAATAAGTCATGAATCGCGTCCCACCGGCGCGACATGTTGTGCGCCCCGGCCCTTTTCCATACGATTTCCGATGAGAAATTTTCTGGCCCGAATGTGGCGTCCAGAAGCATTTTGAGGTAATGACCCGCCGCCGGATCGCAGTGTAGGTAAATGCTGCCCGTTGGCTTCATCACGCGCCGAAGTTCCATGAGGCGCGGGACCATCATAACGAGATAGGCCAGCATGTCGCATTCTCCAAGGAAGGTCCGGAACGCCTGAAGGCAATCTGCCACACGCCCGCCCGCCGTCACGATCTCCGCAAAGACGGATTCGCTTTCCTGTGTCCATGTCCAGGTGTCCGAGAAAGCCTGAATTTGACTTGCGGCTTTGCTCCCATCCTTTTCCGCGAACAGGACGTTGTAATTGGTATTGGAGTTGAAAGGCGGGTCCAAGTAAACGAGATCGACTGTCTCGTCCTTCACGTAGCGCCGGAGAATGTCCAGGTTGTCCCCGTAGAAGAGTAAATTGCTCGCGCTTTCCGTCATGACGCCATTCCCCCCTTCATGTATTCTGTGAAATCCTTCCCGGACGGGTCTATGATAAACAGTGGCATATCCATATCATAAATACTGAGGAAATGTCACCAATGATAACGGTGTAATATTCTACACCTTGGATGAGGTTGACGAATTGTGGATAAAAGAGATCGCTACGCAAGCTGCGCGCCGGCCACAGCCATCGTGCGGTTTTCTGGCCCGATCTTCAGCGCTGCGGCGTCAAGGACCCGACCATAGCCGCACTCAACCACGGCCTGTGCAGCGAAGTCGATAAACGCCTCCACGAATGGGCGATCCGCAACGACCAGGGCATCAGCGCCGTCATTGCCGAACACACCCACCGTGCGGTGTTCGAGTACCTGTCGTTGACGGAAAGGTGTCATATCTTAAGCCAGCCCCTCCGCAACGAGTTGTCCAGAATGACGCCCACAAGGAAAGCCGCGCCCATGTTCCACATGGCAAAGGCG
>MNZQ01000129.1:0-6910 GCA_001873745.1 Syntrophaceae bacterium CG2_30_58_14
CAGCGCCCTATTATTTCCGGAAATAATAGGGCGCTGTCCCTATTTATCCCTAAAGGGGAGGGGGATTTGCGAGGGAGCTCTTGTAGATCGAACCTATGAAAGAAATCAGAATCGGCGTGGTGGGGGCCGGCCATCTGGGCCGCTACCACCTCCAGAAATACCGGAAAATCCCGGAATGCCGTGTTGTCGGCGTCGCCGACCTTGTGGAGGAGAATGCCCGGAAGGCCGCCGACGGCTGCGACTGCGAGGTCTTGACGGACTACCGAGGACTTCTGGGAAAGGTTGACGCCGTCTCGATCGCCGTGCCGACCGGCGTCCACCATAAGGTCGCCTCGCTCTTCCTGAAGGCCGGGGTGGACGTCCTGCTGGAAAAACCGATCGCGACGACGCTCGCCGAGGCGGACGAACTGATCGCGCTGGCCGAGGCAAAAAGGCTGGTCTTCCAGATCGGCTTCGTCGAGCGGTTCAACCCGGCCGTCGCGGCCCTCCGGACCCTGATGGGGACGCCGCTCTTCATCGAATCCCACCGCCTCCACCCCTTTTTCGAACGGGGCACGGATGTGGACGTCATCCTCGACCTGATGGTCCACGACCTCGACATCATCCTCCATTTCGTCCGCTCCCCGGTTGCGACCGTGGAGGCCGTCGGGGTTTCGGTTCTCTCCGACAAGGTCGATATCGCCAACGCCCGCCTGACCTTTGCGAGCGGCTGCGTGGCGAACGTCACCGCGAGCCGGGTCACGGGAAAGACCATGCAGAAGATCCGGTTTTTCGGAGTCGAGGGGTACCACGCCGTGGATTTCAACAAGCGGGAGCTCGTTTCCCTGAGCCGGCGAAACGGCGCCGGAGGCCAGATCGAGATCACGGAAAATCCCGTGGAGATCAAAGCCGCGGACCCGTTAGAGGAGGAGATCCGCTCCTTCGTCCGGGCCGTGGCGGACCGGACGCCCCCGCCGGTGTCCGGCAGGGAAGGGCGCGACGCGCTGGAACTGGCCCTGCGCATCAACGACGCGATCGTCCGCAACCGGGAACGGGCCCCTTTCCCTGCCGGATCACCCGGGGAAGGACGGATGCAGCCTTGAACGCGCGGAGGGTCATGATCGTCGCCGGAGAGGCCTCCGGGGATCTGCACGGCGGGAACCTCGTCCGGGCCATGCTTGAGATCGATCCGGACCTCTCCTTCTACGGCGTGGGAGGGAAAAAGATGCAGACGGCGGGGGTGGAACTCCTGGCCGACGCCGCCGACATGGCCGTGGTGGGACTGACGGAGGTGGTCCTCAAGCTCGGGATGATCCTCCGGGTGATGCGCCGCCTGAAGAGCTCGCTTGCGAAGACGCCGCCGGATCTCGTCATCCTGATCGACTATCCGGACTTCAACCTCCCGCTCGCGCGCGCCGCCCGGAGGCGCGGGATCAAGGTCCTCTACTACATCAGCCCCCAGGTATGGGCCTGGCGGAAGGATCGGATCGACATCATCCGGAACGCCGTGGACCGAATGGCCGTGATCCTCCCTTTTGAAGAGGAATTTTACCGGAAGGCCGGGGTCGATGTCGCCTTTGTCGGCCATCCGCTGTTGGATGAGGTCCGAAGAAAATATCCGCGGATCGCGGCGCTGAAACGTTTCGGCCTGCGGGACGAGGCGATCACGGTCGCCATCCTCCCCGGAAGCCGAAGGTCCGAGGTGGAGAGACTGCTGCCGGAGATGCTCCGCGCCTGCCGGATACTGACGGAGAAAATCTCCCCGCTCCAGTTCGTTCTCCCGCTCGCCGGAACGCTCGCCCCCGATTTTGTCCGGGATATCCTCCGGCAGTTTCCCATCCGGGTGAACGTCATTCCGGATGAGATCTACGACGTCATCGCCGTCTCCGACGCGGCCATCGTCGCCTCGGGAACGGCCACGCTGGAGACGGCGCTCTTGGAGACCCCGATGGTCGTCGTTTACAAGGTCTCCGGCGTCTCCTATGCCGTAGGCCGGAGGTTCATCCGGGTGGACCACATCAGCCTGGTGAACCTGATCGCCGGGCGGCCCGTCGTCCCCGAGCTGATCCAGGACGACGCGAATCCGGAACGGATTGCCGCCGAGGTTCGGGAACTCATCGCCCGGCGCGGCAAAGCGCGGGAAATGAAGCTCGCGCTCGCCGAGATCCGTGGCAAATTGGGAACGCCCGGGGCGTCTCGCCGGACGGCGCAGATCGCCTGCGACATGCTGAATAATTAGGGACAGAGCCCCTATTTATTTTCCGGGGAAATAAATAGGGGCTCTGTCCCTAATTAAAGAGGGAAATTTTGGACATTTTCAAAAGACTCCTGAAGCTGGCAAAACCGCATGCACTCAGGTTTTCGGTCGCCATGATCTGCATGCTCGTCGTCGGCGCGACGACCTCGGCGCTCGCCTTTCTCGTCAAACCGACCCTCGACGAGATCTTCCTGAAGCAAAACGCCAAGATGCTCCAGTGGATCCCGCTCGCCGTCGTCGGGATCTACCTCATCAAGGGGGCTTGCAGCTATGCCCAGACGATCCTGATGAATTTCATCGGTCAGCGGATCGTGGCCGATCTGAGGGCGGAGCTCTACCGGAAGATCCAGAACCAGTCGCTCGCCTTTTTCACAAGGAATCCGACCGGCATCCTGATGTCCCGGATCACGAACGACGTCGGATACATCCAGGGCGCCGTTTCGGAAGCGGTCACCGCACTGCTCAAAGACTCTTTCACGCTGCTCTGCCTCGTCTTCGTGATCTTCTACCGCGACTGGCAACTGGCCATCATCGCCATGTTCGTTTTTCCGCTCGCCGTCTATCCGATCGCCAAGTTCGGCCAGAAGATGCGGCAGGTGGCAACGCGGACGCAGGTGACCCTCGGAAGCCTGATGACCCTGCTGCAGGAGACGATCTCCGGAACCCGGATCGTCAAGGCCTTCAGCATGGAGGAGTATGAAAACCGGCGTTTCTCAGGGGAGAATGAACGACTCTTCCGCCTCAACCTGAAGGCGGTTTCGATCAACGCCGTCTCCAGCCCTTTCATGGAGTTCCTGGGCGGCCTCGGCATCGCCGCGATCATCTTCTACGGCGGCTACCAGGTGATCCACGGCCAATCGACGCCGGGAACCTTTTTCTCCTTTCTGACGGCTTTGATCATGCTCTACGAACCGGTGAAACGGCTGACGAACGTGAACAACACGATCCAGCAGGGGATTGCCGGCGCCCAGAGGGTCTTTGCCATCATCGACCTGGTCCCGGAGATCCGAAACCGCCCCGTCGCCGCCCCCCTCCCGCGGATCTCCCGGGAGATCGAGATCCGGAACGTCACCTTCCGCTACGAGGAGGCGCCGGTCCTCCGGAACATCGATCTCCGAATCCGGGCCGGCGAGGTGGTCGCCTTCGTCGGCATGAGCGGCGGCGGGAAGACGACGCTCGTCAACCTGATCCCCCGTTTTTACGACGTGACGGAAGGGGCGATCACGATCGATGGCCGCGACATCCGCGATGTCACCATCGAGTCGCTTCGGGGACAGATCGCGATCGTGACCCAGCAGACGATCCTCTTCAACGACACGGTCCGGGACAACATCGCCTACGGCGACATCGTGAAGACCGAGAAGGAGATCGTCGCTGCCGCGAAGGCCGCCAACGCCCACGACTTCATCGTGCGTTTGCCTGCGGGCTACGACACGCTGATCGGCGAGCAGGGGACGAAGCTCTCCGGCGGCGAGCGCCAGCGGATCTCGATCGCCCGCGCCATTCTGAAGGACGCCCCGATCCTGATCCTCGACGAGGCGACCTCCTCCCTCGACTCGGAGGCGGAGATCGAGGTTCAGGATGCCTTAGAGAACCTGATGAAAGGCCGGACCACGCTGGTGATCGCCCACCGCCTCTCCACGATCCGGAACGCCGACCGGATCATCGTGCTGGTCAACGGCGAGATCCGCGAGGAGGGAACCCACGAAACTCTGCTCGCCTGTGAGGGGGAATACTGCCGCCTCTACAACATGCAGTTCAAGGAAAACGGGCGCAACGGCGGGGATCATTAGAGAGACCCCCAATAAGCTACCCCTCCGCAAGCCATGGGGTATTGGATGTCATTCCGTGCTGGTCACGGAATCCAGTTTCCATTCCTGGATTCCCGCTTTCGCGGGAATGACGCGCGGGAATAAGGGAACGACTTTGCGGTGAACGTGCCGATGAGCGCTGAAAAGATGATCCGGAAAATCTGGGACGAGGACCCGAATGGGCGAAACACGCCCCTGCTCGCGCTCCTGCGCCTCCTCTCGCTGCCCCACGGCGGCATGGTCGCCGCGAGAAACCGTCTCTATGACGGGGGCCTCCTCAAGCCGCAGAAGCTCCCCCGCCCCGTCGTCAGCGTAGGCAACCTCACCGTGGGCGGAACCGGAAAGACGCCGACGGTGATTTTCATGGCCCATCTTTTGAAAGACCACGGTTATCACTCTGCCGTCCTGAGCCGGGGCTACGGAGGCAGCGCAAACGCCCCCGTGAATGTGGTCTCCGACGGGAACCGCATTCGGATGGGGTGGCGGGAGGCGGGAGACGAACCGATCCTGATCGCCCAAGCCTTACCGAGGATCCCGGTTCTGACGGGAAGCAGGCGGCTTCTCACCGGGCGGGCGGCGGTAGAGACGTTCGGCGCCGACATCCTGATCCTCGACGACGGCTTCCAGCACCGGTCTCTCTTCCGGGATATCGATATTCTCCTGCTCGACGCCGCCCGTCCGTTCGGAAACGGATTTCTGCTCCCCCGGGGGCCGCTCCGAGAACCTCCGGACGCACTGCGTCGCGCCGATATCCTCCTCCGGACGGGGAACGCGGAAAATGGTGAACCGCTGCGGGAAGCGGCCTCTCTTCCATCCTTCCGGGCGATTCACAAGCCGCAGGGACTCGTCGCAGGGGGAACCCAACGGATCGAGACGGTCGCGGCGCTACGGGGGCAGAAGGTGTTCGCGTTTGCCGGGATCGGCTCTCCGGAGGCCTTCCGGCGGAGCCTGACGGAACTGCGTGCGGAGGTTGTCGGTTTCCGGATTTTCCCCGACCACCACCCCTACGACCTTTCCGACATCGAAAGCCTCCGGCGTCTCGCGGCCAAGAGCGGCGCCGCACGGATCGTCACCACGGAGAAGGACGGCATCCGTCTGGTCGATTCCCCCGATTTTCTGGCGGAGCTCTTCCTGCTCCGGATCGCAATGGAGATCAAGCCCACCGAACCGTTTGCGGAGTTGATTTTTTCCAGAATTGCGTATTGATAATGCGAAAATTACATTCATGAGGCACAAACGGTGACCATCCAGCACCTTACCGATATCATCCTTGCCGGTTTCCGGGTCATCCCCACACCGCTGCGCAGGGCACTGTTCATCGGGGTTTCCCGGATGTTTCATCTCCTCATCCCGCGCCAGCGGCTGATCGCCACCCACAACCTCCGGCGCGCATTCCCGGAAAAGTCCGAGGGGGAGATCCTCCGAATCGTCCAGGGCGTCTACCGGAACATGGGAATCGTGGCGGCGGAATTCTTCGACATCCCGCGCCTCACGAAAGAGAACATCGCGGCCCAGGTCGAGACGGAAGGTCTCGAAAATTGCTGGAAAGCCCTCGAAAAGGGCCAGGGCCTCCTGCTGTTCAGCGCCCATTTCGGAAACTGGGAGTTAGAGGCGGCGGCGGCGGCGCTCTTGATCAAGCCCGCGGTCGTGATCTACCGCCCGCTGGACAGCCCTCTTCTCGACCACCTCGTCCTCCGGGTCCGGTCGGCAACCGGAAACATCCCACTCGCCAAGGAGCATGCGATGCGGCCCATGCTCCGGGCGCTCAAGCAAAACGGAATCCTCGGGATCCTGATCGACCAGAACGTCGACTGGTACGAGGGGGTCTTCGTCGATTACTTCGGACGGCCGGCCTGCACGACGGATGGCCTCGCACTTCTGGCCCTGCACACCGAGGCGCCCGTCCTTCCCGCCTACATGGTGCGACTCCCGGACGGCCGGTACCGTCTCGTCTTCGGACCGGAGGTAGAGGTGATCCGCACGGGCGACCGGGATGCGGACATCCTCGCAAATACCCAGCGCTTCACGAAGGTGATCGAACAGATCGTCCGCCGATACCCCGACCAGTGGCTCTGGGTCCACCAGCGTTGGAAGACGCAGCCGTGTCAGGTCCCGAGAAAAGAGCGATGCTGAAGGTCAGAGGCGGGAAAAAACTACCCGAACAGGGAATCGAAAGGGTGCTGATCCGGGGGACGAACTGGATCGGCGACGTCGTCATGACGCTCCCCGCCGTGGCCGCGGTCCGGAAAACCTGGCCAGGGGCGCGGATCTCCGTCCTTGCAAAACCCTGGGTCGCCGATGTCTATCGCCTCTCTAAGGACGTGGACGACGTCATCGTCTTTCAGGAACCGGGGCGTCACGCCGGAATCGGGGGGAAGCTCCGCCTGGCCGGAGAACTCCGGGGCGTCGGTTTCGATTGCGCGATCCTCCTTCAGAACGCGATCGAGGCGGCGATCATCGCCGTACTGGCCGGCATCCCGCTGCGCGCCGGGTACAACTCCGACGGCCGGGGGCTTCTGTTGACGCACGCCGTCCGCCGGACGAAGGCGATCCGCCGGGTCCACCAGATCGACTACTACATCGAGATGGTCCAGGCGCTCGGCTGCACACCCGCGGGACGCGCCGTCCGCCTCCGCCCCGGAAGGGATTACGACGACCTGGCGGGAACGCTCTTCGCCCGTTTTGGCATCGCTGAAAACCGCCATCGGATCGGCATCGCGCCAGGGGCCGCCTATGGCCCGGCAAAAAAGTGGTTTCCGGAACGGTTTGCCGCTGTCGCCGACCGGCTGATCGCTGACACCGGTGCGCAGACAATCCTCTTCGGCAGCGCCGGCGATCGGGAGAGCGCCGCCGCGGTGCAGGG
>MNZQ01000129.1:6921-7743 GCA_001873745.1 Syntrophaceae bacterium CG2_30_58_14
ATCCGTTGATCGACATCGCAGGGATGACGAACCTGAAGGAGGCGATCGCGCTGATCGCCCGCTGTTCTCTCTTCATTTCGAACGATTCCGGCCTGATGCACGTCGCCGGGGCGCTGGGGGTCCCGACGATCGCGCTCTTCGGTTCGACGAACCCCGTCACGACGTCGCCGGTGGGGAAGCAAAGCGTCGTCATCCACCACGACGTCGATTGCAGCCCCTGTCTGAAGCCGGTCTGCCCGACCGATTTTCGCTGCATGGAGAGGATCGGCGTGGAGGAGGTTTGCGCCGCCGCTCGGAAGCTGCTCACCGCCGCCGAAGACCCGTTTGAGAGGTTGCAAGGAGAAAAAAAATGAGGCTGGAAAACGGTCAGGCGGCGGTCTTTCTCGACCGCGACGGGACGATCAACGAAGAGGTGGGGTATATGGACCACCTGGAAAAACTCCGGCTGCTCCCGGGCGCCGCGGAGGCGATCCGTCTGATCAACGCAAGCGGGATGAAGACGGTGGTCGTCACAAATCAGTCCGGCGTCGCCCGAGGAATCTTTACCGAATCATTCGTCGCCGAAATCCATGCGCGCCTCGGGGAGATGCTCCGGGCGGAGGGGGCCTCCCTCGACGGAATCTACTTCTGCCCCCACCACCCGACGGAGGGCCTTGGGGATTATCTGCGTGTATGTGACTGCCGGAAACCGGCGCCGGGGCTTCTCCTCCGGGCGGCGGCGGAGCTCCATCTTGATCCCGCTCGCTCCTATATGGTAGGGGATACGCTGAAGGACATCGAGGCGGGGGGGAGAGCCGGAGTGAAGGGCATCCTCGTCCGGAC
>MNZQ01000088.1 GCA_001873745.1 Syntrophaceae bacterium CG2_30_58_14
TCGGGCTCTTCTTCGGTTTCTATCCCGCCTACAAGGCGTCCCTGCTCAACCCCATCGACGCCCTGCACTACGAATAACGATCCCGGTCAAGAAATCACCGTGGAGATTCCGCTGTAATGCGCCGGAATGATCGAAGAAAAAAATACATGCGCCGGTTCTTGACGTCACCTACAAAGTACTTAACATGATTATGCCAAGTATCTTGAAGATTGCCCATGGAAAACGCTGTTTCAGTCCAGCATGTTCCTGACCTTCCCGGAGAGTTTTTCAAGCTGAAAGGGCTTCTGGATGAATCCGTTGCAGCCGCGGTCCATAATCGTCTTGGCTTCTCCGTTGATGCTGTACCCGCTGGAAAGAAGCACTTTGGCCTCGGGATTGATCTCGCGAAGACGGGCGAAGGTCTCGCCCCCCGAGATTCCCGGCATGATCATGTCCAGAATGACCATGTCAATTTTGTTTCTTTTTTCCATGTAAACGGCGATCGCCTCCTGACCGCTCCCGGCCGTATAAACCCGGTAACCCAGGAATTCCAGCAATTTTCTGCTCACCTCCAGAACCATCTTTTCATCATCTACCAGCAGGATCGTCTCCGTGCCCCTGGCGATGGTCCCGGTTGCCGTCTTTTCCTTCACCACCTCCTTCTCCGAAGCGGGGAGATAGATATTGAATGTCGTCCCATGACCGGGTTCGCTGTACACGGTGATCATGCCCTTGTGGCCTTTGATGATCCCATAGACCGTCGCCAGCCCCAATCCCGTTCCTCTTCCCATTTTCTTCGTCGTGAAGAAGGGATCGAAGATCCGTTCCCTGGTCTTCTCGTCCATCCCGGTACCGGTGTCGGTGATGGATATCTTCACATATTTCCCCGGCGTGACGGAGTAGGAAATCGCTTGTACATTATCAAACAGAACATTCTCCGTCTCCAGATAGATCTCCCCGCCCCCCGGCATGGCCTGCCAGGCATTCACATACAGATTCATGAACGCCTGCTCCATCTGCCCCCGGTCCACCTCCACGGTACAGAGGTCTTTCCCGTATTTCCGATGGATGGAGATCTCCTTTTTGGTTCTGCCGAACATCGCGGAGCTCTTTTCAAGGATGTCGTTCATATCGGCGGGCTTCACCTCATATCTTCCCCCACGGGCAAAACCCAACAACTGTTTGGTTAAATCCGCCCCGCTCTGCACCTGCTCCTCAATCCGCTTGAGACGCTCATAATGGGGATCGGAGGGATCCAGATCCAGCAACGTCAGGGAAGCATACCCCTGAATCCCCATGAGCAGATTGTTGAAGTCATGGGCGATGCCGCCGGCCAGTGTCCCGATGGCCTCCATCTTGTCCGCATGTTGCAGCCGCTCTTCCAGAATTCGCTTCTCCTCCTCCGCCCGCCTGCGGTCCGTGATGTCTCTCGCGATACCCCGAAATCCGGTTGGCTGCCCCTCACTGTCCCGGATGAGCGATATGGAAACTTCGACATCTCTGCGGACGCCGTCTTTTCGGATAATCTGCCATTCAAAGTTCTTGACCGGTTTGCCAGTTAGGTAGACCTGTTTGTATGTTTGATAGACCTTGCGGGCATTTTCCTTGTCTGCATACGGACGGTTATTCATCCCCAACAGCTCTTCTCTTTCATAGCCTATCATCTTACATATGGATTCGTTGACAAAGGTAAAGTTTCCCTTGATGTCCACTTCATGATAACCGTCTTCAATATTTTCAATGATCATTCTATATTTCTCCTCGCTCTCCCGCAAGGCATCTTCGGTGCGTATGCGTGACTCCAGTTCGAGGAGAACAATGCCGACAAGGAGCGTCCCCAGCGGGTATATGAGGATGACCGGTATGGCTATGTTTGATAAAACTTTGTACTTCATATCGGACGGCAGGGTCATGGTCAGGGCCAACATGCAGGTGTGGACGATGATTCCAAATCCGATCAGGTGCAAGGGAGCGATCACATGAGGGCTGCGGCGACGGATATAATGGTAGGCAATGCCGATGGCGGCAGACGAAGCAATGACAGAAACCCCCATGATTCCCCCCGGTCCACCAAGCCAGGTTCGATAGATTATGCCCATCAGGGCAGCAATCAGGGCGGTGATCCAGCCACCGATGAAACCCGCTATGCTGATGATAATGGAGCGGCCGTCAAAGATCAGGCCCGGTGAAATGATGAGTGGATTCATCATGCCGACAACGGCAACCGCGCCAAAAAGAAAACCGGAGATCGCCTGGCCGGTGCGCGACCCATATTTCCATCTACGAACGATGAAACGATAGAGAATGCTCAACGAAATGATGAGGGTGATATTATTGATCAGCGCCGAAAAAATCATGGCAAAGTAATGCCTCCTCCAATAAGTCGGTAGAATACACGCATGTTGAATACCCAACCTGATTTTCTTACTTATTGCCTTTCTCTTGCCGTTTGTATCAGAAACGACTCTTCATGCCTGGTGACACCAGGGGGCCGGAAGATCCTTGACCGTGACCAGTCCCGGGGCCGCGGCGATCACGGACGGGATGGAATTCACGAGGATCGCGGCCGTGGCCTGATCGCCGGCCACACCCCCTTCGATCCGCAGGCGGAGGTCGGGCGTCCCGACGATCCGGATGGAATCGTGGGGGTTCTCCGCCCCGATGTACATCCGCAGGTCGAGCGTGACGATCTTTTTCCCTTTTCGGAAACCCTCCCCGATGTTCCGGATGCCCGCCACGTCGCCGGGCTTCAGCTCGAAATAATCCGTTTTCAGCGGCTTTTCGGCGATCACCGGCTCGACGGTCTCGCGGACGTCATCGAGAATGAAGTGCAAACGGTCGGCGATGAGATAAAGCGATTCCCGGAGGCCGACGTGGCCCATCGCCTTTTCGGCGACCTTTTCCCGGAAGAGCTCCGGCGTCATCCCCGCCCCGATCTTCCGCTGGAGGGGGTAACGGCGCGTGCCGGCATCGACGACCCGCTCTACGTGGACCTCCCGAACCTCCTGGCAGACGCCGGTCAGGGCCAGCGGCAGCGCGTCCATGACGAATCCGGGATTGACGCCCGTTCCCAGGACCGTCACGCCCTTTTCCCGGGCCAACTTGTCGATTTTTGCGGCCGCTTCCACATTTTCCGGTGTGGCGAAGAGGAGCTCCTCCGCCGAGGAGACGATATTTTTGCCTCCCCGGAGGATCTCTTCTATCTGCCCGGCGACCCGCTTTAGCCGCGAACCGGCCGTATGGACGACCACATCGGCCTGCACCTTAGCGAACAGGCGTTCGGCATTGTCGGTGACGTGGACGCCGAGGGCCTGCACCCCCAGGATCTCCCCGAGGTCCTTGCCCACCATCTCCTTGGCGATATCGACCGCCCCGACGATCTCCATGTCCGGTTTCGTGAGGACCAGCTTTGCCGTGGCCAGGCCGATCGGTCCGAGGCCATATTGGATCACTCGAATCTTACGTTTTTCCATTGGACACCTCCCATTTGACTTTGGAAACGTCTTTGACGCCTCCCGTAATCCTTTTCTTCCTCGCCCGCTGGGGGGGGGATACCCCCCAGTTGATTATCTCCTCAAAATGCGTGATAGATCCACATCCGCACGGTTTCGGCATTATCGTATAACATCACCGGATCGGTATTTCAAGGTATGGTCACGTTTCGCAAGACGACGGTTCTGATGGCTTTTTACCTGCTGACGGCCCTGTCGGTGATCTCGAGCGCCTCATCCAGGACGGCGAACCCCTCCTGTAGTTGCTCCTCGCTGATGACCAGTGGCGGGATGATCAGCACCGTGTGCCAGTGCGTGTACAGGAACAGGCCGCGGTCGAGGCAATGAGCGAGAAATGCGTTCATTTCGGCGGAGGTTTTATCAAACGGGGCCATCGGTTCCTTTGTCCGGCGATTTTTAACCAGTTCGATCACCCCGAAGAGCCCGATGGAGCGGACGTCGCCAACCGAAGGATGCCTGTCGCGCAGGTCGTTCAACAGGCGGTTCAGCACCGGGTCCATGGCGGCCGCGTGTTCGACGAGCCTGTCCTGCCGGATGACGTTGATATTGGCCACCGCCGCTGCAAGGGAGACCGGATGTGAGGTGTAGGTCAGGCCCGACCGGAAGGCGCGCTCGTCGAACGCCGCGGCGATCCGGGGTTTCATCGCCACCGCACCCAGCGGGGCGTAGGCCGAAGTGAGCCCTTTCGCCATCGTCACGATGTCGGGGATGACCCCCCAGTGGTCCACCGCAAACCATTTGCCCGTACGTCCGAAGCCGCTCATCACCTCGTCGGCAATCATCACGATCCCGTATTTGTCGCACAGCGCCCTCACGCCCTGCATATATCCCTCCGGCGGGATAATCAGGCCGTTCGTGCCGGTCACCGATTCCATCAGGATTGCCGCAATCGTCTCCGCTCCCTCGTACAGGATGATCTCTTCGAGGTGGTTGAGGTAATCCCGGCAGAACTCCTCCTCTGAAATCTCCGGGTTGGTGCGGTGGAAGGTGGAACGGTAACGATAAGGGTCGAGGAAGTGGACGACGCCCGGCATCAGTCCCGGCTCCCAGGCCGTGCGGCGCGGGTCGCCGGTGAGCGCCATCGCTCCGGCAGTCGCGCCGTGATAGGAGCGGTAGCGGCTCAGGATCTTGAATCGGCCCGTGCAACCCCTCGCCAGTCGGACGGCGTTCTCGTTGGCGTCCGCTCCCCCCAGGGTAAACAGGACTTTTGTCAGAGCGCCGCCGGGGGAGATCTCCGCCAGCAGTCTGGCCGCCAGCGCCCGCACTCTGGTGGTCATTCCCGGTGCGGCGTAAGGCAATTCCCGCGCCTGCCTCGTCATCGCCTCGATCACGCGCGGATCGCCGTGGCCGATATTGACGCACATGGTCATCGAGTTGAAGTCGAGGTAGCGCTTGCCCCATATATCCCAGAAATAAACGTTTCGGGCCGTCTTCACCGGAATGGGATTGACCCGGCTCTGTGCCGACCACGTCCAGAAAACGTGCTCCTTGGAGAAGGGGAGGATCCGGTCGTCGGGAAGATCGAACAGTACGTTCTCGTGAATGGACAGATTTGGGGCCGCCCGACGTTTCATGTCTTTGCTCCTTCGTGGGTCAGCGATCCTTTTCTTCTCTTCTTCTGATACAGGAAAAGCAAGACAAACAGGACCGCTCCGACGATATCGCTGTACTTTTCCGGATAGATCAGAAGCGCCGCGCTGATGCCGGAGACGATGCGTTCCGGGACGGTCGATCTGTCTGCGAAGTACCCGATGACCGTTGCCCCCAGCGCAATGATTCCGAGCACGCAGGTCGCCGCTACGCGCGTGAAGAGCAGGAAATCGAAGGAGGCCGAGGGGTCGAGAAGGGTGGGAAGCCAGAGAAGGATGGGCGCCTCCACGAAGACGAAGGGAACGATAAACCCGGCCGAGGCGAGGCCGAAGGCCGTAAGCCCTGTCTTGAAGGGATCGGCCCCCGAGATTCCCGAGGCGGCGTAGGCCGCCAAAGCCACCGGCGGCGTCACATCGGCGAGAATGGCATAGAAGAAGACAAACATGTGCGATATCAGCGGATGGATGCCCAATTGGAGAAGGGCCGGCGCCGCGATCATCGAGGCGATAATATACTGGGCGGTGGTGGGTATGCCCATCCCCAGGATGAAGCACGCGACCGCCGTGAAAATTAGCGTAAAGAAAACGGCTGTTCCGTTTATGCTGAGGAAATGGAAGATGTCGAGCGTGGCTACCACGGATGCCGTGCCTTGGGCAAGCTCGATGATGGCGGCGGCGAATTTCAGGCCCAGGCCGGTCAATGTGGTCGCCCCCACGATGAATCCGATGCATGCACAGGCGGCGCCTATGGCCAATGCGTTTTTCGTGCCGAGTTCGAGGGTCTTCATGATGTCTGGGATCCTCATCTTGCTTTCCTGATAACAGGCGCCGAAGGCGATAATGGCGATCTGAGCCCAGAAGGCCGAGAGCGACGGATCCACCCCCCATAGAGGGAGGAAGAGAAGCAACCCTGCGGGGATCAGGCCGAGAAGCCAGGAGAGGAGATCGGTCTTTCGGTAGGAATAGGTGAGACCCGCGATGAGGAGGACGAGCCAGAGAACCGACCAGATGGATATCCCCCCAAGGGGATTGAACCGGAGGAGCACCGCCGGCGCTGAGAGGAGGATGGTAACGAGGAAAGGCAAGGTCCGATCATGGATCTGGCCGATTGCCACGGAGAATAAAATTCCCCAGAAGGCGGCCAGGAAGGGACTGGATCCCGTCACGAGCAGCCAAACGATAATCACAAGGGGGCCCACGAGCAGCCATTTTTCCTTCAGAACCTTTGTGACCTTGGGGAGCATCTCCCGCGGAAGTCCGACGAGTCCTATCTTTCTTGCTTCAAGGTGGACCATCGTGCCAACGGCAAAGAAATGAAAGAGGGCCGGCATGACGGCCGCTGTTGCAATCTTGATGTACGGTATTCCGAGAAATTCGGCCATGATGAAGGCAGCGGCGCCCATGATGGGCGGCATGATCTGGCCTCCCGTCGAGGCGGCGGCCTCGACGGCGCCGGCGAACTGGGGGCGGTATCCGACCTTTTTCATCAAGGGGATGGTAAAAGCCCCCGTGGTGACCGTGTTGGCGATGGAACTGCCGCTGATGGAGCCCATGAAACCGCTGCTGATGACGGCGACCTTGGCCGGTCCCCCTGCCGACCATCCCGCCAGGGCCATGGCAAGGTCAATAAAAAGTTGCCCCAGTCCCGTCTTGGAAATGAAGATGCCGAAGAGGACGAAGTGAAAGACAAAGGTGGCCACGACGCCCAGCGGAATGCCGTAGATCCCCTCCGTGCCGAGGAACATGTGTTCGATGATGCGCTCGATGGAGTAGCCGCGGTGGGCGAAGAAAGAGAGCCCCGGAACATCGAGAAAATAGGGCCCGAGATAGCTGTTGACGAGCACCAGGAAGGCGATCAGCGGCAGCGCCGGACCGATGGACCTTCGGGCCCCCTCCAGGATGAGGACGAAGGCCAGGCCGCCGATCACAAGATCCATCTCCAGGGGAAGGCCCGCCCTGGTGACGAGACTATTGTATTCGAGAAAGATGAAGACCGAGAAGGCGGAGGCGAACAGGGCCATGAAGACATCGAAATAGGGAATGTCGTCGTTCTGGTAGTTGAAGGCGCCGGCGGCGATCATCGAAGCAACGGCCTGGAGCCACTTGAAGATGAACAGCAGGGTCAGAACGAGAAGTGTGGCAAAGAGAAGGATGCTCCAGAACAGAAGCGTCATGTTGGGCTGGCGAAAGACCTGGAGAAACGCGATGGAATGATAGGCCTTGAATAGTGCGAAGGAAAATCCTGCCAGCATCGCGCTGAAAATGACAAAATCGACGTAAACAACGGGCCTTCCCTGCCAGAACTCGCGGCGTTTGAAGTAGAGCAGCAGGACGAACGAGATGAGCGCAAGAAGCGCGCTTTGGATCATCGTCAGTTTCAGGATCTCCCGGAAAATAGCCGTGATGAGGGAACTGCCGAGCAGCCCGTAGATCAGGTCATAGACGAGGGAGATGGTTTTTTCCGGTTTCGGCTTTCGGATGGAATAGTAAAAATAGACCAGCGGGAGAACAAAGGCGAGATGAAAGGCACGATGTCGCCACTCCTGCAGCACGCCGAAACCCGCCGTGTAGATGTGGAAGATCGAGAGTATCTGCGTCATGATGATGGTGATCTTCAGCGTGATTCCGGTAAGCTTTCGAAAGCGCAATTCGGGGTCATATTTCGATATCACATCGATTTCATTCAGCGTGTCTCCCGCCGAAACGGTTCGTTGCCCTTCAGCCACAGTGCCTCCTTTATCGTATGGACAATTTCAGTTTCATCCCCGCATATTGCGCGAGGCGAACCTGGGTGACGGACATCTTCAGCAACGTATCTCCAGCCAGATCGGGGAGCGCGATCTCTTTCCCATCGCCGAAAATGAGACGGTTGGCGTATTTCTTGTCGACCCATTGATAGATTTCGGGGATGACCCTGTTCATGTTTCCAATGCGAAAGTGATCTCCTTCGGTGGTGAAGGTTTCGTCGCCGAAGGGGGCGTAAGGAAGACCGGTGCGGCTGGACCAGAATTCCGTGGCATAAGTGATCATCCGGTACCCGCTGTCGATTCGGATATGATCGCGGACGGGACACCCTTCTACGGAGTGGATGAAACTGAGGGCGAATTGATCGCCCGGGCTGACCATCCGCAGATAGAGCAGCCTCCCATTCGGAGGGGCCTCAATGGAAAATACATGCAAAGGCGCGAGAGCCGTAACGGCGACAAGCAGGATAAAAAGCGCCGCCAGTGCCCTTTTATGCATATCAAAAAAACGGGGCGCCGTTGAATGCGGCGCCCCGTCTCCTTTCCTGAAGTCAGAGCAGGACGGGCCCGCAGCCGTTATTTGATCATGCCTTTTTCTTTATAATATTTCGCTGCACCCGGATGGAGCGGAATGGCCATGCCGTCGAGCGCCGTATTCAGTTGGACGTCCTTGCCTTTGGCATGAACCAGGCCCATGATCGTCGCAGCGCTTGGCGCCTTGTCGCCGCGGAGGACGTGGGTGCCCTCTTCCCAAAGCGCCTTGGTTACCTGGTAAATGGTGTCATCGGGGATCTGGGCGTCTGTCACCCATTGGGCCATGACGGCCACCGTGTTTACCGCTTTGTTCTGGCCGCGGTAGGTGCCGGCCGGGATCGTGACTTTCGCGTAGAAAGGCCACGTGGTGGTGATTTTTTTGATCAGGGCGTCATCCAGGTTGAGGATGTCGATGTCCGCGGTTGAGGCCAGTTCCATGACGGCTGCGGTGGGAATGCCCGCGGTGATGAACCCGGCGTCGGCCTGGTTGTCCTTCATCCGCTGGGAGATGCCGGAGAAGCTCAGCCAGTCGAGGGCGCCGAAGTCGTTGAAGGTCAAACCTGCGGACTTGCAGATGTTCTCGGCATCCACGGCGGTTCCGCTGCCCCGGTCGCCGGGAACGACACGCTTGCCCTTCAGATTGGCCGCGCTCTTGATGCCCGCGCTCTTCAATATAACGATCTGAATCACTTCGGGATAGAGGGTGGCGATGCCCCGGACGTTCTTGATCGGCTTGCCGGCGAACTGATCGGTTCCCATGTAGGCCTGATAGGCCGTATTGTTCTGAACGAAGGCGGATTCGATGTCATGTTTGGCGATCAGATTGAGGTTGGCCGCGGAGGCGTTTGCCGACTGTGCCGTGACGATCAGATCGGGAATCTTGGATGAAAGCGCCTGTGCGAGGGCGCCTCCCAGGGGATAATACACGCCGCCCGTGCCGCCCGTGGCGATGGCAAAAAATTTCTTTGCCGCAAAGGATGGCGCCGCAAAAACCAGGGATGCGGTAATGACGGCAACAAGCAATACGACTGTCCTTTTCTTTAGCATACTCCACACTCTCCTTTCTTGGTGTTGTGAAGGGATAAAATACCAAAAACCCAACAGAGGCCGTTCATCGGTAATAAAGATGGTATAAGCATAGGATGTTTTTTGGGGGGTTGTCAAACTATTTTTTCAATCGCATTTTGAAGGCGAATGTCGACGAACAATCCTTTTCCATCAAGAAGTTGTCCGATCTGGCACTGGAGATGGGGCTGGGCTTGGGAGGAAAAGGGCTGGCCGCCCGGTTACTGTTGAATGAAAATCCTCCCGGGGCGACCCCGCTATTTGTCCTGGAAGAACTTTTCGAAGAAATTCTGCCGTTTTTTCGGGATGAAAACCGAGCCGTCGTAGTCCACAATCAGCTTCCCGTCGAGATGGTCCGTCTCGTGCTGAACGACGCGGGCGGCGAAGTCGAGATATCGCTTGCTCACCTTCCGTCCCTCCAGATCGTAGGCCCGGACCTTGATCTCCGGATACCGGCTGATCTCCACCCGGATCTCCGGGCACGAGAGGCACCCCTCCTCCGCGACGACCGGCTCCCCCCGCTTTTGGGTGATGCGGGGGTTGAGGAGGATTTCGTAATCCTCTTTCCTCGCGGCGGGGTCCTTGTCGTCGAAGTTCCGGCTGCGGAAGGCGATGATCCTCCGGCTGATGCCGATCTGCGGGGCGGCGAGCCCCACCGCGTCTTCCCGCTCCAGAAAGGAGTCCCGAAGCGTGCGGATCGCCTTTGTCGTTGCCGCGTCAAAGGGGACCGGCGCATCTTTGCATGGCGTCCGCAGGATGCGGGTCTCCTCCTCGTTGAGCTGCTCCTCGTTCCAGAGGGTTAATACTTTGTGGCGGGGCATCCCTATCCTTCCTTCCGCTGAAGAACAATAACGGTCTTGACCGATGGCATTCGCGACGGTTTCGGCGCTATCGTATAACACCACCGGATCGGTATTTCAAGGCATTCTCCAATTCGGTCCTTGCAGAATCCGGGAATGTCTGTTAGTTTTTAACCGACTTGTTGGCTGTCGGGGTGAACAAAGTGATCCATTCCATCATTGCGGCAAAGGCGCGGCAGGAATTCTCCCGGGCCATGCGTTTCGAGGGGGGGGGCGTTCCCCATCTCTCTCCCCCCGACGATCCGCGGCCCCGCCTCCTCTACCTCCACATCCCATTCTGCGAACGGCTCTGTCCCTACTGCTCCTTCAACCGCTTCGTTTTTGAGGAAAATCTCTGCCGCGACTATTTCCGGGCGCTCCGAAAGGAGCTGCTCCTCTACCGCGACCTCGGTTATGATTTCGGGGGGATCTACGTGGGCGGCGGGACGCCAACGGTCCTGATCGACGAGCTCACGGAGACGATCGCGCTGGCGCGGGCCTCCTTCCACATCCGGGAGCTGTCGGTCGAAACGAACCCGAACCACCTGACGGAGGATCGCCTGACGGCCCTCCAGCGTGCGGGCGTCAACCGGCTCTCCGTCGGCGTCCAGAGCTTCGACGACGGTCTGCTCCGAAAGATGGACCGGTATGACAAATACGGAAGCGGGGCGGAGATCGCGGAGAGAATCCGAAACACCCTCGGGCGTTTCGGGACGTTGAATGCCGACATGATCTTCAATTTTCCGACGCAGACCGAGGCGATGCTTGACCGCGATCTGGACACGCTGCTTAAAGTCGGCGTGGATCAGGTGACCTGGTACCCGCTGATGGTTTCCGATTCGACGCGGAAGAAGGTGATGGAGACGCTGGGGAGCGTGGACTTCCGTCAGGAGGAGCGGTTTTATCACCAGATCGTTGGGCGTCTGGTTCCCGCATACCGCTTTTCGTCGGCCTGGTGCTTCTCGCGGGGGAGGGCGATGATCGACGAGTACATCGTCGATTACGACGAATATGCGGGTCTCGGCAGCGGTTCGATCGGCTACCTGAACGGCGTCTGTTACGCGAACACCTTCGACATCCGGACCTACATCGCCCAGATCGACCGGGGAGAACTTCCGCTCGCGGCCTCCCGCATCTTTTCCGTCCGGGACCGGATCCGCTATGATTTTCTGATGAAACTCTTCGGAACCCGCCTGAATGTGACGGATCTCCGGAAGAAGTACGGGGGCGCCTTCCTCCGCCTCCTGCCGGACCTCATCGCCTTTTCGCTGACCGGGGCGCTGGCGTGGCAGCCGCCGGAGATCGTCCTGACGAAGCGGGGCCGGTATGCCTGGGTCATCCTGATGCGGGAGTTCTTCACGGCGGTCAACAACTTCCGCGACTACTGCCGGGGACGAACAGGAGCGTAAGGTTTCCCAAACGCAAGATTGATCAAAGGATAGGTTGAATGGCCCTTCCCGTAAACATCCAGGACCTGATCAGCGGCCGGACGGTCGAATGGGAGAGGATCGAATTCAAAGCCGGTTGGAACCCGGACGGCTCATCATTGCCGATTTTCGAGACGGACAAAGACCGGACCTGTTTTCTGACGATTCTGAGAAGTCATCCGTTATTTCCAACAAACAAGCAGGAAGATGTCTCCACCGGTGAGCAAGTCGAGGGCCCAGTCAAGGGCCCAGTCGAATTAACCTCCATCGAAAAGCAGGTGCTCGTTTTGTGTTCCCAAGCGCCCTTATCGGCAAAGGAGATCAGCGGAAGATTGGGTCTTGCAGGCAAGCCGGGGTATATAAAGCGGATATTGGCGAATTTACGGGAAAAGGAATGCATTGAATTCACCCTTTCAGAGAAGCCGCTCAGCCGTCTGCAAAAATACCGGATGACAGATCGAGGGCGGAAAACTTTGGCAAAAGGATCGTGACCGGGGTGAGCATGAACGAATGGGAATTCACGGCGGCAGTGGCGGGCTGGATCAATGAGCTGATCGGAAAGGATAATCAGTTGCCCTTTCTGACTGCCCGATGCGAACGGCAAAGCGGTGAGACCCGCAAGCGCAACGACTTGATCTTGTTGGATCGCAATAGCTCCATCGTCCTGACGGGCGAGGTCAAGCTTCCCTACAACAAGGATGGGGGGAGCCCCCACAACGCCGCCGTTGTCCGCGACGCCCGCGCCAAGGCGCGCCGCGCCGGGTCCCGTTTTTTCTTCACCTGGAACATCAATGAATTCGTCCTCTGGGAGACCGAACCGGCCGACGCCTCCTGGCAGGGGCAGAAGTACCGCTCCTGGGAGGTGACGCAGGTTCACCGGGAAGGCCATCTGGACCTTTCCCCGACCATCCATGCCGTCCGGACCTGGCTGGATGATTTTCTGCACGAATTCGCCCGGATCGTCCATGGCGATGCGGTGATCGGTCACAAATCCCCTGATGAAAAGTTCATCGAAGCCCTCGAATCGTCGCTTCGCCTGCCGATCCAACTGACCCTGGAGGCCATTACGGAGCGCTATCAGAAACCCCGTTCCCGCTCCGAGATCGATCGCTGGATGCGGGAGGAACAGGGCTGGGTCATCTACGACGACCCGGAGGGCGTCCGCGACAACCTCGAACGGGCCGCCAAGTTCGCCTGCTACAACCTGGTCAACAAGCTGGTTTTCCACGAGGCGCTGCTGAAGCGCTACGGCGACCGGATGGAGAAGCTCTCCGTTCCGGAGCATATCGACGCGGGGGAGCCCCTCCGCCTCCACATGGAGAAGTATTTCGCCGAGGCCAAAACGGTCACCCAGGATTACGAGACGGTCTTCGGCGAGGATCACGCCGCCCTCGGCAACCGCATCCCGTTTTATTCCGACGCCGCCGTCGTCCACTGGCGGGCGCTGATCGAACAGATCCACGAGGTCGATTTCTCCAGGCTCGACTACGAGGTCATCGGCGCCATCTTCGAGCGGCTGATCTCCCCGGACGAGCGGCACAAGTACGGCCAGTTCTACACCCGGGTCGAGATCGTCGATCTCATCAACAGCTTCTGCATCGCGACCGGCCGGGAAACGGTCATGGATCCGGCCTGCGGCGGCGGGACCTTCCTCGTCCGCGCCTACGCGAGAAAAAGGGAGTTGGACCCGGCCCGGCCCCATGGCGCGCTCCTCGCCGATCTCTTCGGGATCGACGTCTCCCACTTCGCCACGCACCTGACGACGATCAACCTGGCGACCCGCAACCTCATCGATGAAGAGAACTATCCCCAGATCGCCCGGAGCGACTTCTTCGATGTCCGGGCGGGATCGGCCTTTCTCAGACTTCCGAAGCGGGTGACGGCGAAGGGCCTTGGGAAAATCCAGCACCGCAGCGTGGAGATCCCGCCCCTCGACGCCGTGGTCGGCAATCCCCCCTACATCCGCCAGGAGGAGATCCCCCGGGACGCGAAGAAAGAAAAGGGAAAATACAAAAGGGGAACGAAGGAGTATTATCTCAAACTCGTCCAGGAGGAGGGCGGGGTTCTCCTTTCCGGCCGGAGCGACATCCACTGCTACTTCTGGCCCCATGCGGCGAGTTTCCTGAAGGATGACGGCCGGCTCTGCCTGCTTACCTCCAGCCAGTGGCTCGACGTCGAGTACGGTTTCCGTCTCCAGGCGTGGATCCTTGACCAATTCGAGATCCTGGCCGTCTTCGAGAGCATCGACGAGCCCTGGTTCGTCGGTGCCCGCGTCGCCACGACCGTGACAATTCTCCGGAGGCAACCGGAGAGAGCGAAGCGAATGGCGAACACCGTCCGCTTCGTCCAGCTCCGCCGCCCCATCGGCGAGATCCTCGCCCACGACGGCACGACGTTTGATGCGATCCGCGCCGCCGACGACTTCCGCGACGAGATCCTGTCGCTTGCGGAAAACAGCGTCAACGATCGCTATCGCGCCCGCCTCGTCCGGCAGGAAGAACTCTGGCGGGAGGGGGTCCGTCTCGGCGCCGTCATGGGGAAATCCGGGGAGATCGACGAAGATCAGGAAGAAGAGGCGGCCGGCGGCGAATACCATGTTGAATTCATCGTGGGTGCTCCTGTCTTCGTTGCAATATGGTCGGCCGGTCGGCAATGAAGGGAATTGGAGTACGATGGTCGTCGACGTCAACATGATGCGGGTCCCCGACCCGCGCCGCGCGGACGACAAAGCGTTGGAGCGCGTGCAAGGCGCCTTCCGGAAATTGAAGGGCCGCAAGGCCCTCCAGTTCCTATCTGCGCGCCGGATGCGGGAGATGGCCTGGCGCCAGTCGGGAAAGGAGGCGGAACTGGAGAAGCTCTCCGATCTCTGCGAGCTCGACATGACCGACCGCCGGGAGTTGGACGACGCCGTCCTCGCGATGCTCGGGGTCGCCCCGGCAAAGCGCCGGGAAAAGATGATCGCGGCCCTCTACCGCTATCTCCGGGAGTTTTTCGAGAGAACCCGGCAGAAGGAGGAGAAGGCGATCCTCAACAAGAACAAGGCGCGGAGGCGGGGGAAGACCGATCCGGCCGAGCTTGCCGCCCAGATTTACCAGGAATTGGCGGAGAGCCACGGAGAATTCCTCCGGCGGTACGATCCGGATTTCCTCGACAAGACGAGGCCGTTTGACACTTACGAGATCCCGGCAGAAGGCGTTCCCGTCCCCTATCGGGATATGTTTGTTCCTCACAGCGTCCGCTTCATCAAGGGGAAAAAGACGCAGACGGCCCTCCTCCGGACGCAAAGCCCGGTTCAGGACGATCTGATCGTCCTCATCTGCCGTTCCGGCCTCCGCGGCCTGGTCCGGGTTCCCCACGAAGAGAACGAGTGCCGCCGGGTGCTTGGGGCATACGAGGGCTTCATCGGCAAGCGAGAGAATCTCCTTCGACGCCTGATCGAAGAGCGGTCGGCGGATGAAGACCTGCAGCGGGTGATTTATGATGCCCTGCTGCCCCTCGTATTGAGCGGCCGGAGAGAAGAGAAGAAGCAAAACCTATGAAAAACCGGATTCCTCCTTCTACAGGAAGGACGATGTGCCCATTTTTTAAGCTCATCCGGTTCTTGCGTACTTCGTGAAGCGGTAATTGACGGATTTTGAAAAGTATGCAAGATTACATCAGATTGAAGTCAGCAATTGACGTAGCTAATTTAAAAATGTAAATTTTATCACATAATTCTCATGCAAGACAAACTGTCGTTAGGCGCACCAACACGCACTCATTGAGGAGGGGCGTAACGATGACTCAAAACACTTGGCCAAGGAACCAATACACCGGACCGGAAGGTGGTCTATATACCGGCCCAGGAGGCGGCATGTCTACAGGGTCTGGCGGTGGAGCGTCGACCGGCCCAGGAGGCGGGCTTTCTACCGGGACAGGTGGTGGCTTGTCTACTGGTCCTGGCGGAGGGCTATCAACAGGTCCATGTGGAGGTCTGTCCACTGGTCCCGGCGGCGGTCTCTCGCCAGGGCCTGGTGGCGGGCTTTCTACGGGACCCGGTGGTGGCTTATCAACTGGGCCGGGAGGTGGAATGTCCTCAGGTCCAACGCCCTATCGCAACAACATTCCCCCTTGTCCCGTCTTCATTGAAAAGCTGGAGGAAAGGGGGTTGCATCAGTATGCCAATCTCATTCGTTCCCACTTGCCGTAGGTCAATACGCCTAACCCAAAATATAAATAACACTTTAAACATAAAACATGATATCATTTGCCTCAATTTATAATTAACTGAATAATTAGGAATAATTATCATGGCCGATAAACTACCGATAAAGCTAAATAAAGAGCCGCTGTTAGATGCAATTTTTGAAGTGCGTTGTTCCATGACTACTCCTGCGTCTAGCATTTTACCGGGGATTTTTTACAGCAAGCTCGAAGGCAAAAAAACAATTGAGCGATTGCCTGCCGCTGAACTACCCAAGCAAATGCGGGATGCTGAACCTAACTTACAGTATGCCCCAGTTATGCGAATCCACTGGGAAGAATTCATTATTTTAATTAGCGATCGAAGCGTTGCGATGGCCTGCAAAATGCCTTATGCTGGATGGGAAAAATTTAAAAATGCCATCATTCCGATGGTCAGGATTCTCGATGAAGTTGGGATTCTTGAAAGCATTCAGCGGTACTCTATGAAGTACATAGACTTAATCCCGATTAAGAACATGAGTGACCAGATTGCATCCGCTAATCTCAAAATCAGCTTAGGCGATCATAAATTGGAAAAAGAGGTGTTCCAGTTTCGGATTGAAATTGCAGATGGTGAATTTATCAACGCCGTGCAAATCGTTTCTTCTGGGGTAGTAACAACAAGGGAAAAAACCACAAAAGAAGGCTTAATTATCGATATTGACACTATCCGTAAAGTCGATAATCTCGATATCAAGACTTTTCTTTCTGAACTTCAAGAAAGATTGGAAAATATCCATCAAAAAAACAAAGCAATGTTTTTCAAATGTCTTACCCCCGCTACACTCGAGATCTTGGAGCCTATCTATGGATAACTATTTTAATAATCAAGAATCTGGCACCGTTGGTTCTGTTACCATTAATGGTATTCTCGCTGCACGATATTTAGCCGCTCAGATGAACGTTAAGCAGGATAAGGATCAATATAGACTTCGATCCATACGAGATGACTACCACCGGTTTGCGACTTCTGCGACTTCTGCTACTTTTGATCACTGTAGGACCATCGTAATGGGAGAGTACCAGCAGGAGAGTGATCGATTTGAGGTTAGTATTGCCCAATTTTATGCCAAGTTACTTGCCAGTCAAGAATCGCTTGGCCCCGCGTTTGAGAAGGTTCTGCATGAGAATTTATGGAATCTTTATGAAGGCTAATTGGGTGTCTTATGGATCTCAGTGTCGATGCCATAAAAAAACAAATCCCCTATTACCTGGCAGAAAGAGACAAAGAAGCCTTAGTTAAAGAGTTAAAGAAATTTAATTCTATCACTTATTACATAAATCTATATCCTGGCGTTGCTTTGCAAGGGGACGGTTGGTCTGCGTTGGGCTTGATTAGATACGAAACAGGAGAGCGCAGGCAAGTCCGTGGAATAGTGCTTTCCAACAGCTGTGATATTGATCCAAAAAATAAAAGTGACATACCGGCCAAACTTTTGTTTGCTCCCATTATTAAGCTAAGGGCTTATGCAAGTCTACTTGAAGATGCTGATATTTCAAAAGATAAAATCGAGGGCAAGTTCAATTCCATCCGCCAGCAACGGGTGACAACTCTCTTCTATCTCCCCAAAGGTGCAGGTCTAGAAGATGAATATATCGCCTTGCTCGATGATATTCATTCACTTCCTCTCAAAGTATTCTTCGAACAGAAGGATCGAACCAAACTATTTACACTTAGCCTTCCCGGTTTTTATCTTTTTATACTGAAGCTATCTGTACATTTTTGCCGTTTTAGCGAAGAAGGTGTGATGCGGTCTTAGGCGATTTTAAAAGCAGGACAATAGAAAATATACCCAAATGGTTTATACCTAATCCTGTATTCGAAAGTTCACCATGCCGGTGAATTGGACACCCAAGACTCGATAAATATGTTGTTACACCCTTTCAATCCGAATTCAATGATGCTTCGGAAATCGAAGCATCACGCTTCGTGAAAGTGAGGTTGCTGGCTATCGGGCTTTGATCTCATCCTTTTTCACGAAAGTACGCATCAACCGGATGAACCTGATTTATGATGCCCTGCTGCCCCTTGTATTGAGCGGCCGGATAGAAGAGAAGAAACGTGTTTTTCCGAAGACTTAAAACGTAAAGATGGGTGCAAAAACTATGGATGATCATAAAAAGGAACTGCTGAAGAATCTGCCGAAGATCGACGAGATGATCCTCCGGATCGAGAAGAGGGAAACCCTTGCCGGGTTTCCGCGGGAGATCGTAAAGGAGGCGTGCCGGTTGGTCGTGGAGGGGCTCCGGGAAGGAATTCTCCGGGAGAAGAGTGCAACGCTCTGCCTGCCGACGCCGGAGCAGGCGGCCGACCGGGCCGCGGAGATCGTCGAAGGCTATTGTTCCTACCGGCTCCGCCGGGTGATCAACGCGACGGGCGTCATCCTCCACACGAACCTCGGCCGGGCGCCCCTCTGCCGGGAGGCGATCGAACGGGTCGTCGAGGTCGCCCGGGGCTATTCCAACCTGGAATATGACCTGGAGAAGGGGGAGCGGGGGCTCCGCTACGACCACGTCCGGGGGCTCCTCTGCGCGCTGACCGGGGCGGAGGACGCCCTCGTCGTCAACAACAACGCCGCCGCGGTCCTGCTGGTGCTGAACGCGCTTTCCGAGGGGAAGGAGACGATCGTCTCGCGGGGCGAGTTGATTGAAATCGGCGGGGAGTTCCGGATCCCCGACGTGATGGAGAAAAGCGGCGCCCGCCTGAAAGAGGTGGGGACGACGAACCGGACGCGGCTTTCCGACTACGAACGGGCGATCGGCCCGGAGACGGGGATCATCCTCAAGGTCCACACGAGCAACTTCCGAATCATGGGGTTCACTGAGGAGGCGGATCTGACCTCCCTTGTCGCCCTCGGGAAGAAACACCATATCCCCGTCGTGGACGATCTGGGGAGCGGCTGCCTGATCGAACTGGACCGTTACGGCCTGGAGCGGGAGCCCACCGTCCGCGACTGCCTCGCCGCGGGGGCGGACGTGGTCACCTTCAGCGGCGACAAACTCCTCGGAGGTCCGCAGGCGGGTCTTATTCTGGGCAAGCGTGCATTCCTGGAAAGGATCCGGAAAAATCCGCTGAACCGGGCGCTGCGGATTGACAAGCTGACCTTGGCGGCCCTGGAGGCGACGATGGTGAAGTACCTCCGGCCCGCGGAGGCGCTCGCCGACATCCGGGTCCTGCGGGCGCTGACGGAGCCCGTCGCCGACGTGAAGAAGCGGGCGAAGCGGCTGGCGGCGATCCTCCGGCGCGCCCTGCCGGAGAAAATTGCTATCAAATTCATCGCCGGCGTCTCGATGGCCGGCGGCGGGTCGCTCCCCACCCAAGAGATCCCGACGCTCCTTGTCGGCCTGCGGGCCGCGTTCCTCTCGGCTGCCGCTCTGGAGGAACGCCTCCGGCGGCGGGAGCTGCCGGTCATCGTCCGGGTGGCCGACGATCAGCTCCTGCTGGACGTCCGAACGCTGGATCCGGATGAGTTTGCCGAGATCCGAGACGCCCTGAAGGCCATTCTGGCGGAAGGAAAGGCCGGGAAAAGATGATGGCGGGAGGCCTGATTCCGTTTCCCGGCTCCGACGAGGGAGCGGGGACGGGGCGCTGCGCGGAAAGATCGGGAGGACGGCACGGGACAGGACGGCTGCCGTCCCGACGGAAGGCAAAGCCGGGGAGTGATGATGGCAGAGGGTGATATGCGGGAGCGGGGGAATGGGACCCCCGACCGGAACGATGGAGACGCCGGGGGCGATGGGCGGCGGGGCCGTTTCATGGTTGCGCAGGAAGAGGGCGGTCATTGCCCGGCGGGGGATGATACGCGGGAGCGGGAGGATGCGCCTGCCGGCCATTGGATGGACAACGGCAAGTCGGTCGGGAGGCGGGTTTGCTTCACGGTCGCATCGGAGCAGAGCGGTCTCCGCCTGGATCTCTTTCTGACCGCTCGGGAAATCGGTCTTTCCCGCACCCAGATCGGGCGGGCCGTCGATGAGGGTCAGGTCCAGGTGAACGGCCGACCGGGCCGGGCCGGCCGGAAGCTGAAGACGGGGGACGTCGTGGCCATCGATCTCCCGGCGGCAAAACCCTCCGGGGTCATCCCCGAGGCGATCCCGCTGAAAATCCTCTATGAGGACGCATCGTTGCTGGTCGTCGACAAACCGGCGGGGATGGTCGTCCATCCGGCCGCCGGCCATTCGGGCGGGACCCTTGTCAACGCCCTCTTGCACCACTGCCGCGATCTCTCGGGGATCGGCGGCGTGCTGCGCCCCGGGATCGTCCACCGTCTCGACAAAGAGACCTCCGGACTCATGGTGGTCGCCAAATCCGACCATGCCCACCGTGGGCTGGCCGGGCAGTTCAAGCGCCACGAGGTGAAGAAGACCTACCAGGCCCTCGTTTACGGGGATCCGAAGACGGACGGGGGAAGAATCGACTCCGCCGTGGGACGCCACCCGACGGACCGGAAAAGGATGTCCACACAGAGTCGCCGGGGCCGGTCTGCCGTGACCGTCTGGCGCGTCCGCGAACGCTACGGGGTTGCCGCCCTGTTGGAGGTGACTATCGAAACGGGCCGGACCCACCAGATCCGCGTCCATCTGACAGAACTCGGCCATCCCGTCGTGGGGGACCGGGTTTACGGCGGCGCCGGGAGAATCCGGACCGTCGGCGATCCGGCGTCTCGCGCCCGGATGAAGGCGCAGGGCCGGCAGGCCCTGCACGCATGGCGTCTCGCCTTTACCCATCCCGTGACGGGAGAGGCGCTGCGGTTTGTATCGCCGCCGCCGGAGGATATGGCCGGCCTCTGCGCGTTCCTCCGCGAGCGGGGAGGGGTGGGGTAGGCGATGTTCCGTTTCGCGCGGAGGGGGACCATAAAATATCTTGAATCCGGGGAGCTCTCGGCGCTGGGTTTCCTGACCCACGCCTTCTGTACGCGGCGTGGCGGCGTGAGCCGGGCGCCGTACGATGGCCTCAACGTGGGCGACCTCGTGGGGGATCGGGAAGGGAATCTCCTCCAAAATCTGAATCGGGTCAAAGAGGCCTTCGCGATTCCGGACGGAGGGCTGATCCTGATGCGGCAGGTCCACGGCGACCGGATCCATATGATCGACGAAGACGGTCCGCTCCCCGAGGGGCTGCCCGAATGCGACGGCCTGATCACTGATCGTCCGGGAGTGGCTCTCGGAATCCGGACTGCGGACTGCGTCCCGCTCTTCTTCGTGGACCGGACCCGCCGGGTCATCGGGGCGGCCCATGCGGGCTGGCGGGGAACCGCCCTCGGAATTGCGGCCCGGATGGTCGCGGCCCTCGCGGAGCGGTTTTCCTCCCGCCCGGAGGATATCCTGACCGTCATCGGGCCGGCGATCGGCCCCTGCTGCTATCAGGTTGACGCCCCGGTCTTTGAGGCCTTTTCCGCCATTCCTGGTGCGGGGCGATTTCTCCGCCCCTGCCGGGAAAAGGGGCGCTGGATGGTTGATCTCGCCCTCGCCAACCGCCTCCAGATCCGGGAGGCGGGGGTGGCGTCGGAAAACATTTACGCCTCTGATCTTTGTACGGCGTGCCGTCCGAATCTCTTCTTTTCGCATCGCGCCGCCGGCGGACGCGCCGGCAGACAGATCAGCCTCATCATGCTCAGCGAAGGGGGGATGCATTAAAAAACGCTTGACATCCGGGAACGGTTGGGTATAGAAGGAAACCAAAATTCAGAAAGGCGTATGCTAAGTCCTTCCTCTTGGAATGAATCCATAGATCAAATTAGCGACCCAAAAAAAATCCGTGCACCTCTTTTATAAGTCGATACATCACAAAATCTGAAGTTATTTTGGATGGATAAAACAAGCTAAGAGCGATAGCGGTTTCTCATACGTGGCGGATGCGTTGCATCTGCGGACATGAATCAACGCACATTTTTTAGGATAGGAAACGAAAATGCACATCGAAGACATCAAGCGACAGCCGATCAGTGAGTTGGCAAAGCTGGCCAAAGACCTCGACGTCCCGGGCGCCAGCGGCATGCGCAGGCAGGATCTGATTTTTGCGATCCTGCAGACCCAGGCCGAGAAAAACGGCGTGATCTCCGGGTCCGGCGTCCTGGAGATCCTGCCGGACGGCTTCGGATTCCTCCGCGCAGTGGATTACAACTACCTCCCCAGTCCGGACGACATCTACATCTCCCCGTCGCAGATCCGGAGATTCAGCCTGCGGACGGGGGACACCGTTTCCGGCGAGGTCCGTCCCCCAAAAGAAGGGGAGAAGTATTTCGCCCTCCTCAAGGTGGACGAGGTCAACTTCGAGAGCCCGGAGGCGGCCCGCGACAAGATCCTTTTCGACAACCTGACCCCCCTCTACCCGGAGGAGAAACTGAACCTGGAGTTCAATCCGGAGAACCTCTCCACGCGCATCATGGACATGTTCACCCCGATCGGAAAGGGTCAGCGCGGTCTGATCGTCTCCCCGCCGCGGGCCGGCAAGACCGTCCTGCTGCAGGACATCGCCCACAGCATCACGGCCAACCACAAGGAGGTCATCCTGATGGTCCTGCTGATTGACGAGCGGCCGGAAGAGGTGACGGACATGCAGCGGAGCGTGGCCGGAGAGGTGATCTCCTCCACGTTCGACGAACCGGCGACGCGCCACGTCCAAGTGGCCGAGATGGTAATCGAGAAGGCCAAGCGCTTGGTGGAGCACAAAAGGGATGTCGTTATCCTGCTGGACAGCATTACCCGTCTTGCCCGCGCCTACAACACGGTCGTGCCGCCCTCCGGCAAGGTCCTCTCCGGCGGCGTCGATTCCAACGCCCTCCACAAGCCGAAGCGGTTCTTCGGGGCCGCCCGGAATATCGAGAACGGCGGCAGCCTGACGATCATCTCCACCGCCCTGATCGATACCGGAAGCCGGATGGATGAGGTCATCTTCGAGGAGTTCAAGGGGACCGGCAACATGGAGCTCCACCTCGACCGGCGCATCGCCGACCGGCGGGTCTTCCCGGCCTTCGATCTGATCCGTTCCGGAACGCGGAAGGAAGAACTCCTGGTCCCGAAGGCCAATCTCAACCGGATCTGGATTCTGAGGAGGCTCCTCCAGGAAATGAACCCCGTCGATGCGATGGAATTCATTATGGACAAGGTTCGGAAGACGGAGAACAATAAGCTCTTCCTGGACTCCATGAACTCGTAGGCTTGTTTCACCGGCGCCTGGAGATAGAAAATTACAAATATTGCTTGAATTTGCGGCGCAAATGGTTATAATCCACCCCTTCGCGCCGACGGGAAACGCCCCAATCGATCGGCGAGGCGGTAAGCGACAAAAATAGAGAAGGAGAACGGTTCATTATGAAAGAGGGAATCCATCCGGAATACAAGGAAACCACCATTACCTGCGTTTGCGGGAATGTGATCAAGACGAGGTCCACCAAGCAGGACATCAAAACCGAAATCTGCTCCCAGTGTCACCCGTTCATAACGGGAAAGCAGAAGATCATGGACACCGCGGGACGTGTGGAGCGGTTTAAAAGGAAGTACGCCGGCCTGGGAAAAAAGGCGTAGAAGTTCTCTAAACGCTTGTCGATTTTTCCAAACGGGGGGTTCCCGCCGCGGCGGCGCCGGGCGCGGGTTCTCCTGCCCCTGAAGTTTCCTTGACGGCGCCGGGGCTGCCGGCGCCGTCTTTCCGGAAAGTTTCCCATTTCTGCAGACTGGAACAAGAACCGGCCAGGGCTGCCGGCCGTGTCCGGATGGTCCGGACGTTTTTTCCCCGGCGGCGAGCGCGGCGGATTTTTTGAGCAGGTTACGATGTTTTCAAGACTGAAGGATATCGAATCCCGATATCGGGATCTGGAACAGCTCCTCAGCGATCCGGCCGTTGTCGGCAAGCAGGGGGTCTATCAGAAGTATGCCAAGGAACATTCCGATCTCAACCCGCTCGTCGAGACCTTCCGCGAATACGAAAAGATCAGCCTTCGCATCGAGGAGGATCAGGCGCTCCTCCGGGAGAGCGACGAAGAGCTGAAGGAGATCGCCCGGGAGGAGCTGTCCCAGTTGAAGGAATCCCTGGAATCGCTAACGGAGAGGCTGAGAATCCTTCTGCTGCCCAAGGACCCGAACGACGAAAAGAACGTCTTCCTCGAGATCCGGGCCGGCACAGGGGGGGACGAGGCGGGGCTCTTTGCGGAGGACCTCTTCCGGATGTACGCCCGCTTCGCGGAGACCTCCGGCTGGAAGGTCGAGGTGATGAACAGCACCCCGGCCGGCGGGATGGGCGGGTTCAAGGAGATCATCGCGCTGGTTGCGGGGAAGGGCGCCTACAGCCGGCTGAAATACGAAAGCGGCGTCCACCGGGTCCAGCGGGTGCCGATCACGGAGGCGCAGGGGCGGATCCACACCTCGGCGGTGACGGTGGCGATCCTCCCGGAGGCGGAGGATGTGGATCTCCAGATCGATCCCAACGACCTTCGGATCGATGTCTTCCATTCGAGCGGCCACGGCGGACAGAGCGTCAATACGACCGATTCCGCCGTCCGGATCGTCCATCTGCCGACCGGTCTAATCGTCACCTGCCAGGATGAAAAATCCCAGCTCAAGAACAAGCACAAGGCGATGAAGGTCCTCCGGGCGCGGCTCCTCGATGCGGCGGTGAAGAAACACAACGACGCAATCTCCGAGACGAGAAAGAACCAGGTGGGAAGCGGGGACCGGAGCGAACGGATCCGGACCTACAATTTCCCCCAGGGGAGGGTGACGGACCACCGGATCGGGCTCACCTCTTACAGTTTGGAGAATTTCCTGAACGGCGATATCCGGTTCATGATCGACGCGCTGACGACCCATTTCCAGGCGGATGCGCTCAAGCAGTCGGCGCGGTGATATTGCCCCGGGGCCGGGTTTCGGGCGCTTTCGGAGGCGGCGATGGAGCTTCCATTCGATGACGAATATCCGGACCATCCTTCAGCGGGCAGCCCGCGACCTGAATATCTCGGGCAGCCCCTCCGCCCGGCTCGATGCCGAACTCCTGCTGATGTATGGTTTGAAGATCGACCGCTTGCAGCTCTGCACGCATCCCGAACGGGAGCTTACGGACGAGGAAGTTGCCGCGTTTGTCGAGCGGGTTGCGAGGCGCAGCCTGGGCGAACCGGTCGCCTACATCATCGGGGAGAAGGAGTTCTGGTCGCTCTGCTTCGAGGTCGGCCGCGAGGTCCTGATCCCGCGGCCGGAGACGGAGTGCCTCGTCGAGGAGGTGCTGCGGTTTTACCGTCCTCGCGGGGAGGGTCTGCGGATTCTCGATATCGGGACGGGGAGCGGCGCGATCGCCGTTGTCCTGGCCCGTGAGCTGCCCGCGGCCCGGGTGGTTGCTACGGACATCTCGGCGGGGGCGCTCACGGTCGCCCGCCGGAACGCGCTGGCCCATGGCGTATCCGATCGCGTGGATTTCTTTCAAGGGGATCTTCTAACGGCGGTTTCCGGAAATTTTGATATCATCTGTTCCAATCCGCCTTATATTCCGGATGTCCCGTACGGTCTCCTGCCGGCGGGGATCCGGGATTTCGAACCCCGCGGGGCGCTCATCGCCGGCCCGGACGGCATGGACTTTCACCGGCGGATCATCCGGGAAGGGGTGCATCGCCTGAAAGCGGGAGGCCGGATCTTCCTGGAGATCGGCGAGGGGCAGAGGGATCAGGTAGCCGCTCTCTTCCGGAAGGAGGGCGGCTATCGGGATATCGATTGCCGGAGGGACTACGGCGGGACGGACCGTGTCGCGTCGGCTCGCCGCCCCCGGCAAACCGCCTGAATGCAACCCCACCATAGGGGAAACCAGAACGCCGTGATGATCTTCCGGTTCGACACCCCGGACAAGGCAAGAAGCTCTACGCCTTGCAGGAAAAATCGGGAGCTGTCCCCCCTTTTCCCGGGAGCGCTTCATCCGGCATCAAAGTGTAAAATGCATTGACATAATAGAAGTTTCATGCCATATCGGGCGCAAAGATGAAAAATTGAATCCGTGAATGTTCCCGTAAACTGAAGACCCAAGGTAAGAGGGAAGCCATGAACAGGACAGTCAACCCCATACCCCCGTCGGTCCCCCCGGATCACGGGGTTTTTTCGTGTTGAAGGGGGAGGCGCCGATGGCGACAAATGAAACGTACATTTCCGGTCAACTCTACCTGATCAACCTCAACGAACTCCTGCCCGATCCGGATCAGCCGCGCAAGTACATGGACCCGGCGGCCCTGACGGAGATGGTGGACTCCGTCAAAGAGCACGGCATCATCCAGCCACCTACGTTCCGGATAGACGAAGGCGGCCTGAAATACATCGTGACGGGCGAACGGCGCTGCACGGCGGCGCGGATGGCGGGGCTCGCGGAAATAGCCGCCCTCTATACAACCAACGCCAACTACGACGAAATCTCCCTGGTGGAAAACATCCTGCGATCCGATCTGACGGCCGTCGAGGAGGCGGAGGCGATGGACCGGCTCATTCCCGTTCATGACAAGAATGACAATTTTATCAATATAATTGAGTTTCCATAATGCAGCAAGAAATCATAACATTTTTCTGCATCTGACTGGTATTACGCGGTGCTCCACACCCGCAGGTGATAAGTGTGTTATGTCGGTAGAAATAGAAAGAGATGGAAATGAAGACACTCACCGATTTAGGAACAAAATTTAGGGACAGGATCATTGCCCGATACCCTCAGATGGAAGAAAGAGACATACCAATCAATTGCGATGTAATTCAGGTAGATTACCGCCGGGATGACATTAAAAAATACCATGTAATATTCTGGCATCGTCTGTTGAAACGCATTTACCAAGGACCTTCGGAAATTAAATGTGAATTCCAATATTATGGTGAAACTTTTCCTTTTCGAAAAACACCGGAGACGAACAAATGGACAGTGGTTGGACTGGATGAGTCACTCGCGGCTGGAATCGAGGCAGGTGAAATTAGACCATCTCCAGTTAATTGGAAATACCTCATTAAACTACCATCCGGCGGGATTGCGGAGCTCGGCACAAGGGACAGAAATACGGTTTTCTACATTAGTAAGGTTGTGCGACCTGAAATAAGCGAAAAAGAGGATAACGAGGAAGAAACGAAATTTATTGACATTTTGCTGGACGAGGCCAATAGGTTGAGGTTAGGTGGCCAACTGTTTAATCCGTTGAATGAGTTTAAAAAAAGCGAAGTCCCAAAATCGTATTTGCTCTTCAACGTCTACCTATCGAATTATCTAAGTGGCGAAACCATACTTAGTATAGCTGAGTCCCAAGAAGCCTCCCTATGGAAAGAGTCACTGAAGTACGATGCAAGAACCGATTATGCCGATGAAAAGAAGAGAGAATATATTAACCAATCGTTACTCAAATGTGGCACCTATTATTGCTCCGCCATCACATACTTCTATATGGCACTGGAGGGTTTTGTAAATCTCTTATTTCACGCTTTCCTAAAAAACAGCTTCAGAGACAATGACTTCAAGATTGAAGTACGATTTGATCTTGAGCAAAAACTTCGTTTTATGACTTTTCTATGCAACGGGTTTAAGGAAACCAGCGTTTTGCCCTCAACAATTCTTCAAGAATTCAAAACTTTGAGGAAATATCGGAATAGCCTTTTCCACTCCAAAGTCGAAGAATCCCTGCAAAGTATAGTTTTTGTTGAAGACGGTTTCATATACACCTATGCTCTGGATGAAGATAAAGATCACTTCTTCCCGCCCCTAAAGATCAAGATGACTGTTAATGATGTTATTGAGGCCAAGAATATTGTGGACGGAATAGTCAACAGCATACTTAATTTAATGAACCAGGATACTAAGATGCAAACGGAAAAGTATATTCTGAAGGAGGCCGCTATTCGAGTCATTGTCACGGAAACAGGGGATTATATTTTGGGAACAGAAGATGAACACCTTCTCAAAACTGTCATAACAAGCGGTTGAAGGTGGATCGGCAAATCCGCTCCTTTGCCGCCCACTCAACCACCCCTGTTATCCGAAAAAAGGAGAGTTAAAAAATGGCAAAGATAAACGTTTTTGAAGTGGCACCGAAGAAGGGAGAAATGCCTTTTCCTCCTTATCTTCATATCCACCTGTCTGAGCACTTCAGTGATTCCGAAGGCCGCATACTTCTGAGTCCCCAACTAATGACCGACAAGGAAATTGATGAAACCGTCGATTTACTTGTCATGCAGCTAGAAAAGGTAAGAAAAACTGCAAAAGTAAAATTGAAAAAAGCGAAGAAAAGCGCCAGATGAGTTTCAGAATCTCACAATTATTAGGGACAGCCACTCGTTTACGGTGAACTAATCAGTGGCTGTCCCTCGTATCCAAAATATAGAAAAGATGAAAAAAACTTTTTATATTCAATCAAGAGGATTTATGAAAAATAAATTTTATTCACCTTTGATATTATTGACTATTATTATAATTTCGTTTCCTTCCATCTGTTTCTCTGAATTGAAAACTGTTGATGGGGAATACTGTGATGTATATCTCGGGGATATGAATAATAAAAAAGAATTTGAAGATTTCAGAACGACTATAAGGACAAAATCAATAGATAATGGTCTTGGTAATCATGGTCAATTCACGGACGAATGTATTAGTTATGTTATTGGTAACTACTTGGAGAAAGTGGTGGTTGTTAGTCATACTGAAAAGGGAAG